>NZ_DBDF01000136.1 GCF_002293435.1 Bacteroides sp. UBA939 | reverse complement strand
ATAGAGATACTACTGATTATTAATAGAGATACAACTGATTATTAACAACATAAAACATGCGAAACTTGAGTCATTTAATATTAACGTCTTTACTCCGGATAGTTTTCACCTTCTCCTTCTCCGTAATACCTTCTTCCACCTGCAAGCCTTTTATCTCCGCACCGATAACATCATCCAGCACCACCGCATAACGCCCGTCTTTCTGTTCGGTATTGATTCTACAGTTATCCAATACGAAACCTTTTACATGGCGCGCCCAGAAACCGAAAGAAGGTTGGGTTTTCAAATCGCCCACGTTATAGCGTCCCACTCCAATCTCAGGCGGACAAGCCTCCGCATCTTCCGAAGGATGTCCTCCCTTCACAAGAAGATTCACATCATGGAACTGCGCATTCTTTATGTATCCCGTATGCAAGCCATTCGGCAGACGAAAGGTTAGTTCCCCCTCTACATCCGCCGTATCCGGCAATTTGAAACCCGCAATGATAGGAGTCGCCTTGTTTTGAGAACCATCGTATGCCTTCCAACGACCACCGCGGAAAGAACTTCCTCCATATACTTCGTCTATATCTACCCCGTAAATCACAATATTCTCCACCTGCCCTATGTCGGAATTGGTAACCAGCAACTCCTTACGGACACTGCCATTCTCCGTAAAAGTAAACGAAGCTACATCTGCACCTAATACGCGTCCTCTGTTGGAAATGGAAATAAAGAACGGAGCACGTGTGCGGCGCATCACCGAACGGGAATGTATCGCGCCTGTTTTTCCACTGTTCAGGTAGACATTCTTTATATGTCCCCCATCATTAGTGGAAATGGAAAAACCGGCTTTGTTGGCGCCCAATACATAGATATTGTCCACATACAAATCCTGAATATCATCTGCCGTTTCCGAACCAATCTGGAACAGATTGCAATTTGTATCACCCACGATATTACGCACCATGTAGTTACGTGCCGGACGCGTAAAGCCTAACGAACAATCCGAACCGGGCTTCACAATATCATCAGAACTGACACGGGAATAAATATTCGTCACCGTCACGTCACTGCAAGCCATGAAATCATAAATATCACGGGCGTTCCGTGTATCGTGTCCGCCAAAATAAGTGTCATGTACATGAATTCCATCCGTACCCGTAGCCAGCAGAACAAAATGCCCTCCCTGGTCTATACGCAGCATATTGCTGACGTCATAGTTTCTCTGATTGTCCGCTTCCATATAATAAGGCTCGTCTTTCTGCGGGTCATACCACATATCCTTGCCCGTGTGCCATCCTCCTATTTCGATATTGGTACATAGTTTCAGGGAGAACATCTTATCACAGCGCTTGTCGGGTGCATTATTCATAACCTTGTCGGAAGTTACGAGATGACCGTTGCCCGTAATGCGTCCCGTACCGACAATCTTCACATTGTCAATACGTTCACCGAAAAACATGGCATTGCGGAAAAATGTATGTCCTACATCTTGTTTGGTCAGATAATTCTCCGGGTCGGAATAAGGGCGCGGGTCGGTTGGAGAAAGCCCCGAACGATAAGCCCGGTCGCTAAACCAAGTGGTTTCGGGGGCATCACCATTCGGAAGTCCCTGAATTACGGCATCGGCATCCAGGTGCAACCATACATTGCTTAGAAGATGAATTGTCCTCACGTTATAGTTACCGGCAGTAAACCGTAAGATTCCTCCTCCGATTCTGTTCACCTCCTCAATCGCTTTATTAATAGCCTCCGTATCGTCTGCTATTCCATCGCCTTTTACACCTGCGTTCTTTACATCCTGAAGACCGGAATAGTACCAAACTACATTCGATTCACCCGGATTATCGCCACCCTTTACCAACAGTTTAAAAGCATACAACTGATTGGGGCTTAAGCGGGAAGCTGTGGCAAAGTCATCATCCGGCAATATTTCTGCTTTTGCAGGATTCCAGGTTTTCCCTTTATCTCCGGATTGCAACAAAGTTACCGATTCCGCATTGCGGGGAGCTGTCCAATAGAACGAGGCAGACGACAGGTTCCAGTCTTTTTTACAGGTAAATGCACGTAAAGCATTCCGGGTGAAATCAGCAACAGTCGCCACCCCTTCAAGAGTTGCAGTAGCCACCGGACTATAAAGAACTTCGGGTTCAGAAGTCACGTAATCGGCCTCAAACGTATAATTCCCTTTCTCCGGCAATGCCACACCATTGATATGAAGCTGTATATCAGGACCATTGGAAGGGCGGAAATCCAGATTCTTAAAGACTAACAGGCTACCGTGTTTTCCTTCTTTATGAATTTCAACGTCACCTACTTTACTATACGAATAGTTGGTTCCTGTACGTCCGATAGACTGTTTGGGCAAATCACGCAAAATCACCTCTCCGCGTCCGATTACGTTTACCGTCGTGTTATCCAATGTTACATCAATGCCCTCCGGAATGCGGATTCTTACAGTAGTCATCGGACTGCGTTGTCCGGCATAAAAGTCAAGCATTAACTTGCCTGCTGTCTTTACGGTAAATGTTGTGCGGTTCAGTTTAATCACGGGCGGCAACGCTCCTTTGCGTATTCCTACAGGCAGACGTTTTTTAGTAGATGATTGTAGATAATCACCGTTCACGGGTGTTCCTTCCGTTTTTTCCTGTCCGTCAGAAGCAAACCAACGGTAGGCGCCCGAACCGGAGCGAACTAATTGTTCTTTCAGTTCTGCTACCGGTAATAAAGTGGAAACCAATCCTTCATTCTCCGGAGTATCTACCGTGTAACGAAAAGTAGTTCCTTCAAATAACAACAAAGAGTCACGGGTTAATTGCCAGGGATATAACTCTACGGCGTACAAATTCGTACCGAGTATTCCCAATAACAAAGAAGCCGGCAAAATTTTCGATAAAAAGAATTTCATATCTGAGTGCATATTGGGGGACAGATTAGCGGTGCATATCTATATAATTCACATTCTCTTTCAGCGCTTCATACCACAATGGTCCTGCTGCAAAGATACACGCATCAACTCGTTCTCTTTCCATTTTCTCTAAACCTACAGGTATTTCCGCAGTTTTAAATCCTGCCCGCACCCGGTCATAAGGAACAGTCGCCAGAGAATTTTTATCCGGAAATGCCCATTGGTTATCCAAAAACAAAAAGCCGGGAAGAACTTCATCGGTTCTCACTATCTTCAATTCAGGAGTTCGGCCGGCAAACAGATTGTGGGCAAAACGGACATTACGGGGCATCTTCTCTCCACGCCCCGTTCCTAATTCCAAAGAACTGTTCAGGAATATATTATAAGCGATATCCACATTCTCTACCCGGTGATATGAAGTCAGCGGTTCTTTCTTCACGTCTGTCTCAGCCGTAGGGCGTTCATAGACTCCCACACGCACCAGCAAGCCGAATGATCTTACATCTTTTACATAATTATTATAAACCGTATGCCCTTGATTGATGATACGGATACCGGCAGTCTCACGAAGATTATGCCCGATAAATGTATTCGATTCTATCACATTATAATGTCCATGACGGCAAACAAGCCCGCCTGCCGACTCATAAAACAGATTCCTGCGCAGTACATTGTGACAGGACTTCACGGAAATAATTTCATTTTCTCCGTTACACCTGAAAAACACATTGTCCTCAACGATAGTGCGGGATTCCAACTGGGACGACCAGGAGTGCCCGATACGAATAATCTCCGCCCCATTGCCTCCATAAAGTTGGCGTTCGCCGAAGAAGTTATGGTCTATCAAATGATTATTTAAGTGACTGTCGGCATGTAGCCAAACCTGTAGCACTAACCCGCCTACGCGTTTGTTGGCAAAGTAACAATGGTCTATCCGGTTATTCGTACCTCGCAATCCTACCCAATACTCATCTCCTTCCCGGGGGCGCGAACCTTTCTGAGGGTCGTTACATTCATCAATCACACAACGGGTCATGCGGCAGTTTGAAGCATAAATTCCATGTTCCTTTTGGAAATCAATCATATCATGCCGTATTGCCCATGCTTTATAAAAGAACAGGTCTTCCAGTTGCAAATATTCCCCATACACTTTCAGGTTCAATCTGCCGGAGATGATAGCCTTTCCGGGATTCTCGGCTCTCCATACAACAGGTTTACCGAAGACTCCCTGACCCGTAAAATGAATTTCTTCCAGATTGTTGTATGCGCCGTCTTTCAGGATAACTACATCGCCCGGTTTCAGATTCCCACCGCCCAACAATTGTTTCATTGCCGGAATGTCTTCGGGTGAAAAGGTATATTCTTTAGCCGAAGCAAAGAATGATACGGATAAAAGCAAGAGTACACAAAACTTTTTCATCATGTTTTTCTATTTCAAAATTTAAAATCACAAAGCAAATATAGAAGATTAAAACATGAGTGGAAACAGGTAGTAACCCGGCAGGAGCAATTTGAGAGGATACTTCAAAAGAAAGATACGTTTTTATAACTTGCACCGGTATAAAAACAATTGTCCCCTTGCATTGCAACAATAACTGCAATGCAAGGGGACGAGAGCTTTACTTAAGAAACTGTTTTTTATTGCTTAGCGGGAGAAGAATATCTCGCGTTCAATCCATCAACGATTTCTTTGGTTATGTTATAGATACTGTCTGCATACAACAGGTTATCAAAACCGGTATTGCTGATAATCATACTGTATCCTTTCGTCTTATTATATTGTTTCACGAAAGCATTGATAGAGTCGCGCAACTGCAAACTGTTTTTTTCGTTCTCACTTACCAGTTCGGACTGCAACTTGTTGCTCAAATTCTGCAAATCCTGTTCCAGTTTAGCGATACGGTTGTATTCCTGCTCGGCTCTTTCCGAAGAAAGATAAGCATTGTTCTGATACTTCGTCTGGAAATCCTGTTTCTGCCTCTCCAGTTCTCTGGCTTTCTGGTTCAATGTCAAACGAACATTTTCGCCCTTCTTCACCATGGCTTCATTCAAGTCCACGCAGAAGTTATATTGCGACAGAAGCGTATCTATTTCAACAAAAGCTATTTTCATTTCAGATAGCCCACTTGCTGTTTGTTCTGCCGTAGTTGCCGCTTGATTATCAGCTTTACCTGCACATTGAGAAAATAAAACGATAAGTGCAAGGGCAGCCAAACCGTTCACGAGGTAGTTCAATCTCTTCATAACTTGTAAAATATATAGTTTTTAAATTATTAATTCATACCATCACTTAAAGCTTTTTCCAGTTCATCAATAGAGAAACGGGATTTCTTCCGTGCTTCCCGGTCTTGCGACTGTATGCACCCGATGCCTTTCTCCTGCATTGCTTTATTGCCACTGACATGTCCGTTAGGGAATTTCCCCCCTTTTACGAAAAAGACTTTCACACCCAATAACGCAATACAAATAGCAACTATTAACAAAGTTATCAATACTGTATCAAGCATTTCCACTAATTTTGTAACATGAAAACAAGCTGCATTCCGGCAAAATGATAATAAATTCTCTTTTGCTTTCAGAACCGTGCAATTTTCATGGGTGCAAATATAGGGCTTTGTATGGACTAAGCCGCTTCTTTTACCCTAAAAAAAGAGGGACAGTAATTAAATAGTTAATCATTTTAACCATATTTAGCAATGAGAGGTTAGAAACAAACATTCATAAAGGAAATAACATGAAAAAGAATGAACTGAAACCGGCCGGCGTATTTCATTATTTCAATGAAATCTGCCAAGTGCCACGCCCTTCGAAGAAGGAAGAGAAAATGATTGCTTACCTGAAAGCATTCGGAGAGAAACATAATTTAGAAACGCGGGTGGACGAAGCCGGCAATGTAGTTATTAAGAAAGCGGCTACCCCGGGGATGGAAAACCGGAAGACCGTTGTTTTGCAGTCGCACACGGACATGGTATGCGAAAAGAATAACGATGTGCAGCACGACTTCCTTACCGACCCGATAGAAATCGTGATTGACGGTGAGTGGATGAAAGCCAAAGGTACTACGCTGGGAGCCGACAACGGTATCGGTATTGCAACGGAACTGGCTATCCTTGCCGACGACAGTATTCAGCACGGCCCTCTGGAATGCCTGTTCACCGTAGACGAAGAAACCGGCTTAACAGGCGCTTTCGCCCTGAAAGAAGGTTTCATAAGCGGAGATATCCTGCTGAATCTCGACTCCGAAGATGAAGGCGAACTCTTTATAGGTTGCGCAGGAGGCATCGACTCCGTTGGGGAGTTTACATATAATAAGGTGGATGTTCCTGCCGGATATTTCTGCTGCAAGGTGCAGGTGAAGGGATTAAAAGGCGGACACTCCGGTTCGGACATTCATCTGGGACGTGGTAACGCCAATAAGATATTGAATCGTTTCCTAAGCCGGACTTTCCGGAACTACGACATGTATCTCTGTGAAATAGACGGCGGCAACTTGCGCAATGCCATTGCCCGTGAAGCACACGCCGTTATCGCGATACCGGAAAATGACAAACATGCCCTGCGTGCGGATTTGAATATATTCGCCGCCGAAGTACAGGCTGAATATGCCGTAGCCGACCCCGACTTGCAACTTCTTCTGGGATCAGAAAACACATGTACAAAAGCCATTGACAAGGATACCACCAAACGCTTACTTCAAACCCTTTACGCCGCACCCCACGGAGTTTATGCCATGAGCCAAGATATTCCGGGACTGGTAGAAACCTCCACCAACCTTGCATCCGTCAAAATGAAGCCGGGCAACATTATCCGTATCGAAACCAGCCAGCGCAGTTCCATCGCCTCATCCAAACAGGATATTGCAACCATGGTACGCACAGTCTTCGATATGGGTGGAGCCAAAGTAAGTTCCGGAGACGGTTATCCGGGCTGGAAGCCTAACCCGAACTCCGAGATATTGAAAATCGCCGAAGAATCCTACAAGCGTTTGTTCGGGGTAGATGCCCAGGTGAAAGCCATTCATGCCGGACTGGAATGTGGTTTGTTCCTCGACAAGTACCCTTCACTGGACATGATTTCTTTCGGCCCTACGTTGCAGGGAGTACACTCGCCGGATGAACGGATGCTTATTCCCACAGTAGATAAGTTCTGGAAACACTTGCTGGATATTCTGGCGAATGTCCCTGTGAAAGAATAACCGTTTCCCAACGTTGAATTCATTTTTTAACTTATGCAATTACCTCCATAAAGTTGAAAATCGATTTTTATCTGCCATCTGCCACCTTTTTGCTCGTATTCGTCTGATAATGAACAAATTGGAGCGTTGCAGATACCCGTTGCAGATGTGTGGCAGATAAAGTATCTGCCACACATCTGTTTTTATCAGATTCTCTCCGACTGATGTCCCCTTCATGTACGGTTCATGCCTCTTTCAGGCATAGGCACGGTGGTTAGTTTCACCGTGACAAACGTTTTGTTCCAAAGCGTGGAACGTTTAGTTTCAACGAGTGAAACGTTTAGTTTCAACAGGCTGAAACACTTCGTTCCGGACTGAAATACATTTAGTTCCAATACTAAGAAACGAAGTGTTTCTTTGCATTGGAACTAAATGTTTCATCCCGTTGAAACTACATTCTAAGCTTTGGAACGTAAGCATCATTACATGGTTCTTTTCTATCTTGCTCCTACCTTTGTCTCGAACTAACCTGTATTATTCATACTGTAGTTAAAGGAGTTATCACTTTGTTAGGAGTTAAGGAGTTAAAGCCAAATCAAGAAAGATTTCTTATCCGATGACTTTCAAAAAATAGAATCGTATATTTACATCGATATTTTTAATATGAAAAATATATAGATTTCGATAAAAACAATATGAAAAGAAAGATTGAAGATACATTGTTTTTATGGAACGGACAGAAAAAGCCTCTGCCTTTAATGTTGCTTGGCGCAAGACAAAATGTGATATTAAAATTAGAATAAGGACTTTACGCTAATAAACATGGAACAAAAACATGCTTCTTTTAGGAAAAACGAGGATAAATTTGTTTCTTTGCAATGCTAAAGATAAATCCCAATATGGAAAGAGGAAAGAAATCATATATAACGTCATTTGACATAGAAAACTTGTGGGGCTTCAAGAACCTGCATTGGGAGAATGTGAATCCTGATGTTAATATTTTAGTAGGTATTAACGGGAGTGGAAAAACAACTCTGCTTGATGTGATTTACGCCTATTATAAAGAAGATGCCAAGGAACTTAAAAGATTTCAGGGAAAGATTACAGGGAATCCACTTCCTATAGAAGCTTATCCGGTAGTATATATTCGTTCGTTTGACACGCCCGTACTTGACAAACGCAAAACGGAGAGTCCTCTGATGCAAGAATTAAACAATGTTGTCTTTCAAAATAAAGAAGGTCTGTCTTTTTTCAATTATCGCATGAAAATGCTTGATTATAAAGATAAGGCTAATGAGATTCAGAAAAACATAGATGAACTATTCAAGATTGTTAATTCCATGTTTTCCGATACCGGTAAAACTATAGACATACAGAAAGGGAATAACAGTACTTTTATATTTCATCAAGGAGAGCATACTGTTAGCTTGGAGCAACTCTCTTCGGGAGAAAAACAGTTACTTTTGATTTTACTGAAAGTGTTCTTGTTTGAAAAGCAACCGGGAATCGTGCTGATGGATGAACCCGAGGTTTCGCTACACATCAGATGGCAACGTGAAATCGTAGACATGCTACGTAAATTGAATCCTGAATGCCAGTTTATTATTTCCACCCATTCACCGAGTATTTTTAGTTCCGGATGGGGAGATAAAGCTGTCTATATGGAAGATCTCATGAAATAAAATTATGACTCAAACATACATAGAAGCCCAGGCTGAATATTTCACAAACATTCCCATTCTCGACAGGAAATATAAATCCTGTGTTCACTTGGAAGATAAGGAAGATAAACTGTTTTGGGATACTTTGTTGCAAAAGTATCGTAAAGGGAATTACTACTATATCTATCATAGTAAGAGTGATAGTGGAAATGAGACCAGCGGGTGTACTCAGTGCATGAAATACAAAGGATTCTTATCGGAGAATTTCTTTATTTGTATAGATAGTGATTTACATCACCTTCGTGAAGAAGCCGATATAGATCCAAAGAATTATATACATCAAACCTATACTTATTCATGGGAGAATCATTACTGCTTTGCAAAGAGGTTACAAAAAACACTAAGTGAAAAATGTCCGGAAGCAGCAACAAAGTTTGATTTCAATGTTTTCCTTGCACGTTATTCCTCTGCTGTATATGAGCCATTTCTTCTTTTTCTTTCAATGGATCGGAAAAGAATAAAAAGATTTAATCAAAAGGTTTTCAATAAATGCTTGCCAAAAGAATGTAAAAGTGCCGATATACCTGATAATGGAGTAAGGTTGACTGACAGCATGCTGGCTGACTTCAAACGATTCGATCCACTGAAATCAAGCAGTGACTTTGATTTTGAGTTTGAAAAACAGTATTATGAGCAACTGGGGTTGACAGAAAGTAATGTTTATCTGCACATAAAAGGACATTACCTTTATAATCTGATAAAACATATCGGCCAACAATTATGCAGTAGCATGAGGATTAACTTCGAACATGAGGTTTTGCTGGATACAATAGCTTTGGATGAATATTGGGAAATAGAGCACATCGGTTTAGATTTAGGAATGTTCTGACAGATTTCTATTTGCTTAGAATATTTCAGGGAAATGAATTCATACAAATAATTAGTTGTTTTAAATTATAAAGATCAATAAATGGTCAGAATTAGTTGGTATTATGTTGTAAGAACATAATGTTTGCAAAACATAATAGTCCCGGGTATGAAATTTATAGACTACGTTTATCACCGATTTTCAATGATAAATGCAACTTCACCTATAATAAAGTTATCGGAATGCCGTTATTAAGAGAAACCGGATAACGGAATGAAATCAAAAGCCACATACATTATATATATTATCCCGATAATTTTTCTGTTGTCCATAACGGCATGCGACGACATGGAAGATTATTCGTCCGACCCGAAGCACATTCTTCAATTCTCACAGGATACACTGTGCATGGACACAGTATTTACAGGTATTCCCACCTCTACCCGCCAATTGAAAATATACAATCCTCACAAGAAAGCGCTGATGATTTCTTCCATCACTCTTGCCGATGCAGGAAAATCCGGTTTCCGCATCAACGTGGACGGTGTACCGGGAAACCGGTTTACTGATATGGAAATTGCCGCAGAGGACAGTCTGTTTATCTTTGTAGAAGCCACTTTGCCGGCACAAAATAACGTGAGCGCCACACTGGTAAGAGACTCAATCCTTTTTCAACTAAACGGAATCAGCCAGGAAATAAAGCTATGGGCATTTGCACAGGATGCACTTACTTTCAGAGGAAAAGTGATAGAGAGAGATACACTGATAACCGCAGAACGCCCAATAGTGATATATGACAGCATCAGCATTGCACCGGACGCCCACCTGATCCTTGCTGCCGGAACCCGCCTGTTTTTCCACGGCAAGGCCGGCATGCAGATACATGGACGTTTATCAGCATACGGCACTCCTTCGGCGCCCGTCGTCTTCCGGGGAGACCGCACAGACCGGCTATTCCCCTACCTGCCTTACGACCGCCTGCCGGGACAATGGGGTGGCATTCGTTTTTACAATACCAGCTACGCAAATCATTTGGTTTACGCCGATATCCATGGAGGAAGTTTCGGCATTCGCTGTGATTCTTCGGCAACAGACCGGCTTAAACTAACGTTGGAACATTCGGTTGTCCGCCAGACATCAGGCAATGCGCTGGAACTGACCGCCTGCCGGGCGGTAGTGGGAAATAGCGAAATCAGCAATGCGGGAGAGAATTGCGTCAGTCTGTTAGGAGGAGATTATATGTTCGTTCATTGCACATTGGCGAATTATTTCAGTTGGAATACGCGGAAAGGAGTTGCCCTGCAAATACGGAATGAACAAGACGAGACGGTCTACCCACTATCTTCCGCCATATTCCGTAATTGCATTATTGCCGGTTCGGGTATGGATGAAATCAGCGGAAACCATTCTAAAGATGAAAACATCGCTTTCAATTATTATTTCTCTCATTGCCTCATCAACTCGACAGAGGAAGAAAACGACAGGATCGTGAACGTGGTGTGGGAGAAAGATGATAATTTTCTTCTCATGGATAGTGGAAAACAGGAATACAATTTCAATCTCGGAAAGAAATCCAAAGCTATAAATCTGGGGAGAAAAGAAGATGCAAACATGTATCCGACAGACAGAAACGGCAACTCACGGCTGCAAGACGCAGCGCCGGACGCCGGATGTTATGAGAAACTTACCGGAAATGAAGATGCCCAATAGCGCCTTTAGCAATGAATAGACTTCTTGTAGATTTGTTTTTGTATATGCACGCACATGCACGTGCGTTGAACAGTAAATTTCTGTAAACTCTAAGATAAACGCCCTGCTCAATGAACATACAACAAAGCATCACCGTTCTCTTCTTGTTTTTCCCTTTTTCCCTTCTTTACGGACAAACCGGAACAGACACCCTTTCTTTCCGTGTCATGACCTACAACGTTGAGAATTTATTTGATTACCGGCATGATACGCTAAAGAATGATTATGAATTTCTGCCTGATGCCCTGCGGCACTGGAATTACAGCAAATATAAAAGGAAACTGGATGCCATTGCGCGTGTTATTACAGCGGTAGGCGGTTGGACACCTCCTGCACTCGTCGCTCTTTGCGAAGTAGAGAACGACAGCGTGTTGCGCGACCTTACCCGTCGCTCGGCGCTTCGAGAAGCCGGATACCGCTATGTGATGACCGATTCTCCCGACGAACGCGGAATAGATGTAGCTCTGCTTTACCAACGAAGTTTATTCAAACTGCTTTCCCATCAGGGTATCCCTATTCCCCGCACAACAGGCAAAAAGACTTTTTATCCCACAAGGGATATACTCCATGTTTCCGGTTTACTGTTGGATAAAGATACTTTGGATATATTTGTCGTTCATCTTCCATCCCGGTCGAGCGGCGCCAAAGAAAGCGAGCCTTACCGTCTACTTGCCGCCCAACGACTAAAAACAGCGGCGGACAGCGTTTATCATCAACGTCTCCGCCCTCGGATTCTTATTATGGGAGATTTCAATGATTATCCCGGCAACAAATCCATCCGAGAAATTCTGGCGGCAGAAGCGCCACCTCAGGATAAAAGCGCCCTGCAACCGCGGCGTCTTTATCATTTACTTGCCCGTAAAGCCGCCACACAAAAGAAATTCGGCAGCTACAAATATCAGGGAGAATGGGGATTGCTGGATCATATCATTGTATCAGGCACGCTCCTCCAACCCTCCGCCAATCTCTATACCAGTGAAGGCGAAGCCGATATTTTCCGCCCGCCTTTCTTATTGGCAGAAGACAAGAAATACGGCGAAAAGCAACCTTTCCGCACTTTCTACGGAATGAAGTATCAGGCAGGCTATAGTGACCATCTGCCGGTATGGGCGGAGTTTCGGCTTATTTATTAAAGTAGTCTTGTACTTCCGCTTTCATGCGTTTCACCTCCTTGTTCTCAATTTTCACTTTCATACCTATTATCTCCGGAGCAATACTGTCTGCTTTGTTTTTCTGTTCACTTTGCAGATAAAGTCTAAAAAGAAGAAACTTCGGTGTAATATAAGTGGGAACCATGGTAGCGGCATATCTGATACGTTGTTCGGATTGCTCCCAATTAGCTGCCTGCTGGTATAATAATCCTAATTTACAATAAATCTCGGTAGTAGGACACAGCCGGGTAGCTTGTTCCAAAACCGGTATAGCTATTTTAGATTCTTCTTTCATTAAAAGGATTTGTGCGTATTTCAGGACAAAATCTGTTCGCTTGGCAAAACAAGGATACTCGTTCTGCAAATAATCACCATGTGTGCCTCTCCAACAATAGTCAACCAAGGCGGTATCCAGTTTTCTGTAATAATACCATTGCCGGACAGAGATAACAGCACATACGGCAATAATCAGGAAAAAAAATACTTTCAACCTGACATTCACTTTTATGGAATACAATTTCCTATCAGACAACATGCCTATCAAAAAAGGGAACCACAGTAAAAGCGGCATGCAATCCCGCGGATACGAGAACAAAGAAAATATGCCATATCCAAGTAATAAAAAACTTCCGATTTTCCACGCTTCATTCCTGACGCCTTTTGTCAATGTATACAAGATAATGCACAACAGTATAATGCCTATCAATCCATATTCACACATTATCCTTACTATCTCATTGAACGCGTAGGTATTATCGGCGGCCAATATTTTGTCTGTCAAGCCATTAGAATGAGACAAATAGTCGGCTAATTGGGGCATGTAGTTTCTTTTTACGGCATCTGCACCGTGTCCTGTCAGGGGACTTTCGCATATCAACTCCGAGCAAACCTTCCAAATGAGCAATCTGGAGTCAGCCGATTTTTGTTTGTACATGTAAACAGGAACAGCCAGCAAACTCAGCGCGACAATGAAACCGGCTACTTTGAACAGCCGTCTGATTCTCAATTTATATGTTATTATAAAAAATAATGCAACAAAAGCGGCAACACATGCAGCTCTTGATTCGGACAAAATACAGACTATACCGGTCAACAGGATACAGACATACAAAAAAAGTTTCAGGCAAAAATTCCGTGGTGGGGCATACAGCAGCAGTCCTGCAGCAGAAATAAGAGAAATACATACATAACCGCCCAGCATTCCCGGATTGAAGAAACTACCTATCACAGGAAACGCCGGATGGTTATAAAAAAGCAGACCGAAGCATTGAAAGATTGCCATTACCGATTGCACAGTACCAGACAGAATCATTCCATATAAAAACAATCGGAAACCTCCCTGAACGCTACCCCACCATCTACCAACCAAATATGCTGTCAGCAAGAGGCCTATTTCCAACAAGTAGCTTCCAGCTATTCTCATCCGGATGTAGTCATCAAGTAAAACATATACCGAAAAAGCTAATACGGCTATATCTGTAGAAGAAACGGAAACTATCTTTGCCGAAGTTATTGCATAAATCAGTATGACTACATATACAGACAAACATATACCTGCTGCATTATATTCTCTTGACTCATAGTAAGCGCACATCATTGGGAGCAGGATGCTCAACAGCACGGGCAACAATAAGACAATCTTGTGTAATTGGTATATATTATGTTCTGTATTCATAATCTGATAAATGTATCGAAACTGATAAAGTTCTTTGTTTCATAGATATTTGATATCACTCCCGACAACTTGGTGATAATCGGAAATGACGAGTTTCTTTATGGGGTGGTGATTTCTTGTCTCCAGAATCTACAAATATAATTCAGTTTCTTTCCGTCTGCTGTAGGTGTGAACCATATATTATTTTTTAGATCCGTTTCAATCTTACGATACACAGATACAGGAATTGTTGCGAAAGGATTACCCGTACTCGTAAAAGTAAATCTTACTTCAATCACTTTTCCTGTTTCCGGACTTATATACATGAATATTCCAAAGTCCCGTCCATTCACCCTTTGTCGTTCAGTAGCGGAGAAAGCACTGTTTACTATCTGTTTACATTTCTGGCGTGTCCAGTTGTCGTCTACCACATCAGGCGGATTACCAAGCAATGGCGGTAATTTTCCGGTAGCCTTATACATTTGTTCCGTATAAGTCAAGCTATTCACCTTGTTATACAATGTCACTTTTTTACTCTCCTGTACCACGTCACACTGATAAGTGTATCCACTCTGATAGAGTGTTTTTGTAGTGGTATAATAGTTAGTCTGTGCTGATAATTCAACACAATACAAGATGCATATAAGCAATAAACCGATAAAACCTTTTATCCTCATAGATACAATTTAATGTTATTCCCAACAGTTTAGTGACTATCGGGAATAACAAACCCCTTTATGGAGCAGTGATTTCTTGATACCAGAACCGGCAAATATAATTCAGTTTCTTTCCGTCTGCTGTAGGTGTAAACCAGATATTAGTTTTCAGATCCATTTCAATCTTGCGATATACAGATACGGGAATTGTTGCGAAAGGATCCGTACTCGTGAAAGTAAATCTCACTTCAATCACCCTCCCGGTTTCTGGACTTATATACATGAATATTCCAAACACACGCCCATTCACTCTTTGTCTTTCAGTAACGGAAAAGGCACTATTTACTATCTGTTTACATTTCTGTCGCGTCCAATTGTCATCTTCCACATCAGGCGGATTACCAAACAATGGCGGTAATTTACCAGTAGCTTTATACACTTGTTCCGTATAAGTCAGGTTATTCGCCTTGTTATACAATGTCACTTTTTTACTTTCCTGTACCACATCACACTGATAAGTGTATCCACTCTGATAGAGTGTTTTTGTAGTGGTATAATAGTTAGTCTGCGCCGATAACTCAACACAACACAAGATATTTATAATTAATAAGCTAGTAAAATTAATTATTTTCATCATATACAATTTATAGTTAATTCACGTAAATTTTTAAAATTATCCAAACCTGTCCTTTCCCAGTCATACTTATAGATATTGGGATCATCATAACCGAGGCTCGACTCAAAAAAAGAGGCGACAGAACTTACGACAAAATCCAATTCTGTATTAGTCTTATCCGGAAGCAGATTGCCCTTAGAATCCAAATAAATTTTTAAACCTGCAACTGCATCAAGCCGTGCTGCTCCTGCCCAATCCCTTTCCCACTTACTCCCCTCATATCCTTCCTGTTTACTCAAATAAAGATACATGGCATAGTTCGCCTCTATTTCCTGGTTAATAAACGATTTATTCCAAGAAGCATCACTCTCACCCGTGTACTGGTAAGCATGCCAGAGTTCCTGAAACAACTGCCCACTTTCCACTTCTCCCAATGTAATAGTATTATTTACGAAAGAAGAATATCCCCGGTTCTCGTCAATAACAAGGCTTAACCTGCCGTTTTTTCTCAACAACTCTGTATACAAGGATTCACCCATGCAGTCATCCATTATATCTTTAAGCAGTTCGTTTACCTCTTCCCACAACTCTGCATTGTACGGCGACTGGTAGAACAATTCCGTTGCCGGATTATTTGTAGTGGAAGATTGATCCCCGTTCGAACCACCTTCACCACCACTTTCACCTCCACCTTCATCCGGTTTATCATCCCCTTCACCACCAAAGCATTGGCAGGGTGAGCAACCACATACGAAACAATACTTGAGACCATTATCCCAGCATACACAAGGCTCTTTCCCACAAAGAGGACAAAAGTTGGGAGAAGAACATATACAAAAACCCATGAGCATGCCGCAACTATCGCAATAGATATAGTAACCTTCGCATGTCCAACAGGAACAGTCGTCAACCCACTTTCCGCAGATACTACACACAGTACCCGGCAGATCAAAATTATCCCCAATTCCCCTTGTCGCTTTGACGGGGCTGAATAGTTCCATAGCGACATGGGAATCCGAATTATCGGCATGGGAGTGATCGCATACATGCCCGTTTTCATCTCCGTCATCATGATGGACATGCGCGGCAGGTGCAATGCGATGTGTTATGTTTCCATCCTTATATACATACCCGTGATACACCGTTCCGCCCAGCGAAGATACAAGCAGCAATCCTGTATAGTCCGTACCCCGGAAGTCCATTCCCAAGGTATCAAGCAGGGAAGGGTGTTTGCTTATATACCGACTGTCGGGCATATACGTTAATACATGTGCCATGACTTGCTCTCCCCGTTTTCGAACCAGCAATTTGGAACTGGTGTTGGAGAATTGGTATTTCACATCGTTGCCTTGACGAAGTCTTACCACGGAATGGAGTTCTTCATGTCTTGTCAAGGGAACAAACAAATTTTCAACACCGTCATGTTGCTTGACCATAGCTTTTCCCCAAAGTGGCGCAGCTTGAGGGGAGTAGTTTAGAGAATGTAAGCTACGGGTTCGAGACATTCCGGCACTCGAAGAAGTCCCAAGTACGGGAAGAGAGAGAACATTACGATTTTCCTCCAGAAAGCCTTTGGAAATCCTGACCATCTCCGAATCTTCAGGAGAGACACGGCTCAATTCGGAAAACTCCGTAAATTCATCTGTACAACTGAACAAAAGGCTACACAAAACAGCCATACGAAATAAGTGTTTCATAATAAAAGATAGTTTTATTTTGATTGTACGCTCCTGTTGGGAAGACATTATCATCCCTTCACAAGAAACCTTAAAATTAACTCTTCAAAGTTAATACTTTATATGTTAAGACATACAGGGTATTTGCTCTTTTAACGTTATTTACAAATAACACAAATCAGGAGTTAAGCAGTTCTGTTTCACTTCTCTTTCTCCAAAAACCTCCTTACGTCCTCTTTCAACCACTGATACAGATAAAGATTCCTGTATCCGCTATTCTTTTTCAACATCAGGTTTACATTCGTCAAACTATTCTCGTAACTGGTCAGTTCGTTGTGATACTGTTCGTTATGAGCGGCGAGACGTCTAATTTCCTGTTCACGTTCGCGACGTAGCACGGTACAAACCGGATTAAGAAGTTTTATCACAACACTGTCCATCAGGTGGTGTCCCTGTATATAAAGGTAAGTAGTATCAGGGGTCAGCCCCAGCTTTTCCAGTTCCGTACCCAGATTATCCACAAGTTCGATATTCTGAGGAAAACGTCCGCGCAACTCAGAGAGCTTCTTTGACACAGCATGTTGCACGTGTTCCAGCATCCGTTCAGGATGGTAGACATTGACATCTTTCAGATGGGTGCAGGTATTGAAGTCGTACATTGGAAAAGTATATGTATCATGCCGGCGGTAGAACCAGATATTCCACAGAAAGAGTGGATAAATAATCTGTGAATATTGCTTCAGGAAGACGGGGAAGTCTATCAGTTTGCGGTCGTTCAGCGTGGACTGTACGCAGACTTCATGCAAACTCTCCGCATAACAATGGAAGTTCTCGATAGCGTAAGCATACGTCTGGAATATATAGGGATTGCGGTTTATCTTACGGGATACATTCGTTTTGCCCTGCAACAGAAAATCGTAATCGCTATCTACACAGGCTATCAGGCTCTTACCCAGTTCGGCTGTGTTCAACGTGTTCATCAGTACCATCTTCTTGCCCTTGGCAAGAGAAGTGGCGGAGGGTAACATCACCTGAAAGTAATACTCATCTGTCTCAAACTCAGTCAGTAACGAGCGCCAGAAGGCTACATCGTCGTAACTTTCCACGTAAGCCACAATGCGTCGCCGGGCTTTCTTGGGATAGAGTTTATTGGCAGCGTCGAAATAGGCGGAAGTAAGATTATGTTTTAAAGAAGTAGCCACGGAGGTGAGGGGTTAGGGATTAGTGATTAGGGATTAGTGATTAGGGATTAGGGATTAGGGATTAGCAGTAAGCAATTAGCGGTAAGCGATTAGGGATTAGCGGTGAGTGATTAGCGGTGAGTGATTAGCGGTGAGTGATTAGGGATTAGCACCATGCGGCATGACAGCGCAGCCTGCTCATCACTAATCACTAACCCCTAATCACTAACTACCGTGGATATATCACTCACCTCCGTCACCGCATCCAACCAGCCTTCCATAATGACGGCAGGGGAATGAGTGGTGAGTATCAGTTGCACGTTGGGGTTCAGTTCTCGTATCATGCTGATGAGCTTCTGTTGCCACTCGATGTGCAACGAAGCTTCCGGCTCGTCCATGAAGAGCACACAGTGAGTATCATCGCGCACCAGCACGGTGAGTAGTATGATAAGCATCTGCTTCTCACCGGACGAGAGCTTGTAGGGCAAGAGGCGTTCGCCGTCCTGATAGAAGATGATTTCGTTGCTGCGGCGGTCTATCGTCTTGCGCGTATAGTTGAAGAGTTGATCCATCATATCCTGGAACTTCCGCTTAGGTATCGAAAGTGAAGCCGCTTGAGCGCGTTGCTGCTCATCACCGGAGAGGAGTTCAATCATCTTGTTGCCAATGTTGACCTGATAGTCGAGGTAGCGGCGTTGCAAGAGGTAGAGTTGCCAGTCGAGTTCGGACTTCACGTGCGGGTCGGCCATACGTGCGGTGAAGTCTCCCATTATCAGCGGACGGTCGTAACTACGGATCACGTCGTAAGGAATGTAAGTAGCATCGGGACGGTCGAAGGTAATTCGTACGCCCTCTATCTCTCCGTTCTTTATCTCACCCGAAAGCTCTTCCAGATAATGAACGGAACGATTGAGAATAGTAGTCTTTCCTACTCCGTTGATACCGGAAAGAATATTCACGTCGGGACGCAAATCCCAAGCAATGTCATACCGATCCCACAATCCATGTATCTCGATACGCTGGATGTAATTAGCTTGTTGTTCCATAGTTCTTACTTTTAATCAGAAACAAATATACGTGATAATCTCTGGTTTACTTATTTCTTCATTTCTTCAAAATACGTATCAAGCAGCCCCTTTGCCGCTACAAAAGAAGTCAGTTTACCTTGCAGCACTTGCAGTTCCTTGTCCGTCAGCATCGCCTCTATAGCCGGATTATGATAGAAGCTGTCGCGCAGGCGTTCGTTGATGCTTTCGTACATCCAGTATTTGCTTTGCTCGTTGCGGCGATAGTCAAAGTAACCGTTCTCCTTCACAAAGGCAATGTACTCGTAAACCATATTCCAGATTTCCTTCACTCCCAGGTTATAGAAACCGGAATAAGTCATCACTTGCGGAGTCCATCCCGAATCGGGTGCAGGAAACAGATGCAAGGCATTGCGGAATTGTGTTGCAGCCAACTTGGCACGGTCCACATTGTCACCGTCCGCCTTGTTGATAACGATACCGTCCGCCATCTCCATGATGCCACGCTTGATGCCTTGCAACTCATCGCCCGTGCCTGCCAATTGGATAAGCAGGAAGAAATCGACCATCGAATGTACAGCCGTCTCGCTCTGCCCCACGCCTACTGTCTCCACAAATATCTTATCGAAGCCTGCCGCTTCGCAAAGAATAATCGTCTCACGCGTCTTGCGCGCCACTCCCCCCAGCGAACCTGCTGATGGACTGGGACGAATGAAGGAATCGGGATGAACAGAGAGCTTCTCCATACGCGTCTTATCGCCCAGGATGCTGCCTTTGCTGCGCTCACTGCTGGGGTCGATGGCAAGTACTGCCAGTTTACCGGCGTATTTCTCCAACACATGCAGACCGAAAACATCAATAGAAGTACTCTTCCCCGCTCCCGGCACACCACTGATGCCTACGCGGACAGAGTTGCCCGAATAAGGCAGACACTTCTCAATGACTTCCTGTGCCACTGCCTGATGTTCGGGCTTCACACTTTCCACCAGAGTCACCGCCTGGCTCAGAACTGTAACATCTCCCTTTACAATACCTTCCACAAACTCCGCCACGGAAAGCTCACGTTTCTTGGATTTCGGGCGACGATAGGGATTGACGGACGAAGGTTGTTCAATGCCGGCATTGACCACTAATCCTTTATATTCTTTATTATTCTCCGGATGTTCCATAATTTAATTCTGGTTTATTAGTTGTTTAGCAGGCTACTCACTCCTCCGGGAGGCTGTGTTATAAAGTAAAGTACACTATCAAAAAGATATTTTTCATCCGCAGATTCCGCAGATAACACAGATTAGTTTTTTATTAAATCCGCGGAATCTGTGTCAGCTACGGATGGAGGATAGTAGACTTAAACTTTTGAATCGCTTATCTATTATTCCGCTTTAATGTTTATTTCCACTTTCGGCTGCACCGGGTCATTTGTAATCATCAGAATCCGCAGATGACGCTTCTTCCTGACAATTGATTTCTTATCTACAGTCACCCGCAGGCGGGTAGTCTCACCGGGTCGCAGCACACTCTTTTTAAGATTCACTCCCACGGCAGGATTAAATACCTGCAACTTACTTATATGCAACGGCGAACGCCCGGCATTGGTAAGTTGTATATCATGTTGAATCCGGTTTTTGTTTGCCGGTATTACACTTAAATCAATATCTGTTTCGGAGAGGCGGACAACAGGAGCATTCGCCTTGCCGGCATCAGAGAGTTCGGAAAAGTCAGGTAGAAGGATGGCGGAAAGCGGAATTTCATTTTCATCGCTCACCTTATCGCCGGTGAAGCGCGACAGGTAGACGGAAGCCTGCGTTAATCCCAAGTCATTCAGTTTCTCAGTGTTCAGTGTCAAAGTGATAAGTCCTTTTTCTCCTTCCTGAAGTACATTTGGTTCTACCTTCATATCCAGATAAGAAGGCAGGTGCATCAGTACCGGCTCATAAGAACGGCCTGACAGGTTTACAACACCTATCCGTATAACCGGTTTCTCTCCACGATGCGTATCAGGAAAGTCCAGTTCATTCTTATCTATGCGTATCTGACCGATAAGGTAGGGATAGGGTTTCGTAAAATCTTTCACTTCTTTTATCACCTCACCCGTAAAATACAGGTAAGCCAGGTTGGGCTGCGCATTATTATATATGGTAACCGACTTATCAAAATGCCCCAATGCTTCCGCATCGAACTCTACCGTAACTGTACCCTTCTCTCCGGGCGCTATGGGCGTTTCAGTCCATTGTGCTACGGAACAGGCACAGGAAGGTTCTACATTGTTGAGTATCAGTGGTTTATCGCCCGTATTCGTAATAACATACTGCACGGTAACAGGACGTTTCCATTCTATCTGCCCGAGGTTGCAGGTCTCTATATTGGATGAGAAACGCGGTTGGGCCACAGCGGTCAGCGTCATGGCAGCCAACGCATACATACATATCAGTGTTCGTTTCATTCGTTCTTTTAATTAAGATGCACAAATGTAGGTGTTTTCAGTGAGAGTTCCTAAAAGCACGTTCTAAAATTTCTTGTATAGACAAGGGACGGGGGAGTAGTAAGTTAGTAGTTAGTAGTTAGTAACCACTACTAACTACTAACTACTGACTACTACGATAAATAATGCAGGCTGAGAATTTGCGAAAACATCTAAATGATAATAAATAATAGTCATTTGCATTCATTATGATAGCATTATTCCGCTTTTCGTAACACGCCTTGATTTATAAATTCATCTTTTAGAATACTTGATGAATAAACAAAGAATAATGATGCACTATTTATGCACATTATTGCATATTTACAAGCTGTTTATGCAGAAAGAGCCTGTTGCTTAGGGATGAAACACTAATTATCTATAAGTAGAACACTAACTACTTGTAAGTAGATCGCTTGTTACCTATAAGTAGATCGCTTGTTACCTATAAGTAGTCGACTTGTTACCTATAAATAGTTGACTTATCCCGTCCGGTTTTTCCCTTATATCTGACTTTTCAGGAGATATTTTATTCTATAATAAATGTAAGTATTTCGATATCACTCTATCAGTCTGACACTTAACTACTTTCCACTCGCGTATTTCCAACCAGCCTTACCTTCGGGCGGAAATAACGCATTNNAACTAAAAATACAAAGTGACAAAGTGATAAACTGACAACTCCGGATTTTCCTCTAACCTGCATTATGAATAATACAGGTTGATATTACTCTACTGAAGTATCGCATGTTATTTATATTGTTGAATATAGAAGTATATTAGTAATGCGAATCAGTCGTTGATTAGCGTTGATTATCAGTAGTATCTCTATTCTCCT
>NZ_DBDF01000117.1 GCF_002293435.1 Bacteroides sp. UBA939 | reverse complement strand
AACCGACTGAGCTAAGGAAGAATGTTGTTTTTTCTCAAATGCGGTGCAAAAGTAATAGGATATTTTGAAATATGCAATATCTTTGCAAAAAAAATACCGGAATGGACAAAATAATAGGAATAGGTAACGCTCTTGTTGATGTTTTGGCTACTCTCAACGATGACCACGTTCTAAGAGAAATGGAACTGCCAAAGGGGAGCATGATTTTGATTGATGAAAACAAATTGCAAATTATCAATAATTATTTTAGCAGAATGCTAACCCATCAGGCAGCCGGAGGTTCTGTAGGTAATACCATCCGTGGTATGGCATGTCTTGGGGCAAAGACAGGCTTTATTGGTAAAATCGGTAATGACGCTTACGGGGAATTCTACCGGCAAAGCTTGTTGGAGCGGGGAACTGAAGCGAATTTGTTAATATCCGCAGATTTGTCCTCAGGAGTCGCCTCTACTTTTATATCCCCTGACGGAGAACGTACATTCGGCACCTATCTGGGCGCTGCCGCTACGCTGAAAGCAGAAGATTTTTCACTTGATATATTCAAAGGCTACAC
Source organism: Bacteroides sp. UBA939 (assembly GCF_002293435.1). Taxonomy (GTDB): domain Bacteria; phylum Bacteroidota; class Bacteroidia; order Bacteroidales; family Bacteroidaceae; genus Bacteroides. The sequence goes on along the minus strand of NZ_DBDF01000117.1, from coordinate 10,099 downwards.
CTATCTATTCGTTGAAGGTTACTTGGTACAGGATCACGATATGATACTTCGCGCCATTGAACTGGCTAAGGAAGCCGGATTACAGGTCTGCCTGGATTTGGCGAGCTATAATATTGTGGAGCAAGATCATGATTTTTTCTCCTTACTAATAAACAAGTACGTAGATATTGTGTTTGCTAATGAGGAAGAAGCGAAAGCGTTTACCGGTAAAGAGCCGGAAGAAGCGTTGGAGGTTATAGCCGGGATGTGCAGCATCGCTATCGTGAAGATAGGATCAAAAGGTTCTCTTATCCGTAAAGGAACGGAAGAAGTGCATGTAAGTGCCATTCCTGTAGATAAAGTGATAGATACTACCGGAGCGGGAGATTATTTTGCAGCCGGTTTTCTATACGGATTAACCTGTGGGTATTCTTTTGAGAAATGCGGTAAGATAGGCTCTGTCCTGTCCGGGAACATTATCCGGGTGATTGGCGCCGAAATGCCTGCCGCGTGGTGGGAAGATATAAAAACGAAAATCAGTGAATTATAATAGAATAAGAATATGAAAAAGTTTCTGAGAATGCGCTATGTAGCTATCCTGTTACCGGTAGTGGGTGCTATCGTCTTTTTTAGTTTCAAGAGTGGTGATGACCGCAATTTCCAGATTGCAAAGAATCTGGATATATTCAATTCCATTGTCAAGGAGTTGGATATGTTCTACGTGGATACGCTAAATCCGGACAAGACTATACGTGGAGGGATTGACGCCATGCTTTATTCGCTTGACCCTTATACGGAGTATTATCCCGAAGAAGACCGCAGTGAGTTGGAGCAGATGCTTAAAGGTTCTTACGGAGGTATCGGTTCCGTTATCCGGTATGAGCCGAAACTGAAACGTACGGTGATTGTAGAGCCTTACGAGAATATGCCTGCCGCAGAGGTTGGTCTGAAAGTTGGTGATATCCTGCTTGAAATAGACGGGGAAGACCTGACCGGAAATATGAATGTAAGTACGATGCTTCGCGGTCAGGTAGGTACAAGTTTTAAGTTAAAGGTTGAACGTCCAGGCGAACAGAAGCCCTTGGATTTTACGATTGTGCGTAAGAATATCCAGTTACCGTTTATCCCTTATTATGGGAAGCAGGAAAATAATGTAGGCTATATAAACCTGAGCACCTTCTCCGGTGATCCTTCCAAAGACTTCAAAAATGCTTTCCTCGATTTGAAGAAGCAAGGCATTACTTCGCTGGTGATTGACCTGCGTAACAATGGCGGCGGTCTGCTGGAAGAAGCTGTGGAAATTGCGAATTTCTTCTTGCCTCGCGGCAAGACGATTGTTACTACCAAGGGGAAGATAAAGCAGGCGAGCAATACATACAAAACTTTGCGTGAGCCTCTGGATACGGATATTCCTGTTGCCGTATTGGTAAACAGCGGTACTGCTTCCGCCTCGGAGATACTGGCAGGTGCATTGCAGGATTATGACCGGGCAGTGATTATCGGTAACCGCACATTTGGGAAAGGTCTGGTACAGGTTCCCCGTACCTTGCCTTATGGCGGTACAATGAAAGTAACAACCTCCAAATATTACATACCCAGCGGGCGTTGCGTACAGGCGATAGACTATAAGCATCGCAATCCGGATGGTAGCGTAGGACGTATTCCGGATAGCTTGACCACTGTATTCCACACAGCTATCGGGCGTGAAGTTCGTGATGGCGGTGGAGTGACGCCGGATATTACTGTAGAGCAGGAAAAGCTGCCTAATATCCTATTCTATCTGGTGAATGATAATCTGATATTTGATTATGCAACACAATATTGTTTGAAACACCCTCAGGTTGCCGCTCCTGAAAAGTTTGCAGTAGCGGATACCGATTATGCGGAATTCAAGGAAATGGTGAAGAAGGCCGACTTCAAGTACGACCAGCAGAGTGAGAAGATATTGAAGAACTTGAAAGAGATGGCTGAATTTGAAGGTTACCTGACGGACGCTTCCGAGGAATTCAAGGCTCTTGAGCAGAAACTTACTCATAACTTGGACCGTGACCTCGACTATTTCTCAAAGGATATCAAGAATATGATTGCGCAGGAAATTATCAAGCGTTATTATTTCCAGCGCGGAGGTATTATCCAGCAGTTGAAGGATGATAGTGATTTGCATGAGGCGGTAAAGGTGCTGAGCGATCCTGCTAAATACGAGGAGATGCTGAGCGTTCCGGTTGCAAAGAATTGATGATAAGTAACACTCCAATAATCATTCCGATGAAAAAAGTGTATCTTTACGCTCAGAAGTGAAACCTTGTAAATCGTGATTCTGATGAAACGAATAATCAATGTAGTTTGTGTGCTATTCTCTTTACTGCCTCTTTCGGCACAAGAGACTTACCAGAAAGAAACCTTTATCTCTTCTCGAGGTGACGCATTGCCCTATCGCCTGCTTCGTCCCGAAACGGTAAAAGCCGGAGAGAAATATCCTTTAGTACTTTTCCTGCACGGTGCCGGAGAGCGGGGCAACGACAATGAAAAACAGCTGACCCATGGCGGACAGATGTTCCTTAACCCGGTGAACAGGGAAAAGTATCCTGCATTTGTGCTTGTGCCGCAATGTCCTGCAACCGGCTATTGGGCGTATATGGAGCGTCCTGCTTCATTCATGCCGGATGATATGCCGTTGGATGCCCCCATCGCTCCCGTAACACAAACGGTGAAAGACTTGCTGGATACTTATCTGGCAATGCCTCAGGTAGACGCAAACCGTGTTTATATCATGGGACTCTCTATGGGTGGCATGGGTACGTTTGATATGGCTATCCGTTTCCCCGAAGTATTTGCAGCCGCAATTCCTATCTGCGGAGCGGTGAATCCTGACCGCCTGAAAGCAGCCAAGCCGGTAAAGTTCCGTATCTTCCATGGCGATGCCGACAATGTGGTTACTCCGGAAGGTTCGCGCGCCGCATACAGAGCCTTGAAGGCTGCCGGTGCGGATGTGGAATACATTGAATTCCCCGGTTGCAGTCATGGCAGTTGGAATCCTGCGTTCAATTATCCCGGCTTTATGGAGTGGCTATTCAGTCAGAAGAAGTAATCTCCGCATAATCCCCATTCGCCTTGATTAACTCAATCAGTTTCTCTACGGCTTCTTCTTCGGGAATATTCTTCTCGATGCATTCTTTCTTTTTATACAGGCTGACTCTCCCGCGTCCGGCTCCTACATAGCCGTAATCGGCATCCGCCATCTCCCCCGGACCGTTGACTATGCATCCCATGATACCGATTTTCAACCCTTTCAGATGCGAAGTTACTGCTTTCACACGGGCTATGGTACTTTGCAAATCAAACAAAGTGCGTCCGCAACCGGGACAGGAAATATACTCCGTCTTGCTGGTGCGTACACGTCCTGCTTGCAGAATGCCGAAAGCAGTGGCGTCTACTACAGCATGACTGAGGTTGCCCTGATTAAACAGGAAAATACCATCACAAAAGCCATCGAAAATAAGCGCCCCCATGTCGGCAGCGGACTTTATCTGCAAGTTCTCCGCTTCATTCTCCGCATAGTGCTGGAAGAAGACAACCGGGTTCTTCAATCCTTCTTTCATCAACTGATGTACCAAAGCGCGGTGTTCCCCGAGCCGGTTGGGATGATTACTTTGCGATACCATTACTACTTCCGGATGATACTTCAGGCAAGCAATGACCTCCTCCGTTTGCGCCATGTAAGGCATAAACAAAAACTTCAGGTCAGATTGGTAACTGCCCATAAACGGGAGCTGTTTGTAAGTGAAAGCCGGATACGTACCGGACTCTCCTTGCCATACGTCGGTGTCGAGGATATATTCTGTTCCTTCTTCACGAACTTCGGGCAAAGCACGACCTGCATAGATATAATCAGGGATAAACTGAGGATGGGTATCGAACTTTCCGTCCATACGCTCCACAATAACTACAGGCAGGTTGCTGCCACCAATATTGCGTACGGCGTTCGTTTTGCGTCGTGCCGGAGAAAGATAATCGAACCTTTCGGCAGTTACGCCGGGAATGTAGGGATGTTCTTCGTGTTGAACAATGTAATCCACTAATTTGCGGGCAACAGGTATTTCCGCTTCGGGCGCTTCGCTCAGAGATACGCGGATTGTATCACCCAGCCCATCGGAAAGTAATGCTCCGATACCTAAAGCTGATTTGATACGTCCGTCCTCACCGTCACCGGCTTCCGTTACGCCAAGGTGTAGCGGGAATTGCATTCCTTCTTTCTCCATGACGGCTGCCAGCAGGCGTACAGTTTTCACCATCACCACAGTATTGGATGCTTTGATGGAAATAACCACGTCCGTAAAGTTCTCCTTTACGCAGATGCGCAGGAATTCCATGCACGACTCTACCATGCCTTCCGGCGTATCACCATAGCGGGACATGATGCGGTCGGACAGTGAACCGTGGTTCACGCCAATGCGGATGGCAGTATGGTTTTCCTTGCAGATGTTCAGGAACGGGACAAAGCGGTCGTGTATCTTTTGCAGTTCCTGTGCATACTCCTGGTCTGTATATTCCAGATGTTTGAACGTACGTGCTGCGTCTACATAATTACCCGGATTGATGCGTACCTTTTCAACGTATTGTGCCGCTACGTCGGCTACCTTGGGATTGAAGTGGATGTCGGCAATCAAGGGAATCATGTAACTATCCCTGCGCAGACCGATGTTGATGTTCATCAGGTTTTCCGCTTCCTTGATTCCCTGAGCTGTAAGGCGTACGTATTCGCCTCCGGCATCCACAATTCGTTTGGCTTGCGCCACGCAGGCTTCCGTATCCTGTGTAGCGGTATTTGTCATACTCTGTATGCGTATAGGATTGGAACCGCCCATAGGGGTGGCTCCAATATTTACTTCTGATGTTTCTCTGCGGGAGTAGTTGAATAGATCCACGTTGGCTGGTTTTTAGTCACTAACCATTAATCACTAAAATCGCTTTTTCTCAGTTCGTTTTAAATTGATACTTCACCTCTTTCAGTTCCTCATTAGCCTTTACGACTTTCTTTTTTAAGCCTTCTTTATAGGCGGCGAATCTTTCGGCGAGGTCTTCATTACTCAAAGCCAGTATTTGTACGGCAAGAATGGCGGCATTCATGGCGCCGTTGATCGCAACCGTGGCTACAGGAATTCCGGGAGGCATCTGGATAATAGAATAGAGTGCATCCATACCATCCAGGACAGCCCCTTTAACGGGAACACCGATAACAGGAAGAGTCGTGTTGGCAGCGATTACTCCGGGCAGAGCGGCAGCCATACCGGCTGCTGCAATTATTACTTTAATACCACGCGTACCGGCTTTCTTGGCAAAATCCTCTACTGCTTCCGGGGTACGGTGCGCAGAGAGGGCATTCATTTCAAACGGCACATGTAATTCATTCAATAGTTGAGCAGCCTTTTCCATAACCGGAAGGTCGGATGTGCTGCCCATGATGATGCTTACTAATGGGGACATAAGTTTTAATGGTTAAGTAGTAAGTAGTAAGTAGAAAGTAGAAAGTAGAAAGTAGTTAGTGATTAGTGATTAGTGGTTAGTGGTTAGTGGTTAGTGATTAGTGATTAGCAAGCTGATATTGCGCAGCCCACTAATCATTAATCATTAATCACTAACCGTTAATCACTAATCGTTAATCAACGCTTTATACGCTGCTGCATCCAACAATGAGTCGAGATCAGCATCAGCTTCCGGTTTCATCTTGATAAGCCAGCCTTCACCGTAGGGATCCTTATTTACCAGTTCCGGTTGGTCGGCAAGTGCCTCATTCTGCTCCAGAATCTCGCCGCCTACAGGCAAGAACAAGTCTGAAACGGTTTTTACTACTTCGATGGTACCGAATACCTCGTCGGCTGCCAGCGTTTCACCTTCGGGCAAAATATCAACGAATACGATATCACCTAATTGTGCCTGAGCATAATCAGTAATGCCTACATAAGCTACATCGCCTTCAAGGCGTATCCACTCGTGTTCTTTGGTGTACTTTACATTTTCGGGGAAATTCATAATTGTAATTATTTTAAGGGTTAATACTATGTTATTACATTGTTATTTCAAAAGAGGAAGACGCGGAACAGGGCATTACCCATCGGATGAAGTACCGATAAGGAACTAATCAAACCTACTGTAAATCCAACCAGCACCTCGCCCAATGTATGATGCCGTAAAACGATACGCGACGTACCCAATATTCCTGCAATAAGGATAAACAGGCACAACCACCATACCGGGTTATATCCGAACAAAACGCTGAAAGATACCAGTCCGCCGATGATAGCTCCCATGCCTGCCATGTGCTCGCTTAACTTCCATTTCAGGTTGACGATAATACAGATTATCATCATGATTAATGCAGTGAGAATAATCCCCGACATATACCAGGGAATATTCAGGCGGTGCATCATTATCAGACAGAATACATACGAAATGATGGTCAGTGTGAATGGCATAAAACGCCGTTTACGTTCAACTAAATCCTTTGAGGTAAATCCATTGATTTTGCGGAACAGGAAAATGGTAAGAGTAGGCATAAGGATCGTGAAGCAATATACCACTCCCAGCACAATCAGCTTATACTGAATGGGCATAATGCGCAGATATGAGAACAGAAATAAAAACAGGAATGCCAGGAAAGAGATGGAAAACGGCGTGAATATGACTGAAATCACTTGGGCTGTCCGGATCAAAGTCCTGTCTGCTACAACATGTTGTTCCTTCATTTTATTTATCTACTATTTTACAATATACGATCCAAACTACTACTCTCTACCTACTACTAACTACTAACTACTTACTACTAACTACTTCCTACCTCCTCAACCTCGCCACCGGTATATTCAACTGCTGCCTGTACTTGGCAACAGTGCGGCGTGCTATCGGATAACCTTTCTCTTTCAGTATTTCGGTCAGTTCATCGTCCGTATAAGGCTTCTTCTTATCCTCGTTGTCGATACACTCTTTCAGTATCCTGCGTATTTCGCGAACGGACATTTCTTCACCGTCTTCGGTCACGTAGCCGTCGCTGAAGAAGTATTTCAGCGGATAAATACCGTAGTTGGTCTGCACATATTTGCTGTTGCTGACGCGCGAGATGGTTGATATGTCCAGTCCGGTATGTTCGGCAACATCTTTCAGTATCATGGGTCGTAACAGTGACTCGTCTCCTTCGAGGAAGAACGGGCGTTGCAAGTCGATGATAGCCTGCATGGTAGTCATCAGCGTATTCTGACGTTGCTTTACGGCATCAATAAAGCCTTGCGCGGCATCCATCTTCTGTTTCAGGAACATCATGGCTTCTTTGGACTCTTTGGACTGGTTCGCCTTGTTCCGGGTGTGTTCTTCCACCATTTCGGTGAAGTCGCGGCTCATTCGCAGTTCCGGTACATTCCGGTTGTTGAGCATGATGTTGATGGTTCCGTCGTCGTAGGTATCGACAATGAAATCGGGAACGATTTGCTGCATGTTCCGTCCGATGGCTTCGCCCAAAGATGCGCCCGGGCGCGGGTTGAGCTTGCATATTTCTTTGATAGCCTGTTCAAAAGCGCCTTCCTCCAGACTGAGTTTCTGTTGTATCTTGTCCCAATGTTTGCGGGTAAATTCCTCGTAACACTCCGAAATAATGGCTTCCTCGATATAAAGCAACGGGTTGGGAGTGAAATTCTGCTGTTCTATCTTGCGGCGAATCTGAATAAGCAGGCATTCTTGCAGACTTCGCGATCCCAGTCCGGGAGGGTCAAAATCCTGAATAATCTTCAGCGCTTCCTCCAGTTCTTCCTCGGTACATTCGATACCTGCGTAGATGGCGAGTTCATCGCAAATGCTATCCAGCGATTTACGCAACAACCCGTCGTCGTCCAAAGAACCGATCAGGTATTCCGCCAGTTCGCGCTGGTGGGCGGTCAGGTTGCGTTCGCCCAATTGTTCTTTCAGCGTTTCATAAAAGGAGATGGCGTCGGAAAAAGGAATTTCTTCGGCTTGCTCGCCTTTGCTGCGGTTCTTCTCCTGTAGCTTATAGTCGGGAATGTCGTCTTCAGTCAGATAGTCGCCTAATGAATCATATTCGTTGGAGCCATTATCCTCGGCGGAATTCTCCGCATCGGAGTTTTCAGAGAAGTCATCGTCTGCCGCATCTTCCTTGCCTTCTTCCAGGGCGGGGTTTTCAAGAAGTTCCGCATGTATCCGGTCTTCCAACTCCACGGCAGGCAGTTCCAGTAGTTTCACTACCAGGATTTGTTGGGGCGACAGCGTTTGTACCTGCTGTTGCGCCTGACTTTGTACTTGTCTGGAACCTTGCGCCATATTTAATTCTTCATTTTTTAGCTTGATTCTTTGCCTTAGCTCGCCACAAAAATAGTGAATAGTTCGGGAACCTGAAAAGTTCTCTCATTATATTTAGAAACTGTTGTGATTTTCCTTTTTTACGCTTCTCGGCTTCTTTTGATTTTGTTTCCGGTCTGTTTTCCCGTTTTTAATCGTCACATAGCCCGTTATGCTCCTCTTAAAAACAGAAAAACATCCTCAAAAACAACTCTCAAAAGAATAGCAAGCAAAATCAAAACAGTTTCTTTAACAGTAAAGCGAGCTTTCGTTGCATTTTTGTTTTTACCTTTGTGCGAATCAACTAAAAAATGGAACGTTATGTTTGATAAAGAAACCTATGTGCAGCGCAGAGCCTTGCTGAAAAAGAATATTGGCTCCGGAGTGTTATTATTTGTAGGAAACGACGACCAGGGATTAAATTATGAAGACAATGCTTTCCGCTATCGTCAGGATTCTACTTTCCTCTACTATTTCGGCTTGTCGTTTGCCGGACTTTCCGCTATCATTGATATGGATGAAGACCAGGAAATCATCTTCGGCGACGAACTGACTATCGACCATATTGTATGGATGGGCACGCAGCCCACTTTGCAAGAGAAAAGCGAGCGCGTGGGTATTACAGAAACACGCCCTTCCGCCGGGATTATCGACTACCTGCATCGGGCGTTACTGAAAGGGCAGACCGTACATTACCTTCCGCCTTACCGCGCCGAGCATAAACTGAAACTGATGGACTGGCTGGGCCTTTCACCTGCGCAGCAGGGAGGTTCCGTTCCGTTTATCCGTGCGGTGGTGGCGCAGCGTAACTATAAATCGGCCGAAGAAATCGTTGAGATAGAAAAGGCGTGCGACGTAACTGCCGATATGCACATCGCTGCAATGAAGGTGATTCGTCCGGGAATGTTCGAATATGAAGTTGTTGCCGAAATGAACCGGGTAGCCGAGATGAACAATTGCGGGCTTTCCTTCCCGACGATAGCTACGATAAACGGTCAGACCCTGCATAACCACTATCATGGGAATAAAATAAAGCCGGGCGACTTGTTCCTGATTGATGCCGGAGCGGAACTTCCGTCGGGGTATTGCGGCGACATGTCGTCTACCGTGCCTGCCGATAAAACATTCTCTGCCCGTCAGCGTGCCGTTTACGAAGTTCAGAATGTGATGCACCTGGAGTCCGTTAAGGCTCTTCGCCCGGGTATTCCTTATGTGGATGTTTACGATTTGTCCGCCCGTGTCATGGTAGAAGGTCTGAAGGAACTGGGATTGATGAAGGGAAACGCCGATGATGCCGTGCGCGAAGGAGCACATGCGCTGTTTTACCCTCACGGCCTGGGGCACATGATGGGACTGGATGTGCACGATATGGAAAACCTGGGCGAATTGTGGGTAGGCTACAACGGGCAGCCCAAGAGTACGCAGTTCGGGCGTAAGTCACTGCGCCTCGCCATTCCTTTGGAGCCGGGCTTTGTGCATACGGTTGAGCCGGGCATTTACTTTATTCCCGAACTGATTGATAAGTGGAAAGGTGAAAAGAAGTTCACCGACTTCATCAATTATGATAAGGTGGAAGAGTACCGTCATTTCGGCGGTATCCGCAACGAAGAAGATTTTCTGATTACTGAAACCGGCGCCCGCCGTTTGGGTAAGAAGATTCCTCTGACGCCGGACGAGGTGGAGGCCTTGCGATAAGACTGGGATTCTTATTCCGCCGTTCAACACCTCCCAGAGTTTTTTTTGTGATTTTATCTGCCATCTGCCACCTTTTTGCTCGTAT
>NZ_DBDF01000170.1 GCF_002293435.1 Bacteroides sp. UBA939 | reverse complement strand
ACTCCCATAACTACTGAGCGAAGAGATAACTCCTTTAACTACTGATTCACATTAATTTATTATATTTGTCGAATAAACTAATATTTGCCATGAAACATTTGAAAATTCTAACTTCCCTTCTCTGCATTGCTTCTATCATATTGGCGTGCGGCGGAAACAATGGAGCAAAGCCCGGTACGGACGAACTTCCAGGCAATGGAGATACCCCTGCCGCAGAGTTTGCCAAAGGTGCAGACATCAGTTGGGTAACGGAAATGGAACAAAAAGGCATGAAGTTCTACAATGCCGCCGGTACCGAAACGGACTGCTTTCAACTGATGAAGGAACTTGGTCTGAATGCCATCCGTCTCCGGGTGTGGGTAAACCCCGAAGAGCATGGAAACTGGTGCAACAAAGAAGACTTGCTTGCCAAAGCAAAGCGGGCGGCAAACCTGGGGATGGACCTGATGATAAACTTCCACTATAGCGACTGGTGGGCAGACCCGGGTAAGCAGAATATTCCCGCCGCATGGAAATCCCACTCGTATGAACAGATGAAAACGGATGTGGCAAACCATACCGTTGAGGTATTGCAGTTGCTGAAGGATAACCGGATTACTCCGAAATGGGTGCAGGTGGGCAATGAAACCAGTAACGGCCTTCTGTGGGACGTGGGCAAGGCCGACCAGAATCCGAAGCAGTATGCCGGACTGTTTGCTGCCGGGTATGAAGCCGTGAAGACGGTATTTCCGCAGTCCATTGTGATTGTGCACCTGGATAATGGCTTTGACGGTAATCTCTATGACTGGAATCTGGATATCCTGAAAAGCAACGGGGCTAAATGGGACATGATAGGTATGTCGCTTTATCCTTACTGGGCGCTGGAGAGTGGCAAGGAGACTTCCGGCGAGCAAACCATAACGGACTGTATTGCTAATATCAAGAGGGTAGGTGCGAAATACAACTGCGACGTAATGGTTGTGGAAACCGGTATGGAGTGCGCCGACAGCAATGGAAAGCTTGCGAGTGCATCCGTTCTTGCTGAAGGAAAGGCGATGATGACCCGTATCATGAAGGAATGCCGCGAGAATACGGATGGACGCTGCAAAGGTGTATTCTACTGGGAACCGGAATGCAGGCCAAGCCAATACCGGTTGGGGGCGTTTACTGAGGATGGACGGGCTACGGTTATTATGGATGCTTTTGAATGAGAATTTAGTTTTAAACACAGAGGCGCAGAGAGACAGAGTTCTTTTCTTTATTGAACACAGAGGCGTAGAGAAACAGAGTTCTTTTCTTTAATTAAACACAGAGGCGCAGAGGCACAGAGTTTTTTCTCTGCGACGTAGTCGCCTTCTCTGTGTTCTTTTGTTTGTGTTCTCTTCTTAAAAGAAAGATAAACCTCTGTGTCTCTATACCTCTGTGTTCAAATAACAAAGCTGATACCTCTGTGTTTAAATAACATTTAAATAAGATTGATTAAATAAAACCCCTTACTCAACCATGAAGAAGATACTATTCATAGCAGCCTGCTGCACCCTGCCCTTCCTGCCGGCAAAGGCGCAGCGCACCGAAACCCTGTTGGAAAAGAACTGGAAATTCACCGGAGAAGATAACCCCGAAGCCATGCAAACGAACTTCGATGACCGCAAGTGGGAAACCGTAACCGTCCCCCACGACTGGGCTATATACGGTCCCTTCGACCGTAGCAACGACCTGCAGGAAGTCGCCGTAACGCAGAACTTCGAGAAGAAAGCCTCCGTCAAGACCGGGCGCACGGGCGGACTTCCTTACGTGGGCGTCGGCTGGTACCGCACTACCTTCAATGTCGCTGCCGACAAGCAAACCACCTTCAATGTCGCCGACGATAAGCAAACCACCCTCGTCTTCGACGGCGCCATGAGCGAAGCCCGCGTCTACGTCAACGGACAGGAAGCCTGTTTCTGGCCTTTCGGCTATAACTCCTTCCACTGCGATGTCACCTCTCTTTTGAATAAAGACGGCAAACCGAATACCCTCGCCGTCCGTCTGGAGAACAAACCACAATCCTCCCGCTGGTATCCCGGCGCAGGGCTTTACCGCAACGTGCGCGTAGTGACTGCCGCGAAAGTACACGTCCCCGTGTGGGGCACGCAACTGACTACGCCCCACGTCTCCGACGAATATGCTTCCATACGCCTGCTGACCACCATCGCCAACGACGAAGGCAAAGACATCCGCATCGTAACTGAAATCATCTCCCCCGACGGTAAACTGCTGGCAACCAAGGACAACACCCGTAAGATTAACCACGGCCGGCCTTTCGAGCAGAACTTCCTGGTAGATGCTCCCTGCCTGTGGTCGCCGGAGACACCTTATATATATAAGGCCGTTTCTAAAATCTACGCCGACGGCAAGCAGACGGATGAATACACCACTCGTTTCGGTATCCGCAGCATCGAAATCATAGCCGACAAAGGTTTCTTCCTGAACGGCAAGCACCGTAAGTTCCAGGGTGTGTGCAATCATCACGACCTTGGCCCGCTGGGAGCAGCCGTCAATGTTGCCGCCTTGCGCCGCCAGCTCACGTTGCTGAAAGATATGGGCTGCGATGCCATCCGCACCGCACACAACATGCCCGCGCCGGAGTTGGTGCAGCTCTGCGATGAAATGGGCCTCATGATGATGGTGGAACCATTCGACGAGTGGGACATTGCCAAATGTGCAAACGGCTATCACCGCTACTTCAACGAGTGGGCGGAGCGCGATATGGTAAACATGTTGCGCCAATACCGCAACAATCCCTGCGTGGTGATGTGGAGTATCGGCAATGAAGTTCCTACCCAATGCAGTCCCGAAGGCTATAAGGTTGCTTCTTTCCTGCAGGACATCTGCCACCGCGAAGACCCCACACGTCCCGTCACTTGCGGCATGGATCAGGTGACGTGCGTGCTGAAGAACGGCTTTGCCGCCATGATTGACGTTCCCGGTTTCAACTACCGCGCGCACCGCTACCTGGAGGCTTACGGGCAATTGCCGCAGAACATCGTGCTGGGTTCGGAAACATCTTCCACTGTAAGTTCCCGCGGCGTTTATAAGTTCCCGGTAGAGAAGCGTGGCGACGCAAAGTATGAAGACCATCAGTCGTCCGGTTACGACCTGGAGCACTGTTCCTGGTCTAATGTTCCCGATGACGACTTCGCCCTTGCCGATGATTATGACTGGACTATCGGGCAGTTCGTCTGGACAGGCTTCGATTATCTGGGTGAACCCTCGCCTTATGATACGGATGCCTGGCCAAGCCATAGTTCCCTGTTTGGTATCATCGACCTTGCCGGTCTGCCCAAAGACCGTTACTATCTGTATCGCAGCCTTTGGAACAGGAATGCGAATACACTCCACGTGCTTCCGCACTGGACGTGGCAGGGTAGGGAAGGGGAGAACACGCCTGTGTTTGTTTACACCAGCTATCCCTCGGCTGAGCTTTTCGTCAATGGCAAGAGCTTTGGCAAGCAGCGCAAACTCACTGCTGCAGAGAGTAAAGCCTTGCAGGGAAAGGATGCGCTTGCCTTGCAAGGAGAAGACGCACTTGTTTCGCACTCGCAAGAAAAGGATGCGCTCGCTTTGCAGCGCCGCTACCGTCTGATGTGGATGGATGTTCCTTACGAACCGGGTGAAGTGAAAGTCGTTGCTTACGATGCTTCCGGCAGGCCTGCGGAGGAAAAGGTAATCCGCACCGCCGGCAAGCCCCATCACCTGGAAGTGATTGCCGACCGCGACCGTCTTACTGCCGATGGCAAAGACCTGGCGTACATCACCGTCCGCGTAGTCGATAAAGACGGCAACCTCTGTCCTGCCGACAATCGCCTCGTCACCTTCTCCGTGAAGGGTGCCGGCAGTTATCGTGCCGCCGCCAATGGTGATGCTACTTCGCTCGACTTGTTCCACTTGCCGAAGATGCCCGCCTTCAGTGGCCAGTTGACGGCAATCGTGCAAACAGCCGAACAACCCGGTGAGATAGTTTTCGAGGCTAAGGCTAAAGGGGTGAAGTCGGGTAAGCTTACTTTGCGGGCTGTTGCGGAGTAAGTGTATGATGTCTGATAACTGTTTCTTAGCGTATTTCTTCTCGTTTTGGGAATAATTTAACGAAAATAAGCGCCTGTAACACACCAACTCAGTACCAACCCCTACCAACTCCGTACCATGTCCGTATAAAGGTACCCTTATACGGACATGGTACGGGCTTGGTACGGACTTGGTACGGAGCAGCCCCTGCGGTGTTACCCCCTAAGCCAACTTGTTGGCTGATAACTGCTTTAATTCCTCTAACTTCTATAAGCATGAATATTGCAGGCTAAATGTAGCAACCATCCCCCCACATTATCATTTTGACAATTTGTATTTTTAGTTAGCTGAGAATCCGTTATTTCCGTCCGGATGTCCACATGGCTGGAAATACGCGAGTGAAAATCGGTAAATGACAGACTGATAGGGGGATATCGAAATACTTACATTTATTCTGGAACAAAATAGCTCCTGAAAAGTAAGAGATAAGGGAAAAAACGGGTAGGATAAGTTAACTACTTATAAGTAACTGGTTAACTACTTATAGGTAGTTAGTGATCTACTTATAGGTAGTTAGTGATCTACCTATAGATAGTTAGTGTTCTATTTATGGATAGTTAGTGTTTCATCCCTAAGTAACAGGCTCTTTTTGCATAAAAACCGTATATCGGTCACGATTTACACCGTATATTCGTATATATATTCAAAATCTCGTGCCTGTAGCTTCTATTTCTCCTTCTTTTGCGGAAGTGTATGTTAGGAGAAAATGCCTTTTAGCTATCTTTTTGCAAATAGGTATTGGTTTGGAGTTGCATATTGATAATTCGATTGTTTCTGTTGTATGCTTAACCTAAAGGTACAAAATGCCTGTTAGCTATTGATTGTCGGATAATATTTGCTTGCATTCTTTCATAATCTACTCGGAATAATGTACATTTGCCAAACAAATTGTTTTTTGACTTATATGAGACCTATTATATTATCCATTATACTGCTTGCGTGCGGAATGTATGCTTATCCGCAAACGGGTGAGGATAAACAGTCCGGGATTGTTTTTACTCCTCCTTTTGATTTTCCTATTACCTTCTCCGGTAACTTCGGCGAGATACGCGCCGACCATTTTCATGGCGGACTTGACTTCAAGACAGGTGGCGTCAACGGTAAGCCGGTGCGGGCGTTGGCAGAAGGATATATTTCGCGTATCCGTGTCACGCATGGTTCGGGCTATGTGCTCGATGTGGTCTACAATAACGGCTATAAGACTATCAACCGCCATCTTAGCGCTTTCGTAGGTGAGATTGCCCGCCGGGTGGAAAACCTGCAATACGAAAAGGAATCGTGGGAAGTGGAGATTATACCCGAACCGGATGAATATTCCGTAAGGGCAGGGCAGATTATCGCCCTGAGCGGTAACACCGGTTATTCCTTTGGCCCGCACCTGCACCTCGACATGTTCGAGGCGGGTACTGACGACTATATCGACCCTCTGCCATTCTTCAAGAAAAAAGTAAAGGATAACACCGCTCCCCGTGCCGAAGGCATTATGCTTTTCCCGCAACCGGGTGAAGGTGTTGTAGACGGTGTGCAGGAACGCCAATCGTTTCCGCTTCACCCAAAGCAGCCCATTACAGCTTGGGGACTGATAGGAGCGGGTATTCGTGCTTATGATTATATGGATGGGGTACGCAACCGTTACGGCGTGCACACGGTTATTCTGGAAGTAGATAGCGTAGAAGTGTTCCGCAGTGTGGTAGACCGTTTCTCGGAATATGAAAACCGGATGATTAATTCGTGGACATACGGACAGTATATGAAATCGTTCATAGAGCCGGGAAATACATTGCGTATGCTGCATGCCTCGAACGGCAATCGCGGACTGATAGATATTAACGAAGAACGCCCGTATCGCTTTGTCTATACCTTGCGGGATGCGCTGGGAAATACTTCAAAGGTACGCTTCACCGTGCAAGGCAGCCGTAGTGATATTCCATCCGCAGGGTATCGGGAGAAGTATGTTTTGCATTGGGATAAGGTAAACATTCTGCAAGAACCCGGTTTGAACCTGGTAATACCGCGCGGGATGCTTTACGATGATGTCTATCTGAACTATGCCGTGCGGGCCGACAGTGGGGACATCGCCTTTACGTATCAGTTGAATGACACCCGCATTCCTCTGCATGGGCGTTGCGAGTTACGCATTGGGTTGCGTCGTTGTCCGTTGGAAGATATGTCGAAGTATTATGTGGCGGGAATCAATTCACGCGGCGAAAAATACAGTGTAGGCGGCAAGTATGAGGATGGTTT
This sequence comes from Bacteroides sp. UBA939, assembly GCF_002293435.1. GTDB lineage: Bacteria > Bacteroidota > Bacteroidia > Bacteroidales > Bacteroidaceae > Bacteroides. The sequence continues at coordinate 503 of NZ_DBDF01000170.1, read as the reverse complement.
CGTGAAAACTACCATCAGGGAATTACGTACATATACTGTTGCAATAGATACTGTGCCGCCTGAAATCACTCCGCTGAATCCGAAACAATGGAGAAATACAAAACGTATTGTATTCAAGGTGAAGGACGAAGAAACCGGCATCAGCAGTTATCGTGGCACTATTGACGGAAAGTATGCTTTGTTTGGTAAACCCAATTCCATCAGTGGGAATTTAGTATATGAGATTGACCCTAAGCGAGTGGAGCGGGGCGAACATACAGTAGAGTTGACTGTGACGGACGGGCGCGGGAATACGACTGCAGGGCGCTTCACCTTTACTTGGTGATACAACCTCGATTGAGGCTGTGTAAACAACGATATCTTTCATCCGCAGATGACACAGATTACGCGGATTGATTTAGAAGCTGTGTTGAATGTATTCAGTTTTCTTTTAAGAGTTGTTTTTGAGGATATTTTTCTGTTTTTATTCGTCACATGGCCCGCTATGCTCCTCTTAAAAACAG
>NZ_DBDF01000107.1 GCF_002293435.1 Bacteroides sp. UBA939 | reverse complement strand
ATCTACCTCGCCTCCCTGGAACGATCCGTCCTCGACGACGCCACCCGCCTCGTCTCCGAAGCAATCATACCCGCCGACTGACACCCCGCAACCCCGCCCGAACCGTCCTTGAACCCTTTTCCCAAGGGGGCAGTCCCATGTGGGCTCGCCCGGCGTCGGCGCGCTCGACGATCAACTCGGCAGCTGTGTGACCATGAATCGTGAAATGGAGTTTACGAGACCGCCATCTTTATATTTGGCCGACGATATAGCCGTTCACCTCCGGACCGTAGGCCGCATAATGTAAAACATAATGTGAAACAATCACACGTCAAGACCCCAATCCGGACAACAATTTTACTGCTTTTCCACTACCTTTGCAAATATAATTTCAAAAAAAGTTTTATAACAAAAACATATGAACAACAAAATCATCACTTCTTGCCTCGCCTTGCTCCTCGCTGGTAGCATCGCCCAGGCACAAGTTTCACCTAAGTTGCGTACAGGATACGCTAACCCTGTCTCTGACAGTTGGTTCGAGGCAGACCCTACATCCGTGGAATACAACGGTCGCCTTTACGTCTATGGCACCAACGACCATCAGCAGTATGAACACACACAGAAGAACCACTACGACAAGATCAAAACCCTGACCATCATGTCAACCGACGATATGGTCAACTGGACTCATCATGGTGTCGTTCCTGTGGGCGAACTTTGCAAATGGGTAAACTCTTCATGGGCTCCTTCTATCGTATCGAGAAAGGAAGCAGATGGCAAGACACACTTCTATCTGTATTTCGCCAGTAACGGAGGTGCTACGGCTGTGCTTACATCCACATCGCCTGTAGGTCCATGGATTTCACCATTAGACAAAGACCTCGTGACAGGAGACATACCAGAGGTAAACGGCTGTGCTTTCGATCCGGGTGCTGTTATTGATGACGATGGTGTGGGATGGATTGCCGTAGGTGGCGGTCAGGGACGCATCGGTCGATTGGGCAAGGATATGATTTCCATCGACAGCAAGTTCATCAATCCACATCCTATACACATCATGGAGGCAAACGAGATGAACTACATCGGTGGCAAGTATGTCTATACCTACTGCATAGACTGGGCTGACCACAACGATGGCACATTCTCTGGTGACATTCCTCACACTTGTAGCATGGGCTATATGACTACTACCACGCCTCTCGACTCTACATCATGGAAGTTCCAGAATGCCTATCTCAACAATCCTGGTGAATTTGAAACATTCAAGTGGACAAACAACCACACTCACTTGCAGAAGTTCCGTGGCAAATGGTATATCATCTACCACACAGAGATGCTCATGGAAGATATGAATATATATGCTGAAGGCGGCCCTGAAGGAGCCTCTAAGGAAAATCTTATGGGGCATTTCCGCAGCATCATGATTGACGAAATACAAGTCGATGAACAGAATGCACACATTTATCCTGCCAAGATGACCAAGCAAGGTCCAAAGCCGATACAAGCACTCAACCCATTCATCATACAGCAGGCAGAAACAGTAGCAGCTGCAGAGGGTATCAAATGGGAGGCAGGAGACGGAAATGGCAACATGATAGCCACACGCGGCAAGGCTTTCTCCAAGCACGCCCTGCCAGATGAGAGCATCCTCCTCGTCCGTGGTGCAGACTTCAGCAAGAAAGCAAAGAAGTTCACAGCAAGGCTGAAGGGACAGAGCAAGTTGACTCTCCACCTCGACTCTATTAACGCTCCTGCCACTGCCACGCTCAGTAGCGCTGCTGACTGGAAGGACGTATCTGCCAAGGTCAACATTCAAGGCACTCACGACATCTATTTCAAACTCACTTCCGACCTACAGTTCGACTACTGGCAGTTTAAGTAAAAAAAAGAAGTGATGTGTCATGAAAAAGGAGGCTGTGTCAAGGAACAACTAACGGGACGATTACCGGCCTCGATGGGCGATTTGTACTGAAAATCAATTTAATACATACAGACAATGAAACGAATAACAACCTTATTAGCAAGCATTCTTATGGTAGCAAACTGCGTACTTTTTGCGCAGACCACATTTAAGAACCCCATCCTGACCGGCATGAATCCCGACCCAAGCATTTGCCGGGTAGGTGATGATTTTTACCTGGTAACCTCTACCTTCGAATATTTCCCGGGATTGCCCATTTACCACAGCAAAGACCTGGTGAACTGGAAATTGATAGGCCACGCATTGACCACACCGAAAAGCAATCCGCTGAAAGGCGCCAATGCATCTTACGGAGGCCAGTACGCCCCCACCCTGCGCTATCACGACGGTACGTTTTATGTAATCGGCACCAATTACGGTGGCGAAGGCTCGCAGGGCATCTCTTACGTAAGCGCCAAAGACCCCGCCGGACCGTGGTCGGACCCTATTTGGATTGGCGAATGGTATGTTGACCCGTCGTTAGAGTTCATCGACGATACTGTTTACTACCTCAGCCCGGACAATGCAGGTAGTTTCCTGCTGGGTACGATAGATATAAAAACGGGCAAGTTCATTGAGCCGCTGCGCAAAGTAGCTTCCGGACTGGGTGGTTCCGCCCCCGAAGGCCCTCACTTCTATAAAGTAAATGATTACTACTACATCATGTCCGCCGAGGGTGGAACAGGCTATGAGCACCGCGAAGTGATACAGCGTAGCAAATCGCCTTGGGGCCCCTACGAGCCGAGTCCCATTAACCCCGTGCTTTCGAACATGAGCGTTCCCCAACATCCTTTCCACGCCATAGGACATGCTGATTTTGTTCAGCTAAAAGACGGTAGCTGGTGGGCGGTGTGCCTGGGCATCCGCCCGCAGAACGGTAAGTTTCAACACCTGGGGCGCGAAACATTCCTGGCGCCCATCACCTGGAATGCGAACGGTTGGCCCAAAGTGGGTACGGACGGCATTGTAAGAGAAGAGTTTCCCCGCCCCAACCTGCCCGTGCATGCGTGGGAGAAAGATCCGGTGCGGGACGATTTCGACGGCAATACATTGAACTTGTACTGGAATTTCCTCCGGAATCCTTACGCGAAAGACTGGTCGCTCACCGAAAAGCCGGGCTACCTGCGCCTTAAAGGTTCGGAACTGAACTTCAGCCAAAACGATTCGCCCGCCTTTATAGGCAGACGGCAAACTGCTTTCGACATAACGGCTTCTGCAAAGGTAAACTTCACACCTGTTGCCGATAATGAAGAGGCGGGGTTGGTAGTCAGGGCCGACGATAAAAACCACTACGACCTATTCATTACCCGCTACGACGGGAAGAAAGTGGTTATGTTACGCAAGTATTTGCAGGACAAAGTGGCGGAAGTGAACTATAAAGAGATTCCCGACGGGGATATCGTATTGCGCATCACTGCCACCACTTCGGAGTATAAATTCTGGGTGCAAAAGGAAGGAAAGGAAACGCAACTGATAGGCACAGCCACCACCAAAGATGTATCGAACGAAAAGGTAGGGGGCTTTACGGGGGTGTTCATCGGCATGTATGCATCGGGAAATGGTAAGGTGAATACGAATCCGGCGGATTTCGATTGGTTTGAGTTGAAGGGAGAGCGATGAAGAAATGGGTGATTGCAATTTCTATAGTAATATCTTCTTCCTGCGAAAACACGTATTCACACCTGGAACAGGCCCTCATACTGGCCGGAGAAAACAGACCGGAACTGGAGAAAGTAATTGCGTATTATTCTTCAGACAGAGCCGATTCTTTAAAATTGGAAGCGGCTCTGTTCCTGATCGAGAACATGCCCGGACATTACTCGTATGAGGGGTAACAAAGAAAAGGCATCGAGTTCGAGCCGCATAAAGCGAATACGTTAGGTTCTTCGTCACTTTAGGTGCAAACAATTTGCTTTAAACTCCTTATTCATCGTGGTTTTAGAAAAAACTACATCTTCTGTTTTTTTACGTACTAACCATTTAATTTATAATAGAGAGGAATCTTGCAACCAGTATATCAGAAAGGGAACAGCATTGCAGAATGTATCTCAATATTCACCTAAAGTGACGAAGAACCATTACCTTTGCAAAAAACAATAAGTACATTAAAATGATACGGGAAGCCATTATTAAGTCCTCGGTTATAAAAGAGGGACAAATAGTTGATGAACGTTTATATAGTATCAGGAAAAAATGAAAAAAGATATAGGAGATCACATTATTCGTAAATTAGATTTGCAGGATATAGTTAAAGTGTTGTCCGATGAAT
>NZ_DBDF01000113.1 GCF_002293435.1 Bacteroides sp. UBA939 | reverse complement strand
TTTTTAATTGCTGCTTATTATATATGATTGCCGGTAGTAGTGTCTGATTTACTACGTAGTAGATGCGCAACTACTTAGTAGTAGTGTCTCAACTACCTACTAGTAGTTACCCAACTACTACGTAGTAATTGCCTAACTACTACGTAGTAGTTGCCTAATTACTACTAAGTAGTTTAGCCAAGCCAGACGCTCAATGACATTATTACCCATATAACACCTTCAGGAGTATGCTGTAGAGATATATGTTGTACGTTTTATTCGCAACATTGTGATATAATTGTCGTTGTTTACATTGTATGCCCCCTAAAGAATAATGTATAAATTGTTGAGCATCTCTCCTGGTAGTTGAGCTACTCTGGTGTGATGAATTATATTCTTCGATACAAAAAAACATGCATCTGGAATCTTGGATGATTTCTGTTATTGTTATATTCTTGAAATAAGTATGGTTATGGGAATATATAATGAAGATAAAAGGCTTTTTTTGAAATACTGGGAGTTTTTATTTCATTCTTTCTGTCTCTAATCTAAAGAGATTTTCGTAATTTTGAGGCCTATATCTAATATATGGGGAAAAAATAGAAATTATATCATTAAATAAAATAATTCCTGTGTGTATGGAAAACAAAATTCAAGAATTGACTGATAAGATTTATCGTGAAGGGGTTGAAAAAGGTAACGCAGAAGCCCAAGCACTTATCATCAATGCTCAAAAAGAAGCCAAGAAAATAATAGAAGATGCTCGCAAAGAAGCGGAAACAATCTTGGCAGCTTCCCATAAGTCTGCTGATGAATTGGCAGAGAATACTAAATCAGAATTGAAACTGTTTGCTGGGCAAGCCGTGAATGCGCTGAAATCTGAAATAGCCACACTTGTGACGAATAAGATTGTTACAACCGATGTGAAAGGATTTGCTGCAAACAAAGATTACTTGAATGCTTTCATTGTTGCATTGGCTTCTAAATGGAGTGTTAATGAACCTATCGTTATATCTACTGCTGATGCTGAAGGTCTGAAGAACTATTTTGCTGTTCAAGCAAAAGCTTTGTTGGATAAAGGTGTAAGAATAGAGCAAGTGAATGGTAATAAAACCTTGTTTACTGTTTCTCCGGCAGATGATTCTTATAAAGTGAACTTTGGCGAAGAAGAATTTATGAATTACTTCAAAGAATTCCTGCGTCCGCAGTTAGTAGAGATGCTGTTCTAAAACTACAGGATATGAGTAAATATTATTACTACTTAGTAGCTGGTTTGCCCGAACTTACTTTGGAAGATAACAAACTGAGCTATACGGTAGCTGATTTTAAAGTTGAACTGTATCCGGAATTGTCTGACACAGATAGAAAATTGATTGATTTATTTTATCTGAAGTTTGATAATACGAATCTTCTGAAACTACTTAAGGATAAGGATGCTGTCATTGATTCGCGTGGTATTTATTCTGCAAAAGAACTGACAGAGTTTATCTCATTGCTGAAAGAAGGTGATGAAGTGGCTGATGCTGTATTTCCATCCTATCTCTCTATTTTTATTTCCGAATATTTCAGTGCTCAGGTTGAAGATGAATTTCTGCATGAAGACCGTTTGGCCGCACTTTATTATGAATATGCAATGAAGTGTAAGAGCCGGTTCGTGTCTTCCTGGTATGAGTTCAACCTGACGGTAAATAATGTGCTGGTAGCATTGACCGCCCGGAAGTTCAAGATGGATATCGCTTCACTGATAGTAGGAGATACGGACGTTTGTGAAGCTCTGCGTACATCGGGCGCCCGCGATTTCGGATTGACGGGTGAGGTAGGTTTCCTGGATCAGATAGTGAAGATTAGCGAAACGGAAGAATTGGTAGAACGAGAAAAGAGAATAGATCAACTGCGTTGGAATTGGATGGAAGAAGCTACTTTCTTTGACTATTTCACGATTGAACGTCTGTTTGTATTCTTGTTGCAACTGGAGATGATAGAACGGTGGATTTCTTTGGATAAGGAAAAGGGTAATCAATTGTTCCGCAGCATTATAGCATCGCTGAAGGACGAAGTTCAAATACCCGCAGAATTCAGATAAAATAAATAACATAATTATATGGCAACAAAAGGAACTGTTAGTGGCGTTATAGCCAACATGGTAACCCTCGTCGTTGACGGGCCGGTGGCACAGAACGAGATTTGTTACATCTCGACCGGAGGCGACCGATTGATGGCGGAGGTGATTAAAGTAGTAGGTACCTATGTTTATGTACAGGTGTTTGAGAGCACCCGTGGACTGAAAGTAGGTGCTGAAGCCGAATTTACCGGACACATGCTTGAGGTGACGTTAGGTCCGGGTATGCTTTCGAAAAATTATGATGGTCTGCAAAACGACCTTGATAAAATGGATGGCGTATTCCTGAAACGTGGACAATATACCTATCCGCTGGACAAGGAAAGCAAATGGTATTTCGTACCTTTGGTTAATGTGGGAGACAAGGTAGAAGCTGCTAACTGGTTGGGGCAAGTGGATGAAAACTTCCAACCGTTAAAAATCATGGTGCCTTTCACTCAGAAAGGTGTATGTACGGTGAAGTCCATTGCAAACGAAGGTGAATATGGTATTGAAGATATTGTTGCCGTACTTACCGATGAAGAAGGCAATGATGTTCATGTAAATATGATACAGAAATGGCCGGTGAAACGTGCCATGACGAACTACACAGAAAAGCCGCGCCCTTTCAAACTGTTGGAAACCGGTGTACGTGTAATTGATACCGTTAATCCTATCGTGGAAGGTGGTACAGGATTTATTCCCGGCCCGTTTGGAACAGGTAAAACAGTATTGCAACATGCTATTTCGAAACAAGCGGAAGCGGATATTGTAATCATTGCCGCATGTGGCGAGCGTGCTAACGAGGTTGTGGAAATTTTTACGGAGTTTCCCGAATTAGTAGACCCTCATACCGGACGTAAGTTGATGGAGCGTACAATCATCATTGCAAATACTTCGAACATGCCTGTGGCTGCCCGTGAGGCTTCTGTATATACGGCTATGACAATTGCGGAGTATTACCGTAGCATGGGATTGAAAGTACTGCTGATGGCCGATTCAACTTCCCGTTGGGCGCAAGCTCTTCGCGAGATGTCCAACCGTATGGAAGAATTGCCCGGACCTGATGCGTTTCCGATGGATATTTCGGCTATCATCTCTAACTTTTACGGACGTGCCGGATATGTGAAGTTAAGTAACGGTGAGACAGGTTCTATTACCTTTATCGGTACGGTATCTCCTGCCGGCGGTAACCTGAAGGAACCGGTAACGGAGAACACGAAGAAAGTTGCCCGCTGTTTCTATGCTCTTGAACAGGACCGTGCGGATAAAAAACGTTATCCTGCCGTGAATCCGATTGATTCTTATTCCAAGTATATTGAGTATCCTGAATTTGAGGAATATATTGCAAAACGCATCAATGGAGAGTGGATTGGCAAAGTAAACGAAGTTAAGACCCGTTTGCAGCGTGGTAAGGAAATTGCAGAACAGATTAACATTTTGGGTGATGATGGTGTGCCTGTAGAATATCACGTGATTTTCTGGAAGTCAGAACTGATAGACTTCGTAATTCTCCAACAGGATGCTTTTGACGAAATCGATGCTGTAACGCCTATGGAGCGTCAGGAAGCCATTCTGGATATGGTGATTGATATTTGTCATACAGAATTTGAGTTCGATAACTTTAATGATGTAATGGAATACTTCAAGAAAATGATTAATATTTGCAAACAGATGAACTATTCTGAGTTTAAATCGGAACAGTATGAAGAATTCTGTAAACAATTAAAGGAATTGATTGATGAACGTAAAGCCTGATTGGAAACAGACAAGGGCGAATAGTATGATTGTAAATAGTAAATTGTCAAATAGTAAATAGATAGATGGCAACAAAAGCATTTCAAAAGATATATACCAAAATTACTCAGATTACGAAGGCTACCTGTTCGTTGAAGGCAACCGGAGTAGGGTATGATGAGTTGGCGACCGTGAACGGCAAACTTGCTCAAGTAGTGAAGATTGCCGGCGATGATGTGACTTTGCAGGTGTTCGAAGGTACGGAAGGTATTCCGACTAATGCAGAGGTAGTATTTCTGGGCAAATCGCCTACCTTGAAGGTCAGTGAGCAACTTGCCGGACGTTTTTTCAACGCTTTCGGTGATCCTATTGACGGAGGTCCGGCTATTGAAGGTCGGGACGTGGAAATCGGTGGCCCGTCAGTGAATCCGGTACGGCGTAAACAACCGTCGGAACTGATAGCGACAGGTATTGCAGGTATCGACCTGAATAATACACTGGTGTCCGGACAGAAAATACCATTCTTTGCAGACCCTGATCAGCCATTCAACCAAGTAATGGCGAATGTTGCTCTTCGTGCGGAGACCGACAAGATTATCCTGGGAGGTATGGGTATGACGAACGATGACTACCTGTATTTTAAGAATGTATTCTCCAATGCCGGTGCCCTCGACCGTATCGTCAGCTTTATGAATACCACGGAGAATCCTCCGGTGGAGCGTTTGCTGATTCCCGATATGGCATTGACCGCTGCCGAATATTTTGCAGTGAACAATAATGAGAAAGTATTGGTGTTGTTGACTGATATGACGTCTTATGCCGATGCATTGGCCATCGTGTCCAACCGTATGGATCAGATACCTTCCAAGGACTCTATGCCGGGTTCTCTTTACTCGGATTTGGCGAAGATTTACGAAAAGGCGGTACAGTTTCCAAGCGGTGGCTCTATCACGATTATTGCCGTTACAACATTGTCCGGAGGCGATATTACGCACGCCGTGCCTGATAATACGGGATATATCACAGAAGGTCAGCTGTTTCTGCGCCGTGACAGTGATATTGGTAAAGTTATCGTTGACCCGTTCCGTTCATTATCCCGTTTGAAGCAATTGGTTACGGGTAAGAAGACACGTAAAGATCATCCGCAGGTGATGAATGCCTCCGTGCGTTTGTATGCTGATGCCGCCAATGCTAAAACAAAGCAGGAAAACGGTTTTGACCTGACAAATTATGATGAGCGTACCTTGGCTTTTGCTAAAGATTACTCCAGCCGGTTGCTGGCTATTGACGTCAATCTTGATACGACAGAGATGCTCAACGTAGCGTGGGGCTTGTTCGGCAAGTATTTCCGTCCGGAAGAAGTCAATATCAAGAAAGAATTAGTTGATGAATTCTGGCCGGAAGCAACTAACTAATCACTAACAACTAATCATAAAGAAAGTGGCAATAAAGTTTCAATATAATAAAACTTCCCTCCAGCAGTTGGAAAAGCAACTGAAAGTGCGGGTTCGCACGCTGCCTATTATTAAGAATAAGGAGAGTGCGTTACGCATGGAAGTGAAGCGCTGCAAATCAGAGGCTGCCGCGTTGGATGAGAAGTTGGAACAGGAAATCTTAGCTTACGAAACGATGTTCGCCCTTTGGAATGAGTTTGATCCCTCATTGATAAAGGTCAGCGATGTTCATCTCGGTGTGAAGAAGATTGCCGGCGTAAGGGTTCCGTTGCTCGAAAACGTAGATTTTGAAATACGTCCCTACAGCTTGTTCAATGCCCCTAAATGGTACTCGGATGGGGTACATTTACTCAAGACATTGGCGCATACGGCCATCGAGCGGGAGTTTACTGTCGCCAAACTGGGCTTGCTGGAACATGCACGTAAAAAGACTACCCAAAAAGTAAACCTCTTTGAGAAGGTACAGATACCGGGTTATCAGGATGCTCTGCGGAAAATTAAACGCTTCATGGAAGATGAAGAAAATCTTTCCAAATCATCGCAGAAGATCATGAAATCTCATCAAGAGAGCAGGAAGGAGGCAGGAGCATGATTACAAAAATGAAAAAGCTCACGTTCCTTGTATATCATAAGGAGTACGAAGCATTTTTGAACGGAGTGCGCGAACTTGGGGTTGTGCATGTAGCCGAGAAACTGCAAGGCATAGCCGATAATACGGAGTTGCAGGATAGCATCCGTCTTTCCTCGCGTTTGCAGTCAACGTTGAAAATGTTGCAGGGATATGAAGCCAAAGATTCCACACCTGCTTCCGCTGACCGTGGATTGGAGGTGCTGGAAGAAGTAGACCTGTTGCAAAGCGAAAAGGCAAAGTTGCAACAACAGTTGCAGAATTATCAGAAAGAAAGAGCGGCGCTGGAGCCTTGGGGAGATTTTGAACCCGAAAGTCTGGTTCGCTTGCACAATGCCGGTTTGACGGTGAACTTCTACAGTTGTTCGGAAAACATGTATGATGAAGGTTGGGAAGAAGCTTATAATGCATTGATTATTAGCAAAGTCTCGTCCCGTATCTATTTCATTATCATAACTAAGAGCACGGAAGAAATAGATTTGGATGCAGAACAAGTGAAGCTGCCTCCTTATTCATTATCCCGTGTACAAATCCTCTGCCGGGAAGTGGAACAGTCTTTGGCCGACAATGACCAAAAGATGGCACTGCTTGCCGAAAAAGAACAGCCTTCATTGCGTGCCGCTCTAAAAGAAGTGAATACTGATATGGAGTTCTCTAAAGTATTGCTGAATACCGAACGTACGGCAGGAGAAAAGTTAATGTTGCTGCAAGGCTGGGCGCCGGCTTCCAGGGAAAAGGAAATTGCCGCATGGTTGGAACAGCAGAATGTCTACTACGAAATCACCACTCCTACACCGGAAGATAATGTACCTATCCAACTGAACAACAAAGGATTCTTTGCCTGGTTTGAACCGGTATGCAAGCTTTATATGCTTCCGAAGTACAGCGAACTGGATTTAACTCCATTCTTTGCTCCATTTTTCATGGTCTTCTTCGGATTGTGTTTGGGAGATTCCGGGTATGGGTTATTCCTGTTTCTCGGCGCCACGCTTTATCGCCTGTTTGCCAAGAACATCAGTGCAACCATGAAACCGATACTCTCATTGGTACAAGTGCTTGCGGTATCCACTTTCTTCTGTGGAATGCTGACCGGTACATTCTTCGGAGTAAGCCTTTATGACTTGAATATGCCTTTCCTGCAAGAGATGAAGAAGCACCTGTTCATGGATAATAACAATATGTTCCAGCTCTCGTTGATACTCGGCGTGATACAGATTCTTTTCGGTATGGTGTTGAAGGCAGTGAATCAGGCGATACAGTTTGGTTTCAGGTATGCCGTGGCTACAATCGGTTGGATTATACTGTTGGTATCTTGTGGAGTAGGAGCGTTGTTGCCCGGAGTTATGCCGTTGGGCGGTACTGCACATTTGTGTATTCTCGGAGCGGCTGCCGCGATGATATTCCTCTATAATAGCCCCGGTAAGAACATATTCCTCAACATCGGATTAGGTCTGTGGGATTCCTACAACATGGCTACAGGTTTGCTGGGTGATGTTCTTTCCTACGTACGTCTGTTTGCTCTTGGTTTGTCGGGAGGTATCCTTGCGGGAGTATTCAACAGTTTGGCTGTAGGCATGAGTCCGGACAATATTATTTTAGGTCCTATTGTGATGGTGCTGATATTTGTTATCGGACATGCTATCAATATCTTTATGAACGTGTTGGGTGCGATGGTTCACCCCATGCGTCTGACATTTGTGGAGTTCTTTAAGAATTCCGGTTATGAAGGAGGCGGGAAAGAGTATAAGCCTTTTAAAAAATAACAGTATTCTTCATACAAAGCGTATTAAAGAACATAAGCCATTAAAATAGTATTTATAGAATTAAAAATTAAAACAATAAAAAACGTAAGATTATGGAAATGAATTTGTTGATTGCCTATATCGGCATCGCTGTAATGATTGGTTTGTCTGGTATCGGCAGTGCTTATGGAGTAACGATTGCCGGTAATGCTGCTATTGGCGCTCTGAAGAAAAATGACGGTGCATTCGGTAACTTCCTTGTGCTGACCGCACTTCCCGGTACACAGGGTTTGTATGGTTTCGCCGGTTACTTTATGTTCCAAACTATTTTCGGGATTCTTACTCCTGGAATGACTGCGATTCAGGCTGCCGCTATTCTTGGTGCAGGTATTGCGTTGGGATTGGTTGCTTTGTTTTCGGCTATCCGTCAGGGACAAGTATGTGCAAACGGTATCGCAGCTATCGGACAAGGACACAATGTGTTTAGTAATACGTTGATTCTTGCCGTATTCCCGGAACTTTATGCTATTGTTGCTTTGGCTGCTACATTCTTGATTGGCAGCGCATTGGTTGCATAATGTAAAAGAACAATTGCGACGAGGTTAATATACCCCGAAGCAGGTAAATTCATCCCATGAGACGGAATAATTTGTCTCATGGGATGATTTTTTGTTTTATAGGGGCAGAATTATACATCTTGATTGTTTTTATATACGAGATTTATATTATTACAGCAGCGCATATTATAACTATGGGAAGTACCACAGTAGAGGTATAATAATGCCCCATAATATTAGTGTTATAATCGCATAAGAGATTATTCTTATTTTCTTTTTATACAAAAGATACGATGTGAATATCCCAATAATTCCAAGTAAAATATTTGTTATTTTATATTCTTCTTCATTATCATATATTTGATAGGTAACATTCTTACTCTTTATCCATAAGTCATATAATAGAGTTAATGTAAATTAGATTTGTCGTTTATCGCGTATGCGCGTATCTTTGTTGCATGAATCATACCGACCATAAAGATACCCCCCCCAGAGTTTCCGCTCCCTGACCGGCATGAACCATGCCCAGTTTTCCAGTCTGCTTCCTTTCTTCGAGGCGACACATGACGATTATTTGTCTGAACATGAGATGAACGGCAAACGCCGTAGCAACCGTCGCAGTTTCTGTATTTACAAGAACAGCCCTCTTCCTGATGTGACAGAGCACCTTTTCTTCATCCTTGTGTATCTGAAGAACAATCCTCTTCAGGAGTACCATGCCGCCAGCTTTGGCATGGGTCAGAAGCATTGCAACACTTTTGTTCATTGCCTGACCCACATCCTTCATCTGAGCCTTGAGACAATGGGGCTTATGCCGGCACAGACCGACAAGGAACTTTTTCAACGCCTTTGTGAACTCTCGAGGGAGGGTTCTGAGCCTGTATTGTTCCATGACGGTACCGAGAGGGAAATTCCCCGTCCGGTAGACTGTGATGAACAGAAAGAGAAATACAGCGGGAAGAAGAAACGCCATACGGTCAAGAATGCCGTCATAACCACCGTTTCCTGCCTGATCCTCTTCGTGAGCCAGACCGTTTCCGGAAAAATGCACGATAAGAAGATGGCCGATAATATGTATTCCTTTCCTGTTCCCTGCACCTTGTATCAGGATACCGGATATCAGGGGTACGCCCCTGAAGGGGTAACAATCATACAGCCTGTCAAGAAAAGCAAGGGAAAGGAACTCTCTGCCCGGCAAAAGGACTTCAACACGGAAGTCTCCCGCATTAGGGTACGTGTGGAACATACCATTGGCAGTGCCAAGGTAATGAGAATAGTCAAAGACGAATGTCGTCTCAGAGCCAACTCGTTTGTGGAACGTATATTTGCTACATGTGCTGCTTAGCATAATCTGAGAATTAAAATCAAGCCATGGGCATACAAAAACTAATTTACGTAAACTCTAAAGTTTTTGCAATTCAATTACTTTCGACTATAACTCATATTTCATGATGCAAAGTTCGCCTTTTTTAGATATTTTGCAAATCAATTATTTTGAGTATAACAAAGGAAGATAACCATAGGCTAATGATTGTTATGATACCCACAGCGATATTTTTTTTTCAATTATCCATTTGCCATTAATTTTACAGATGCAAATAATTAGTCCTTCGCCACAAAGTCGTCCACAAGTATAGGAACTATATAAAAGCCCAAATTGATTGGTGGTATCGAAATATATCCTCGAAATTTCCAGTACTCCTGAAAAAAGAAAATCATAGTTTTCTATTTCCCAGATTTTAACTCCTTTGGGAAATTCTGAATAGTATTTTAATGTGAGCCGCTCTCTCTTTCCTATTTTAGATAAATTTAGCGGGAGACTCACAATTGAATAATTCTTCATAGCATTCAATGCCTCAACATATCCTTGTTCTGGTAATTGACTTTTGATGTATTTCATATCCAAATCTTCGTTATGGCAAGGGAATAAGGTATCAACAACAGCAATAACAAAAGTGGTATCTCTCATTTTTCGGTTTTTGTTCTCAATCTCAGCATTTTCCTTTTTATATCCAACAGTATCGTACCCTATAATATTATTATTGTCATCAAAAATTAGCATTTCAGGAGGTGGTGGGATTTCAAATTGACTTAAAACTCCCATTTCCTCAATTAGACTATCAAAAATTTCAGTAAGCACTTTCATCTCATAGTCAACATTATTATTGACTTTGCATGATTGCCCACCAATCAATAATATTATTGCAATAAAATACTTTCTCATAATTAATTATTTAAAAATCCATAAATCAATTTCAAGGTCGCATCATTCGACTTTACAATTCTTTGTGACTTGTAATATTGCTGCATAATAGGTAGCCCAATCCTTTCCATAGCTTTATTTACATTTCTTTCCTGCCAATGTTGTGTGTATCCTCTTGAACGATTCATTTTTCTTAATGCAGGATAAGCATTTGAATTATTCACAACTTTGTCATCAATAAAATCAGCGGAGAATTGGTCGGCATGAATTGCTATCTCGTGAACAAAAGTATCTAATAGATCGCCAATATCGGAAGACTTGGCTACTCCTACTTGAATATTCATATTTTTTTCATCCAAAGTAAAAGATGTAGTACCTGAAGAAATTGATCTAGAAACTTTTGTTCCAAACGATATATTGATACCTTCTTTATGAAAATTTCCATTTTTCTTAAAAGTAACACCTGCTATTGTTTGCCCTTTTGCCGCATAATTTGCCAATAATGCCTTCCCTTCTTTTGTACTTGCAAGAAATTCAAAAGTTTTCACCTGATTTTGGTTTATTAGATTACCTTGTTTATCTCTTGCATAAAGATCTACAACACTTATGCTATCCCCTTTTAAATCAATATACCTCAATGGGTTGTTTGCCACATATGCATACGGACTAATTGAATAATACTTCTCTGCCAATGGATCCATCGTCGAAAAACTCCAATCATCTTTCCATCTTGCCTCGAAGTCATACCAGTTCAGCCCCTTCTGCGTATCCAGTTCCTTGTTGCCGAACTTGTACGGCTGCGATGAAGTCTGCGTCCCTTCTGCGAAAGACATCCCATAAGGGTAATAGTGGTTAGTCTGAACTATCGTCCCGCTCCCTTTGGCAACCACCCGGTTGTTACCCAAATGGTCGGTCAGGTAGAAGTAGTACGTTCCGCCCTCGAAGTAACCGCCTTCGATGAGGATGCGCTTCAACGCATTGTTCTCATAAATCATGTTCCCGCAATAATCCGTCTTCTTCCCACTGATACTTGCGGTTAGCTTCCGCCGTCAACGGCGCATACCCTCATCTCTACTTTTTACAAATACAATAATCCCCATATACTACAAGATATTAATCCCCCTACCAAAAACAGCCATTGTGCTGTTTTAGAGATCTTCATTATGCCTGCAAATGAAGAATTCCATATCTTTATTTCCAAATATATAAATATGCTCAAAGATAAGATTCCTAAAAAAGAGCTAACTCCCCAATTTGACAGGCGCATAAACCATAATTCCATTATCACTACAAACCATAACGTCATCAATAACATTTGCGTCAATCCCCAATGAAGTTTTCTATTTATCCAGAAACTAAGTCCTGCAGTTGTCAGTAATGAATATAAAAAGAAGTTTTTGTAACACGACTCCTTGTATTTGAATAAGTCCACAATCCCTCCAAACTTTTCATCAACTTCTTGTGTGGTAGGTAAACGTATATAATCGTCCACTTCCCTCAATAGTAAGAATAGCCCTAAGACTAATTCTATGAATGCAATCACTTTCAGAATATTCATAAGTCGATTGTTCATGATTTATTTCCTCCCAATTTTTTTTCCAATTTAATAAAAAATGTACTGGATATGGTTCACCAGTTATAACATCATGAGCATAAAAGCAAATGTTCTTATAGTCTCAATATTAAACTTCTTTTTCTTCTTATCCTTTCTTAAAATGGTTATTATCAAATTAGTTGGTGTTAACATTGAATTCTCTCCTTCCTCTTTTATCTCCTCGAATTTACTATCAAGCACCATGGACAATATGGGGTCTCCCATGCCACCGTCACTCACCAAAGAATCTACTACTACTATTCCCTTTTTTATACTTTTTGCGGCACTGTATTCCCTGATGGTTGCGTTTTGAGACTCATAAATGGTACAAGAATATCCTCCTGTCATACCACCACCATATTCCAGTATTATAATTGAATCATTATCCACTATTTGGTCAGAGAAAGTTTTAAGCATCAACTTGCGGCTTTTATAGAAATAATCCGGTTCCCAAGGTTTATAAGGCATTGATTTTTTCATCATTTTCTCTATTTTCCGCACAGGTAAACTTTTGCATTGAATCATCAATAAAGCAAGTAGCAGACTCAAAAAAATAGTTTTCTTCATAATTTCAATATTTAATTGGAACAACTCCAGGGACAGAATGCCCGTTATAAGTTTCCACTTTTGAAAAAAGCAATCAGGAACTAATACTTTTTTTGATTACTTATAACGCTTATAAACTTCCTTATAACTTGATTTATAAAGTAGGATAGTACTATAGTCCGTAATATTAATCAAACTGTCATTTCTGATAAGATACTGTTGTGGAATGGATGAAATAGTTAGATCTTCCGGAATATACATATCCAATTCATTATTTTCTTTGGAATATTCATACTTAGCCAAGAAAAACAATGTATCATTACTGATATTCCATTGTCCAATAGTGCTTAGATAAATACCGGGGGCATATATCTCATACACTTGCGGTTGTGTCTTTAAAAATATATACGTAGGTAAAATATTACCCCCTCCCTCGCTTTTATAGACAGCTACATAAGGAGAAAGTGTCATTTTTGGGGTATTACAAGATAATAGTAATACACATGCGAAAATAGTAACTAAATTTTTCATGGTATTATACGCATTTTGTATGTTATTCCGTTTACTCTGAATATTGAACGAGTATTATTCGCATACTTTTGAAGTGCGGTTGGATTATTTAATATAACAGCCGGTATTTTTGTAGCATCCATAGGTGTTGCCTGTATTGTACCATAGTGAGGGTCTGAAGCGATAGAAGAAGCCGAACGAGATTGACCACCAAAAAGTGTACCTCTTGCGTAAGCTTCTACCTCATCTGATTGGTCATAAAATGGAGAACCGTCTTTCATATATCCGGTGCTAAAAGCTCCCGTCTCAAATTGATAGGCTATGCAAGAAGCCTCATCAGGGAAACATTGCATGAAATTCAGTATGTTCATAATGTAGTGCTCGTTTGATTTTACACCACAAATATATTGAATATCAGCAATATACGAAAATATATATGTAAATAAATTCATTCGCGTAATGTTAATTATGCGTTAAGCTTTTAACGGACAGTATGCGGTTAATCATTATAATTAATTAACGAGTATGACTAAAGTGATTATTTGTATTTTATTTACTCATCTGATTTTCATGTGCTCTAACCAAACATTTGGCACGCCCAGATAATAGTCTCTAATTCTATCTTCAACATGATTGTAATCCCAAACAGCCGCTCGCTCCAATCCAACTACTTTATCTCTTGTTGTTGGTATTATTTCACCTGTATTAGGGTTGTAAAGTTCAAAAAGTTCCGGATGAAATATATCTTGAATAAATTCCATGGGTAGTACTAACAGGCTTTCGCGTATTGGCAATTTACCAACTTTCAGCCATCTACCCTGAATGATAACAATTTTGTAAACGGCTACAATAAAAAGAATTCCGGCATCATCCAGAGCTTCAAGATTAATCAATTTATCTTTTGTTTTATAATCAAAAAAAGCATAGCCACGCCCTTTATTCAAAATTTGAGCATATACATAATATTGATTTTCAATACTAATTTCTAAAATTGCTCCTTCTGTTATTCTTTGTCTTACCATAATTAATTTCCTCCAAATTCTTTTTTAGCTGCTTCCATGTATATTTGGCAGAAAATTAGTTATCATTTATTACTTCCATCATAATTGTAATCTTCCAAAGTCCATCCTATTATGCATTCATTTATGAAATCAGCTAAACAGTTGTGGGTTATTTCCGGATAATCGGACTCTGTATATTCATAATTAGAGCACCAGAAAACAATATTGTTTGAAAGTCCATTTTTTGTTTTCACACTTGTATCAAAACAATAGAAATTACCTCTACCATCAGGACTAAATGGAACTAAATACTTATACTGCGGAATTATTACTTCAAAATGTTCATACCGATAAACTTCCACTAAATCATATCCATGAGAAGCCCAAGTGATACCAAGCACTTCATCCCCCATTAAACTAAATCCGTTTGTCTTATTTAGTAAATATTTATAGTCAGCAGGTAATTCTATCTGATATTTAGTTTCAAACCGTTGGATGAATTCTACATCCACAGGCGATCTCATATCTACTAACTTATCTGAGAATTTCATCAATTCCTTGATTATTTCATCAATTTCCAATTTCATTTCACCATTCATATTCCTTTTTCCAATATTCTTTTTTTGCTTTATCAAATTCACGTCTATCAATTTGGCTTGCTTTTCCTGCATTAGGATGGTTTTGCTTGTAATTACCTTTACCCCTATGATCATCTGCATGCATCTCCTTAAAGGGGCCATTTGGTTTTTGTCCTTCATGATGGATTTCAACAGGTTTACCATCTTTTTTAAATGTGGGTGCATTTCCTGATTGTGATGGTGGGTCTAATAAATTCCTATCTATTTTGTTTTCAGCAGGTATTTCTATCTTTAATCCATCTTTAACGTTATCAACTGCTTTCCCCGCATCTACCGCATTATCCACCTTATTCCCAGTGCTTACCACATCCACAATATCATCAGCCGCACGTAATGCCTTGATACCTGCGCTTACACCGCCAGGAACAAATGGTGCTGCTACTGCAAAGGCATCCGCTACTACACCCAGTCCGTCAACTATTGCCGATCCGATATTGCCGGCTTTGATATTATCCACCAGGCTTTTTACCCCCATGCCAAGACTGATAGCATCCCAAATGCTTTCAACAGCTTTTCCGCTTGGGTCTACAAATTTCATGGGATTATTCATGCAATAGGCATACGGACTAATTGAATAATACTTCTCCGCCAGCGGATCAGGCATTATAAAGCCTGGAACCACCGGATCCTGCATCCTCGCTGTGAAGTCATACATATTCAGCCCCTTCTGCGTATCCAGTTCCTTGTTGCCGAACTTGTACGGCTGTGAGGAAGTCTGCGTCCCTTCGGTGAACAACATTCCATAAGGGTAATAGTGGTTAGTCTGCACTATCGTCCCGCTCCCCTTGGCAACCACCCGGTTGTTGCCCAAGTGGTCGGTCAGGTAGAAGTGGTATGTATCATTGGTGGTGCTTCCGCTTCCAATCTCAATGTAACCGCCTTCAATGAGTATACGCTTCAACGTACTGTTTTCATAGATCATGTTCCCGGCGTAATCCGTCTTCTTTCCGCTGATAGTTGCGGTCAGCTTCCGCCCGTCGACCGCATACACGTACGTATTCGTTGCCGAACCGGAAGAATTGGATATTGCGAGTGAACAGGGCAAATTTAGCAAATTATATGATATGTTGCTTATTCCCTTATTTAAATCTTTTATCAGATTGCCGTTCCTGTTGTAATAGTATTCACGGGCGGTATTGGAACCATTTTTAAAATCCATTGAAGCGGATAAACTAACACTCGCTCCCGAGTCTTCAACTTTCATAAGCTGGTTGCCCGCGTAATTCATCGTCAGGTTGTCGATGATGCCGTAGGTCGAGGTGCCGGTATTCCCCCTGCGCGTCAAGCCGGTCATGTTGCCGTGCTTGTCATACGTGTATGTGGTATTGAAATTACTGCTCACGCTTCCGTTTTCCAGATAGCCTGCTGCTGTAAGCCGGGAGAGGTTGTCGTAAGTAAATCGGTATCCCCTGGTCTTGCTCTCGTTGGAGAGTTTCCAGCTCATGGCGGAGATGTTCCCGTTGTACCGGGGCGTGTTGCTGCCGTAAGCGTCGTTGTAATACAGCGTTTGGGTGAACAGGGTGGAAGAGATCGACTTCATCCAGGAACGGACATTGTAAACGTAAGTACTCTTCAAGGATGCATTCCCGTTACGCTGGGTGGTTGCCAGGCGTCCGAGTTCATCGTACGTATTGGCGGCGAGGGTTACTTCATCGCCTGTGTTCAGCTTGTGCTTCACGCTCGTAAGCCGCCCGGCATCGTCGTAGGCGTATGTATAGATTTCCGTCTGCGTCGTCCCCGCAGCCACGTGTACATGTTTGCGCTTGGTAGCCTGCCCGGTGAAGTTATAGGCGAAGTATTCCTTTTCGCTGCCGCCTGTAAGGTGGTTGTTGGATTTGGACTGGACAAGCCTTCCCTTGACGTCGTAGTACATTACGGTGTACAGGTAGTTCGTTGTGCTTACCGTACCACCGGTCAACTGCGCCGTCAGCGTACCGGTCAACAAGCCTTTGTTCTTTACCCTGTTGGCGGTGGTGTAATCCGTTCCGTACCAGGTGCCGTAACCGTCTTCGGACGTGTATTTCACCTTTTCATCCGTATTGGGTGGAATATTGTTTTGCCCCAGGAAATTGTAATTATCGTAATAGTTTACGGTGAGTACAGTAGGGGTTGTAAGGTTAAGACCCAAGATGGTGTATCCCTTGTAAGCACTTGTGGTATTGTTTCGGTCGGCTTTTATCACGACGTTCACCAATGGCGATGTGGTCGCCAACGCGTTGTAAGTGTTGGAACAGATTCCTGTCACGCATACGCGTCCGAACACGTCGGGTATGGAGAACGTCCATTCTTTTGGGGATTTCTTGCGCTGCTCGCCGTCCTGGGAGAAGATAAGCCTGTCGGCTTTGTCATATATGTAGTACGTCCAGTCGCCTCCCGGAAGACGCTTAGCCCTGCAGCGGTTACGCTTGTCGTAGATGTACAGGTAGGCGTAGTTGCGCAAAACAACAGAGTTGGCGTTTGTCCAGGAAGCTGTCGTGCTGCCCTTCATGGCGTCCGAGGCGAGCGGGGGAAGGACGGCTGTCCGGTTGCCGTAATCGTCGTATATATAATAGGTGTCGTGCAAGACTTTCGTACTGCTGCTACGCACAACCTGCCGTGTGAGCAATACCTGCCCCAACTTGTCGGTAAACTCGAAAGAAGCGTTACCGTCCTCGTCGGCGGTGCGGGTGACGTAGAGCGAGCCGGTGGGATAATATCCCTGGCGTGTTACGGTCACCAGCGTGTCGGTGGCGCTGACGGTGTTTGAAACTTTGTAGAGCACGCAGTTCAGGGTGTCGTTGCCGGATATGTTGACTGAGAAACTGCTCTTTACCCTGCGTGAGTTATTCTGCCAGGCAGCGCCGGGGTTGTACTGTTCCAGCACGCGGTTCAGTGGGGAAGCCTCGTACACGGGGCGGGAGTAAGGATTCTGGTCGCTGTTCAGCGTTCTTGCCGCCGCCTTTACCGTCTCGGGACTGACGTAAGCCCCGTTACCGGTAGACGTGCCGGGCAGCCAGGTGTTTGATGCCCGTCCGAACGCGTCGTATTCCTGCAATGTCACAAGGTCTTTGCCGGTAGGGGTAATCTTCCGCTGCACGGTCTGCACCGGGCGGCCGAGGCCGTCGAAGTATTGGATGTTATCCAGGTATTTGGTTCCGGTATCGTTGGTATAGGTGCGGGCCAGGATGTAATTCTCCTGGTTGGATATCATGCTGTCATCTACTATGGAAGTCCCGGTTGGCCTGCTGGTCAATATGCCCGCCAGGAATGAATCTGTACTAACCATAGCATTAGCAATGTATTGTCCCGGTTGCAAAATTATGGTCAGGATATTATTGGGGGTGTTAAAAGGAGGCCTGTGTATAAACGTTAATTGTCCGGGACGGAGGTGGTAAATTTCGACAGCGAAACCGGTACCATTTCCCTCCGCCTTAATGGTTACTTCCGACTCCGAGACCAGTTCGAAGGAAAAGGCGATATTTCGGGCACCGGTGACTTGGCGGATACGGTTGGTCTGATAATCCTCATTGGCCGGCAATACTCCCAGCGGATCGGTTACCGCAGGCTGTGCCTGAAGCAACTGGACAACCAGCGTGAGCAATACAATGATATATATATTCCGTTTCATGATATTTAGTCTTTATTAGTATTCAAATCTATCAGTTTTTATAATTATATCCATACTGTTCCACAACTTTTCCGTCATGGTCTTTTATCATTACCAATCGTCCGAAATTATCATACTCGTAAGTGAATTTTTCACCGTTCGGTTTCGTAACGGATGTCACCCCTACCAGCGACCTGTACGTGTAGACGGTTACCATAGCGGCGGACAATGCCGTCCTCAGACCATTGATTAACGTCATATTAGGGGAGGCTTCAGAAGACAGGCTTTCCGGTAACCTGCCACCTAAAGCTGTCTTGACCTGTTCGTAAGTGGCACCCTTAATTTCAGCGACAAGATATTGGCCGTTGTACGACCACAGATAAACCACCTGTTCTGCATTGTCTTTAGAAACATATACGGGATTACCATAAAAATCATACGTATGGTAGGTGATACGGGTTTCAAGCGAGTTGTTTCCGGTAAGAATATTATTCTGCACAAATTTTAAGCCTTCAGCCCTGTAGTTATACTGGATACTTTTCGAGCTGTTGTTATACAGTCTTGTCTTTTTGATTACCGCATCCATAATGTTGTTTTGCACCATCGTGGTGTATGGAGCGGTATTCATATTGAAAGGATAAAGCACAGTTTCTTCAAGCGTCGCCGTATCACTGCCGGATGTTGTGGTTTTGACAGGTGACAGGGATCGGTAGCTTGCATCATAGGCATAAGAAATCGTAGTATTGATGTTTCCGGAAACGGTATATTCCGTAGTACGGGTCTTGCTTGGGAGCAGAAAATATCTGTAACCAATGATGTCATAATATTCCATATTATAAAGGAATTTATCAATGGTGAGATAAGGAGCAAAGTGGTCACCCCAGTTGTGTATTCCCAAATGTATCCAATCATCCCTGAGACTCAGGCGGACACCGCAAGTAACCTGCCCCATGTCTACGGGAAGATATTCGTTGACGGTTTCCTTTTTTAATGAATAACCGTTTTCGGTAAACTCGTAATCCTTCTCCGATGTTAACAACGGGACTAACAATCCTTGATCATAATTGTAATATGGCGACCAAAACCTATACAGATTCTGAACAAATTTGTCCGGCAAAGGAAGAGGGAAGGTTTGTCTGATCCGATGGCTCTTCCGATATTGACTGACTTTCTTTCCCTGATTGCTTTGGGTCGTACCGATATATTCCGTCACCGTATCGTAGAATACGGGACAGTCTCCCCACCCTGTGATTGAATACAATGGTACACTGGTGGAATATTCCCATATCGGAGAACCTATTTCCGGAGAAGTAAATCCACAACCTACACAATGAGCAGTGTAGTACCTAGTTTGTTTGTATCGATACATGTCACTCTGTATCATCTGGTTGACAGAACCGCTGTATTCATACGTCTTGATGGTCTCAGCTCCGTCTGTCCTTGATCTGATCCGCTTTATGCGTAGTCCGCCCACGATGGACATCGTGGTTCTATAATCGT
>NZ_DBDF01000112.1 GCF_002293435.1 Bacteroides sp. UBA939 | reverse complement strand
GGTTACTTCACGGGAGGATGCTTTTGCGCCTGTCAAAAGAAGGCAGACGAGCAGAAGGATGCGGGATAGGGGGTGCATAGGATACGCATATTTCATAAAATATAGATGTTTCATAAGATATAGATGTTTCATAAGATATAGACGCTTTATGTTATAACTGAAGTTTCAAGTTATAACTCAAGTTTCACATGTTGCCTGTATGTTATTGAACTATCTCAGTTGTTAATCAACAACGAGATAGTTCAGTAACATAGGTTCTTCGTCTCTTTAGGTGCAAGCAATTTGCTTCAAACTCTTTATTCATCGGTATTCGAGAGAAAAAGGCGGCACCTAAAGTGACGAAGAACTGTAGCATACAGACGACATGTGATACTTGAGTTATAATCGTTCACGATATAACTACTTTAACTACTGATTCGCACGATTAATTAATTCACAGGGGTAGCATTGAGCAGCTTATAAATCTGGCATCCGGCAAGCAGGAAAGCGCCGACTCCGTACACCTCCGTCATATCGCGCGTCACCTTGCGCGGGTCGGCGCCGATAGGTTGCACGTAACCCAGCTTACCGTCCGGTTCTACGGCGGCAACAAGCGCCTGCCAGCCTTTTTCAATCACAGGAAGAAAGACTTTCCGGTCGAGCAAACCTTCATTCACGCCGTAAGCCAGAGCGTAAACAATAAATCCGGTTGCACTTGTTTCGGGCGACGGATAGGAATCGGGGTCGAGCAAGCTGGCGCGCCAGTATCCGTCGGAACTCTGCAACTCTCCCACTCGGGTGGACAGGGTTACAAACAACTGCTTATAGAACTCCCGCGAAGGTTCTTCCTTGGGCAACACCTGGAGGATTTCGGCCAGACCACCCAGAACCCAACCGTTGCCGCGTCCCCAGAATACTTTACGCCCGTTCGCCTCTTTCTTGTCGAAGTAACGCCGGTCGCGGTAGAACAGTTGTTCCTGCGCATCGAACAGATAATCGTAAGTGGCTTTGTACTCCTTGTTGAGAAAGTCCAGGTATTTCCTGTTGCCGGTCAACGCATAGAGTTTGGCGTAAACGGGGGGAGCCATAAACAATGCGTCGCACCATGCCCAGCGGTCAAGCGTCTCGAGCTTGCCGTAATCCAGTTCGAGGGTAGTTTCGGAAGGATTATCAACCACCCAGTTGGCGCGCGCCATGACGGGAGCCACCATTTTCTTATTGCCATATTTTATGTAAAGGTCGATGAAAGGCTGTCCAACGGCAATAAAGTCGGCATGGTACATCCACTTGCCAACCTGGAAATGGTTGCGGCGCCCGATACGGAGCAGCCAGTCGTAATAGGAGCTGTCGTTGTCTTCCCTTTCCGAAAGGGCAGCCCAGTCCAACATGCCCATATACAGGGCGGCGTGCGTCCAATCCAGGTCGTCATGCTCAGCGGAGGTGTTGGGATGGGCTATCTGCCAGTCGGAAACACGCTTTAGCAGGCTTTTAATGCTGGAACTACTAACAGACCGGGCACTGACGGATTGAGTAGTAACAGGTTGGGCAATAACAGTACCTGTAATAAAAGACAGAATAGCCGGACATAGGAAGACCAATAACAATTTCTTTTTCATTTTATATAACGATTTTATTTAAAGTTAGATGTGATAAACACACGTCGAAGTTAGCAATATATAAGCCTCAAACCAACAATAGTTATCAAAAAGATAGTTAAAACTCTCTTTTTGCTAACATCACCCTCTGTAAAAAGAGGGAAAATAGAAGCTACGGGCACAAGATTTTGAATATATATACGGATATTCCGCATAATTTGCGACTGATATAAGGGATTTATGCAACAAATGTCTGCTTCCTGCGTGAGCCACATATATGCCGAGCGTGAACGGCATATATCCCGTGCGCGAACCGCATATATATGGTGCGCGAACCGCATATATCCCGTACGGCAACCATATATATCCCGTGCAAAAGCCACATATATTCGGTACAAATAGCCCATTAATAATCTCTCCGGAAGAGGTCTTCCGCATTTTTTTAGAGATGTACGTATTTCGATATCACACTATAAGACAGCAAGATACGGATTTTTACTTCGATATTTCCAACCGTCCCTGTCTTCGGACGGAAATATCGCATTCTCAGGCGACTAAAAATACAAAATGTCACTTCATCTAAAGGAGTTAAAGAAAATACCCCTACTCCTGTTTCTTACAACTTACACATTTGTAATATTTGGCTTATAAAGCCACAGGAAGTAGGGGTATTCTTATCCACTATCTTAGAAGCTGTTTTGAACTTATTCCTAATTATTCTTATCAGCTTCTTAATCTAAAAATCCCATTTTCCCAATATTGAAGTCTGATATCTGAATACTGTTTCCGCTATTAATCCATCCTTCATAAGCTAATTTGAAATAACGGAAGTTATTAACAGAGGGCAACAATACGGTAACTTCATTTACATTGGTGGCTATTGTTACATTAGCCGCCACTTCGGTAAAATCTTCACCATTATTACTACCGTACACTGAAACCTTATTCACACGAAGATTTGCCGAGGTATTCGTGGTGCGGTGCCTCAAACGGAAATAGTCAAATGTATTCGTATTCTGCATATCAATCACAAAGAACACGGACTCGTCTACCCCTACGGTAATACCGTTCAAGGTTTTACCGGCTTTAACAAGTACCAGACAAGTTGACATATTATCGTCAATCAGTGACTCGGGAGTTCCAACGGCGGCGGCATCAGGAGAATACGGATGTGAAGTCGTAACACTCCAACCGGCACGATCCAAATCTACATAACTAACTTCGCGCACATGCACGTTACATGCAACTGATACTCCGCTTCCATCAACAGCTCTCACCGTAATGGTTGCATCTCCCAGTCCCATAGCATAGACTTCACCATAACTGTTTACAGTGGCCACATCGGAGGCCGAAGATGAATATATCACTTCCGGATTAGTAGCGTTTTCAGGTAACACCCTGATTAAGCCGCCTAAATTCAACGAGCCATTCACCGACAGATAGTACTCTCTATAATCTTCCGGTATTTCAATGGAAGTTACCGGATGAATACGTTCTTCGACCGAAATGATACAGGATGCCCACATATCCCTATTGTTCGTTGACCATACTGTAAGAGCAGCCTCTCCTACGCCTTTTGCCGTAACCGTTCCGTTTTCATCTACCGTAAATACAGCTTCGTTGCTACTGGTATAGCTGAACGTGTATGCATCTTTATCCACAGAATTATCGGGTAACAATGTCATTTGAGGTGTCCAGCTATCTCCTTCGATAAGAGCTACTACATTCTCTTCGTTTGTATTAGCAAAGGATAAGGAAGTAACTATTACCGGATTTACATCTTTATCATCTTCACAACTTCCTGCTACGAACCCCAAAGTCAGGAGAATGCAGAAACAGGATATTCTAAAAAAAATCTTCATCATTATAGTATCTATTAAAGTTAACCTATTACTTATAATCTCCCAGATTGGCGTCCGTAATCTGATGTACATTGTCATGAGGAGTTTTATAACCGGCCGCATTGATTTCCTCTTTCAGCTTGTTTATCTGATCCTGAGTTATGGTAAATTTCTTGTTTCCATAATCATTCAAAGTCTTATCTACAGGACGAAGGAAACCCCACTTTTCAAAGAAGTCAAGCATATTATAACCTGATAGCCTGCATACCTGACGAACGAAATCCAACTGCAAGATACCCTGAGTTGTTACAGAAGTATCAAGGTCATTAGTAACACGGTAATGTTCGTACAAATCACGATAGAAATCATCCTGTTCCAGGACATCAATCATGTACAGCTTCAACTGCCAGAACGGAACCAGCTTAATCATGAATTCATCGGAAGCATTGTCAAGGCAATGGGGTTGTTGAGCTTCAATAATCCTCCTTGTCGCCTCTTCATAAGTACCATCGTTCAATAACTTAGATACTCCGTTGAGCTTCAATTGTACATCCATTGACATTACATTAGTAGATACTTCAGTCATACCCGTCCATTTAAATCCGGGACGTGTCTGGTTAGTATGCCCGATTTCATGTCCTAATACCCATGAACGAGCCTTTAAGCGGTCAGGATTACAGAATATTTCCGCATAACCCTGTGTGTAGGCGGTATGGTTACTTGCCGAATAAGGATTAGCTCCATTATGCTCTATATGCATATACATTCTGTTGGCAAAGAGTTTGTTGTATTTAAACAAGCCCATGAAGTCCCATTCCCATTCCACTACATTATCCATAAGCTCTGTTACCTCGCGGATATTCGTATTATAACTTTGGTAATCCGAAACAGTCCAGGTCACATGTGTATATTTCCCTAATACATCAATATCCTTATAGCGTGAATTACGCAACATCTCTTCCCAGTCTTGTTGAGTTGCATCAGACTGAATGTCGAAGTAACCGTTCACCTTTCCGAACGGGAAATGAATCTTCACCGTCTTGGCAGCAGCAGCGGCTTTTGCTTCTTCCGTGTCCAGAATAAGAGGTATGGCTTCATTGGTTAGGTTCATAATATAAATCAAGCCGCCATTAGTAACCTTGATTTTGTTTTCGCCTTCTCTTAATGCATAGGTTTTGCTTGAATTATATCCAAGAGTCAAGTCCTGAACTACCATCGCGATGTTTTGTCCGCGTGTATCATCTACCAATACCAATACATCTTCACCTTCATTCACATAAATGCCGGTCGGGTTGTCTCTCAAACCGTAAGTACTGGTTTTGTTTGAAGCAGCCATTATAGCAGGATCCTGATAAGGACGGTATTCTGCTACACGATATTTCTTATCGTAAGTCCCACCCAACAAAGCCATAGCAAGCTGCTTGTAGGTTTCACCCGGCATCTTGCGAATATCCCGTTCAGTAATGCCTTCGCATAATTCCGAGCACGAATTATCCCTGAAGATTGTGGTATAGTCAAACTTGTTCAGGCTAACCTGGAAGAAATCCATTTCAGCACAACTGAGACGGTTATTGTGGGCAGAGTGAATTTCAAACCGTACTTTCTGTACATTCTCCACACTCTGCTCCAACTTTATAACAGAAGCATTGTAATTTACATCTCCACGAGCACATTCCGCTACTTTTACCCAAGTATTAGGCGCATCAGCCGTAGCAACCAATACATTGAATTCATTGAATGCACCATACCTTGTTCCGTTGTCAGTACGCGGAGTATAAACTATATAATCCAGCTTGGAAGCCGTCTTAAAAGTATAGTCAATGATAAAGGGCCAGGCAGAGAATGCCCCGAATTTAGAATTAAAGTAAGACTCATAATCCCCGTCGAACGACTTTTCAATTCCACGCTGTTCCGCTACCGTTTCTTCTGTAGTTGCCGTAGCCGAAGCAACCTGAATCTTTATATCGTCCGAACCACTTGAAGCACTTTGGCTCACCGGGATATCTCTTCGTAAATCGCCATAAGATATGGTAATCAAAGTAGTTCTCGGAAATTCATAATATGTAGGATCGGCAACAACTCTCAATACATCGTCTTTCAGTTCAACCGTGCACCAACTTTCACCATTAGCCGCAACCTCATGTTGTAAATTAGCAAGATCAACATCCTTGGTCAGAATCAAAGTGAGACTTTGCTCGCCGCCCGACGCAGGAAAATCCAGTTTCAGAGGTAATACTCTTACCCAATCGGTACGTTCCAACTGTTTATCGTCATCACTACAACCCACGCAGAGAGTGGATACGCACAGTAACAAGCTCCATATCCATAAGAAATGAAACGTTCTAAAAGTAAAATCAAGTTTTTTGTTTTTCATAAACACTTAAATAAAAAAGAAGTTAGTCTGCATTATTCATGCTTTAGGAGTTATAGGAGTTAAAGAAATTAAAGAAATTAAAGGAGTTGTCAGCCAACAAGTTGGCTTAGGAGTTAAAGCCGATAGTATTGCTATATGCTTTACTGAGTACCGGCTTTAATTCCTTAACTCCTAACAAAGTGATAACTCCTTTAACTACAGTATGAATAATACATGTTCAGGGAATTATTCACTCGGGGTATCCAACGGTTCAATGTTGTCTGCAGAACCGTCATATCCCGGTGTCTGGTTAATGTGACCTTCTACATTGGAAGAAATAGCTCTCAATGCTATGGGCCAAAGCACATTGTGCGGGGCAATTGTATAAGTACTACCTACTGAATTCTTCACACCTTTATTATAGAACTCCGTTCTATCCATAATGCGGTTGTAGAAATAGTTATTGTCCGTAAAGTTAGCCATTGAATAAGTACGTCCTTTCTCATCTGATTTACCGGTCTTGGCAAACAAGAACGCAATACGGGTCAACTCGCATTTACGCGGCTCTTCATAGAAAAGTTCACGGGCGCGTTCATCTAAAATCTGGCTGATACTTACTTCGTCAGCTGTCAGCGGACGAGCACCGGCACGTTCACGCACCGCATTCAGGTCTATCGCAGCCAAATCTTTCCTGTCCAGCCAAGTATATGCTTCCGCACGAAGTAGATAGGTTTCCGCCAGACGGAATACATACCAGTCCGCCCAACCGCCACGCCACCAATTGGCAGTCTGGTCTTCAACATTGGATTTATAGTACGGCCAGCCACTCCAGCAGCGAATGGTATCTTTAATAAGAATATCGCCTTTATCATTATACAGTTGTACATTTTTGCCATACCACTCAGATTTACCTTCCAGAGCGGGATTGTTATATTTCAAATCCGACACATGTACCCAGTTACCGGGAGCATGACGCAAATCAGTATCATCCAAAGTCCAAATCATATTCTGGTGATACCATGTAGAACGCAACGTACAAACCCCACGACCATACTCCAATAAATAAGGATTTCTTTTTTCATCATTATCTATAAAGCCAACCTCTCCGGCAGGTGTCGTAATTTGTCCCGCAGCAGGAAACCAAGGCACTAACTGGCGTTTAACTTCCAAGCCTGCAGCAGAACGCATATCACTACCTGCATCAAAACGGTCTATCACAACATAAAGACATTCCTTATTTTCCGGCAAAGCCTTATTGGCTGATTGATGCAAATCCCAGATAACATTTTTAGTCGGGTCATTCTTGTCTACCCCAAAACGTTGTTTCATCAGTTCGTGTACACCATCATTGATTACCTTATTGGCAGATTCCACCGCATCATCAAATTCACCCAACGCCAAATTTATTTTCGTCAACAGATGATAAGCAGCAGCCTGCGTTACCATACCGATATACACATTGTTAGACAGATATGATGCGGTACGGTCTAAATCATCTTTCAAATAACGTAAAATAGCCTCGCGCTTAGTAGAATAGAAATCATAACGAGGTTCGGCAATTTCGTCCACAATAAACGGGACATCACCATATTGATGTACCAACCGGTAATAACGGAATGCCCTGTGAAAACATCCCAAAGCCTCAATTTCTCCACGTTGAACATCTGTCATTTCTGTATTCCGGGAACGGCTGAGAATAGTATTGGCATCTTTAATACCTTTATATAAATTAGTCCAGTAGTTATTTACCTGACTGGCATTTCCTGTCAAGGTTGCCGACGGATTAATTTGACGAGCCAAATCGACCGGTGCATTCGAAGCGTCAGTACGCCCGTTTACCCCCATTTCCGAAAAGAAATACTCAGAAATGATACATGGATCGGCTGACCCTGCCGAGGGATAATAATCGAAATAGCGCACATCACGATTCAACATGTCGGTAGCTGTTTTCAAGCCACTATACGAATTGAACGTATTCTCCGGCGTAAAGAAAGACAAAGGTTTAGGATCCAACCAATCAGAGCAACCACTTGCCGCAAACATCACTCCAAACATGCCGGCATAAGCTAATGTATATTTTATTATCTTTTTCATTGTTAGTTTTCCTTTTTATAATATTACATTAATACCAAACGTTACTGTTCTCGGGGTATGGCTATCTGAGTTTTCCGGATCATAAGCAGGCCATCCGCTAAAGTATCCCGCATTCTTTACTGTCATATTTACCCGTAAACTCTCAAGCTTCAGCGGAGCTATCATTGCTTTCGGGAAAGTATATCCCATAGATATGTTATCAATACGCAGGAAAGAATTATTCTTATAGATAGAATAAGTTACACCACTCGGACTCTTCGCACCTAAACGTGGATAATCGTTCATCTTATTCTGGGGTGTCCAGTAATCACGCTTAATCTGATTTACCGTATTCAGCAAGGCATCGTTATTAGTAAAACGTCCCATAGACTTGATATGTCCCAGATATGAATACATACTGAAAGAGATGTCGAAGTTCTTAAACAGGGTAAACTCGTTACGCATGCTCCATCGTACTTTCGGAGTTTTGTTACCCTGAAATACTTTATCATCATTGTTGTATTTGTAGTTCATATCCACATCCTGGATTTTCGGATCGCCCGGAATCTGCCCATATTTAGCAGCTTCTTCGGTTTCATTTTCCTGCCATACACCTATGAAATTATATCCCCAGACTTCATCCAGAGCGTGACCGATGAAATATCCATTATCAATATCGTCCGCCTCTTTCTGCCCGATAACTTTTCCATCAGCATCTGTCACATCTTCCATAATGCCATACAAATGCTTGATAGTGTTTTTGTTATACATCAGATTGAAAGTTGTACGCCAGGTAAGCGCTTCATTCCGGATATTAGTAGAAGTCAAGGATAATTCCACACCACGGTTCCATATTTCACCAATATTAGCTTTCACGCTGGCATATCCTATCAAACTCGGTAACTGGCGATTATTCAGCAAATCGGTAGTACTTTTATGATATACATCAACGCTACCGTTCAGACGTCCTTTCAGCAAAGTAAAATCCAAACCTAAGTTATAAGAGGTAGTGGTCTCCCATTTCAAATTGGCATTTGCCATATTATAGCTGTAGAAAGTATTGATAGTAACCAGTTCACCGGTAGAAGGATTAATATACATATACTTGCGAGGTTCCAACCGCATCAATGCATCGTATTCACCAATGGAGCGGTTACCGTTCTTACCCCAGGTAAGTCGTAATTTCGCATACTCAAACCATTCAATATTCAACTTTTTCCAGAATGGTTCTTCCGTAAAAACCCATCCAAGAGCCACAGAGGGGAAAGTGGCGCGCGGATTACCTTGACCGAATGCCGAATATCCGTCACGGCGCACGGTAGCAGTAATCAGATACCGATTGTCATAAGAGTAATGTAAACGTCCCATAATAGCGTCTCCGGTACGATAAATATCGTTACTGTCTGCAATAGGAACAGTACCATAGCTTATACCGCCATAACCCAGGTTATCACTTGGTTGGAAACCTTCGTTCTTGGCAATTGTTTTCCAGCGCTGGAACTTTTCCCAGTTCAACAATCCGGTGAAGTCGAATGCATGCTTACCGAATGTTTTATTCCATTTCAGCATATTATCCCATTGCCAGAAGAAGTCTTTCATGCCATAACGTTCAACAAAGCCGCCTTGTGAACCGGCACTGGGATGATCGGCTGATCTATGATACAGATAGTTAGTCCATTCAAAACGGGGAGAATAAGTTGTATGCAAAGAGAATCCCAATGGTAAATCCAGCTTCAGGTAGATGGACGCATTCAGGTTATTGATATCATTCTTTTTGCTTAAGTAAGCCATATTCAACAATGGGTTGGTGGCATTGTTATTGTCATTCGGGTAAAGTTTCAGAGAACCGTTTTCATTATAGATATTGCCATAAGGTGACAATGCCGTACTAAAACTTGAATAAATGGATCTGCCTTCCTCATACATGTGGCTTTCGTCACGTACCGTAAACTGCGCATTCACTCCATAAGTCAGGAACTTCTGCACCTTATTTTCCAGGTTCACACGGGCACGGATAGCACTATATTCGCCACCTTTGTTATTACTCTCATTTTTCACATAGTTAATAGAAGAGTAGTAAGACATTTCGTCCTTCTTGCCTGATACACTGATTGTATAATCCTGCCGAAGAGCAGTACGGAGGGTTAAATCTTTCCAATCAACTGTTCTACCCGCCATATAATTGGTAATTTCCGTATTAGTCATTCTCAAACGATTGAGCCATACTTCGGTTGGGTTACCGGTATCTGTTCTCATCCATTCCGCCAATTCGGCATTGCCCATGTTTGCCGGATTATCAAAGAAACCGGTAGCAGCAGCCGTATACTCGGTACTTTTCATTACGTCTTGACGGAAGTTCACGAAACCTTGTCCTTCATATACTTCCGGCAAGGAATTTATCATTGAAACGCCCCAACCTCCGTTAAAACTGATGGTCGGTTTATTGCCTCCACCTTTCTTGGTAGTAACCAATACTACTCCATTGGCAGCTTTAGCACCATATACCGCAGCAGAACTGGCGTCTTTCAATACGTCTACACGTTCAATGTCGTTGGGGTTGATATCAGTCATCTGACCGCTATAAATTACACCATCCAATACAATCAACGGATCGGTATTGGCTGCAATCGTACCCTTACCGCGAATCAACATACTGGTATTACCTTTCGCATCGGTCTCCATCCCAACAGAAAGCCCGGCAACACCTGTACGTAACATATCCTGAATCGTCTGACGCTGTTCTTTTTCCATATCGCTACCTTTGATGGAAGCCACTGCGCCGGTTAGGTCTTGTTTCTTCATTGTACCGTAACCAACGACTACAACCTCCTGCAATAAATTGGAATCTTCTCTTAGTTTAACGATGGAAGGGATAGAACCGACTTTTAAGTTTTGCGTGATATAACCAATGTACGAAACCTGAATTTTGGAATCAGGAGCTACGGTCAAGGTATATTGTCCATCGATATCCGTGATAACACCATTGGTAGTACCTTCAGCAATAACATTGGCGCCAATAATCGGATCACCCTGTTCATCTACCACCTTACCTTTGATGGTAACTTCACGAACCAACGTTTCCGGTTGATTCTTAGCAAACAATGCTATCTGCGTATTAGTCACTTCATATTTCAGGTTCGTACCATTCAACATAGCATTCATTGCTTGTTGGGCGGTAGCTTCCTGCACATTCAGGCTCACTCTTTGCTTCACGTCTACTTGATTAGCGTCATAGAAGAAAGTGTATTGACTCACTTTTTCAATACGACTAATTGCTTCTGTAAGAGGAAGATTTGAGAAATTAATAGTGATTAGTTTCTCTTTGATTTGTGCCGATAAAGGCACACACAAGATTAGTAGTAATAGAAATACTACACGTTTTTTTAAAATCATGCTTTTCTTTAGATTTAATATAATTAGATAATTGTGAAAGGGATATGAGGCAAACGTTATCACCTCGCAATATTAATTCATTATTTCACGGCATTGTTCATAGGCAATTTTGAATTAGAATTTAACTTTTTACTTTTGTATATACTGAGCTCATTTTCTTCATTAAAAGTATATCCTATCGGATTGATACGCGCCATTAACCGGAGTATTTCTTCCAAAGGTTCGTTACGTAACGTGAAGGTATATTCGATGTTATCGGCTATAGCCGGATCCAGATATATCTTCACGTGGTACCACTTACCCAGAAAACGACAAATATCCCGTAATGAACGTTGTTCAAAGACAATCTGATCTTTTGTCCAGGAAGCCGCAAAAAGCACATCATCCTTGGAGACGGACAAACGACGGCTGTTCTTATTATAAGTTGCCGTTTCACCCGGTGAAAGCAACCGGCGCTCATATTCCGTATCCAGCGAAACCGAACCTTCCAACAGGCTGACATAGATATTTTCCATGTCCGGAAAAGCCTCTACATTAAATTTAGTTCCATGAACAACGATACGCACACCGTCTATTTGCACAATAAACGGCTTGTTTTTGTCATGAGCCACATCAAAATAGGCTTCTCCATGCTGCATGGTTACTATGCGTTCATCCTTTTGATGCTGCATATCTATGTTCAGCTTCGTATTTGTATGCAACCAAACAGAAGAACGGTCCGGCAAGGAAGCTATAGATTTTCCTCCTATATTTTTATATTCCAAAAACACATCGTCGGGAGTGTTAGCCAAATGTCCGAGATAAAAAGAAAAAGATACGGCTACAATAATACATGCGGCGGCTACATACTTCCACATACGGAATATTCTTTTCCGATTCGGTTCTCCGGTCTGAACCGTAACTCCGGCCTTCATCCGGCGTGTTAGTTCTTTCCAGTAATAATCAGTATCCGGAGTATAGTTTGACGCATTAGTCTGTATTTTATCCCAAAGCATCCGGAGTTCCTCAAATACCTCCCGATTACCACTGTCCGCCAACCAAGCACCAAGTCGGTGGTCTTCTTCCACGGTACTTTCTTTCTTTAGCTTTAAGATAATCAAACTCCACGGTATTTCCTTCTTCATAATCTCAATTTTAATCCTTTCTGTTTATATAGACACAAAAAACAATCGTCACCCTTACGCCTATCTATTTATTTTTTCAAAAAAATGAGTTTTTTCTATAGCAACCGCACCAGGAGTATCTGCTGCGGTACACCTTTTCCGCATTAGGGACAGGGACGGAACAGGCGAGAACATGCGGAGAGTGTGATTTTCCTTTCACAAATCAGGTACTTCCAGTTTTGTCAAAATGTCATTTTGTATTTTCTATATGCCTGAGAATGCGTTATTTCCACCCGAAGGCAGGCTCGGTTGGAAATATCGAAGCGAAAATCAGTAAGTATCAGACTGACAGGGAGATATCGAAATACGTACATTTATTCTGGAACAAAACATCTCCTGAAAGTGGGTTGATAAGGGGAAAACAAGACAGGATAAGCTAACTACTTACAGGTAACAAGTCAACTACTTACAGGTAGTTAGCAATCTACTTACAGGTAGTTAGTGATCTACTTACAGGTAGTTAGCGATCTACTTACAGGTAGTTAGTGTTTCATCCCTAAGCAACCGGTACTTTTTGCATAAACAGCTTGTAAATATGCAATAATATACATAAATAACGCATCATTATTCTTTATTTATTCATCAAGTACTCTAAAAGATGAATTTACAAATCAAGTCGTGTTATGAAAAGCGGAATAATGCTATCATAATGAATACAAATATCAATTATTTATTGTCATTTAGATATTTCCGCAAATTCTCAGCCTGTATTATTCATACTGCAGGAATTCCTCTTTCACCTACCACCTCCCCTACGGGTACTAACCCCCTCCGGCTCCCCCGTTATCGGAGGAGAGCAACCTCCCGGGAAGAGGAGAACATACCTTAGTGAAAGAAATCAGATAATCTGTCAGCGAAGCCAATTGAGATACTACTGATTACAAACAACATGCGAAACTTGAGTATTTAAGATTTTGGTGCGGTTGCCCTGAATTCTTTCTCATATCTACGGTTATTCAAACAAATCTTCTTAACTTTGCAGAATAACCTGTTGAATATGGCAACAACTGACGACATTCTATTACTAAAATTAGTCAAGGAAGGAGACGAACATGCTTTCAAGCATCTTTTTAATACTTACTTCACACCATTGTGCCGTTACATTAATATTTATCTGGATAATTTTGCGGAAACAGAAGAACTGGCACTGGATATTTTTACCTATCTGTGGGAAAACAAGAACCAAATAGAAATAAAGCTATCATTTAAAGCCTATCTTTTTCAGAGCGCCCGAAACAGATGTCTCAATGTACTGCGAGACCGTAAATATACGACAACTCTCGATGAATCTCTCATAGAGACATTGCAAGATAAAGACTATTCGGCTTTGGAAATGGAAGAACTTAACAGGCTTATAGAAGAAGCCGTATATACATTGCCCGAGAAATGTCGTGAAGTGTTCCTGAAAAGCAGGCATGACTTAATGTCTAATCAAGAAATTGCGAATAACATGCATATCTCCATTAAGACTGTGGAAGCACAAATCACCAAAGCATTAAAGCGTATCAAAGACTTCCTGGGAGAAGGATATTCTTATCTGTTTTAGTTGTTGGTATCCATACGCTTCACTTCATTATACAATATACAAGAATCAGCCAAACAAAGGACATTCGCAGCAGGTTGCCCTCGTTTGGCTGATTCTTGCTTTTTTTATCAGACTTTTAGAAACTGTTTTGATTCTCCTTTTTAAGATTTTATCAGCTTCTTACTTTATACAAATCATTGTGCCGCCGGTGTTTTCAACTTCACATCCGTCCAATCCGACCATGTAGGAGAAACCATATACTGCGGTTCCTGTATCTTACCTACCAAGGCGGTAGCTTTCCGGACTTCCGCATGGGTCTTTTCAAA
This sequence comes from Bacteroides sp. UBA939, assembly GCF_002293435.1. Taxonomy (GTDB): domain Bacteria; phylum Bacteroidota; class Bacteroidia; order Bacteroidales; family Bacteroidaceae; genus Bacteroides. The sequence goes on along the minus strand of NZ_DBDF01000112.1, from coordinate 8,195 downwards.
CAGTTCTTTCATTGTCAACTCTCCTCCCGCATCTTTGATAGACTTAACCAGGAAATAAGTATAATATCCTTGTTTTTTATCATGGAAAACGCTGGAAGTCTGATCACCGCTACTGGATGAGAAGCTCAGCGTATTTCCCTGCGGCAAACCGGCTTTGGGAACAACGCGTACTCCCTTCTGCGCTATTAGTGGAGCAGCGCTCTTGTACCCGCCGCTGAAACAAGCATCCAGAAAGACGTATGCGCCCTTAACCGGATGAGTTGCCAAACGCTTGTACAACTCTCCAAGAGAAACACCCAGCCTGATATTCTTACCTGTGATATCTACCGGCAACAGATAAGGTTCTTTCGTAGCCTCATCGTTATTACCATGACCGGAATAATAGAATATCAATTCAGCTTCCGGATCGGTACTTGCCATGTTTACCAACCAGTCAAGTTGTTCGTGCATCATACCCGCCGTAGCATTGGGAACTACTTTCAGTTGTCCGTCGGGCACGCCAAACGTACGTACGCAGTACTCACGGAATACCATAGCGTCATTCACAGCATAAGGCACATTGATTTCCGCATTGGCGCCGGTCATACTGTAATCCTCATTACCGATAATCAATGCATAACGGTGGCGGTTCACAGCGCCTACCGGGATATCCTTCAACAAATCGGTAGTAAGACCTAAAGTTACATTTTTAAGATCTACCGCCTGCCGAACGGCGCCATCAATCTTAATAGTACTTGAAGCCGTCAGATACTCACCGACCTTTACTTTGTATGCCTCACTTAAATAAGAAGAACGGGAATCCTCAGCCACATTCACCATTACAACTACCGAGTCGCCATCAAAACGCTTATTAACCAGGAAACCATAATCCAGCGTAGCCACATCGCCGGGAGCAATGCTATCTATTATAGCTTCCGGACTATCCGTCGTGAAGATATTGGATGGCAACGTGAAGTTCAACTTCACATTACGTGCCGTCTTCGTACCGTAATTCTGCAAGGCGAGAGTCAACTTTCCATTCTGTCCCAATGTGATAGACGAACCTTCCGATGCAAAGAACTGATGGTCTGCCACCCGGAGACGGGGCATGGCATACTCCTGCGTATTAACAATCAATTCCGACGGGTCGGCATCAAAACCATTCGCCTCGAATGCATAGATATTAATCTTCGCTAATGCGCTCGGCATCTCTTTCTTCACTAAATAGCGGAAAGTATATTGCTTGGATGTTCCTGCCGGAATATTACCGCCATCCAATTCACGCGGGCCGTCAAAATATTCATCGTATCCCTGTTGTTCGGAAAGGCGGAGACGGATATTATAAGCATCTCCCTGCCCTTTATTCTCTATGGTGAACTGTATGGAGAAACTTTCTCCCGCATCAATTACCTTATTATGGTTGGCGTCGATAAAACTATCCACACGAAGCACCAGTATGGCAGGGTCTACAGGCACAGGAACCGATTCTTGCAACTGGGCTACTCCTTCGGTCTTCTTCAAGGCTTCATTATAGGCGAGCAAACGTGAAGGGAACGAAGTATAAGAAGCGCCGTCAGTCACAATTTTCATCAGTACCTCGTATTCGGATTTCATATCCATGTACTGATATACTCCTGCCAGTCCCTGCATATACATTTTGGAATTCGGCTCTTTCTCCAGAATTTTAAGGAAAAGGTCTTTGGCATCCAGCAAATAGCCTGAAGCGCGTTGACGCACCAAAGCATATTCGGTGTCGTTGACAATGGCAGCCCCATTATTCACAATTTCCGTAGCTACATTGAAATTTACACGCGCCAATCCGGTCAACAATTCAAAGCTTTCGGGATGAAGGGCGTATAACCGCTTATAAATATCAAGCGCTTCCTGATTCTTCCCCTGGCGTTCCAGAATACGGGCTTTGACAGGCAGTACCTTATCATTGTTGGGATCGACTGCAAGGATACGGTCGATTGCCGACAGTAGCTTCGGCATATCGTTCGTAGCAATATGTACATTCACCAGATTGTAGAGAAAATCGAGCGATACGGGGTATTTGGCGATGGCCTGTTCCAGTATGCGTTCCTGCTCGGCATAATTCCGCTGCGACTGGTATATCATATTCATGTACACATAACAGTCTTTCTGCTGCGCATCCGTACCTGTATTCAGATATTCCTGGAAGTACTTCAACGCCTGCGAGTACTTTTGCAGATTATAAGCAGACACCGCCGCATAATATACTACAGAAGCATAGCGGCTGTCCTTAGGCAACAACTCACTCTGAAAGATTTTCAACTGCGGCATCTCAATATACGCAGTGGCAAAATCCAGAGCCTTGGCAGGTTGTTTCTGCTCGGAGTAATACACCGCCCCATTCAGCAGATAAGGATACATCGCACGCAAGCGGTTTTTAGCACCGCTTAAATACTGGCCATTATCCGCCGCATCCACTACTTTCATGAAATTCTGGTAACTGTCCAGCAAGTAGCTATACATGGCAGTAACGTTCGTCCCTTTATCACGCTCACTTTCAAAAAGCACATATTGCTGGTTAGCACGTTGGGAAGCGGCAGCGGCCTCTTGTGCCGCTACCTTTACCCCCAACATAAAAATGATTGTCAAGATGATAATTCTTTTCATTCTTCGTTTATTTTACTGGAAAAGCATTCACGATAACAAATTCTATATTAATCTTGCGGAACTCACCACCACGTTCCTTGGCTACTTCCACATGAAACTCGTATTCATTCTCGGTATTGTTCAACGTATCCACGTTCTTCTCTATATAATCCTTCACGCCTGCCGCACGCATCAACGCCAACTGCTCGTTGGCAGTAATGCCGGAAGCCTTTGTTACCGTGATATTATCAAGGTTTCCATCTTTATAATAAGGTTCGTCCGTGTATTCGCCGTATTGTCCGTTGTAGGCGATACGTCCGAGGATAGGACTTGCATCCGCCGAACCGGTGATGATTACTTTCACCTGCTTACCGTCCGACAAATACTTGGCGAATTCTCCTTCAAAGGCGCTCTTTATAATTTTCATCAAGGACATGGCAGCGTTTGAACGTTCTATGTTATATCCGCCGGAGGGGAAGTCTTCTTTCGCCGAGAATTCCTTGTTGATTACTTCGTATTGATAATCTATCTTGTAGTTCAGGATTTTATTTCCGTCGGCATCCACACCCGGAATAACTTCGGTCTTCACATCAATATGTGTGTTTTCCGTAATCAATTTCTCCTGTTTCTTCTCTTCAATTACAGCTTCCTTGATTTCTTTCAACTGCACTTCTTCGCGGCTTGCCTGCTGCATAATTTCCAAAGGAACGAAGTTGTCGTCAGCCACCAAAGCCGACAATTTAGTACGGCCGATATTATCATAGATATACACCTTATTCGTAGTTTCATTGCGTACTTCTACGTAGGCCAATTCAAATTCGTCCTTATCATTCAAAACGTAAACCGCATTATCGAATTTCAGGTTTTTACCATCTTTGAAGTCACCGATTTCGCCCGCAGGCACTTCCAGTGAAATGGCCGACAATGAGTTAAAGCCGATATTCAGCATGTTTTTGGAAGCGTCGTATTCGCCTATGAAAGGGTTATCAATAGAAATACGGTCGCCGGCAAGCTCCGTAGCTACTTCCTGCGCAAACAATTGCTGTTGCTTCAAACGCGTTTCATCGTTCACACGGATGGCATAGTCTTCCATAGATTCACCCTGCATCATCTTCACCCATTCGTTCATCTTGGCATCCACTTCCTGCCCCATTAACTTACCATAGAAAGGATTCAGGCCGTTAGCATCCCAGAAAATCAGTGATTTGGTGCGATTGGAAAGCATATAAACATCTCCCGCCTGCTTATTCACAAAGAAACGGCTGGCAATCACACCACCCGGCTGTTCATCCAAAGTCTGCTCTACCACACTATTCCTCAGATTCATAATAACAATGGAATTGCCGTCTCTGACAACACTTATATACTTTCCTTCCGGATGGAAAGACGGGGAAGACAAGGTTCCGCCTATCCTGTCGAAAATGTCTACCTTATCCCAGGTTTTAGTATCAAGAATCGTCAGGCGGTTATCAGACGTCACCACAGCCATCAGAGATGCGTCCAAAGAGAAAGATATATCTTTCACATCGGCAGGCATCGGGATAGACTGGCGCAATGCTTTTGTCTGGAAATTCCAGATATCAATATTCTTGCCCGTACCTGCAGCAATGAAGTAGTTGTTAGGACTTAGAGCTATAGTCGTGGCTACGGCCTTTCCCTGAATATAGGCCTCGGGGAGATATGCCTTTGTATCATAAATAACGATTTCAGACAGGGTATTGGATACGATAAAATGACGCGCATCGGCTCCATAACACATTGCAACCGGTAGCGGTTTTACTTTTAATCCCTTACGTTTCTCTTTCAGCTCGAACAACTTTTTGTTACGGACATAAAAAGAATAAATACTAATAGGTCCCTTTTTCCGTATCAAAGCCAACGAACTGCCCGTGGGGTTAAAAGTGATTTTCTCAACGTCTTTGAAATCAACAATAGGAACATCACGGAGCGCTAATACAGAACCATTCGCCAGAAAAGCTGTACAAAAGGTCGTATTATCAAAGTCCGTGATAAGTTTTGCCGAAGAGAAACTTCTTTTTACTTCTACCTGAGCCATTGCCTGACCGCAAAATAAAGACACCGCAAAACAAATAACAACACCCTTAAGAGGGCGTATCCACAATTTCATTTCCTTCATACTCTTATGTTTATATTAGTTCACACTTCATACCATTTGCAAATATAAACATCTTTTTTATTTATATACCAAACAAAAAACTATTTTTTATTAAGAAACAGCACAAAACTAAGTAATGATTAAAAAATAACTTGGTACAGATTAAGACGGCACTGATGAGATGCGATCCCTTTCTTTCATCAAAAACTGTCTCAACCTGTTTTTTTACGCTTACTAAGATGATTTGATGAGGTAGAACACTCTTCTTTCTTCGAAAGCTGTCACAAGTTATTTTTTAGCACTTGCTAAATATATAGTAATCTGTATTATTCATACTGCGGGAGTTAACCTGCATGATTCATACTTTAGCCTGTATTATTCATAAGTGTCTCGTCATAAATGAGAATTTAGCGGTGGGAATGGGTACGCGGATTTAGGAGTTAAAGCCGATACCAATATTATATGACTCACAGAATATCGGCGTTAACTCCTCTAACTACTAACGAAGTGACAACTCCTTTAACTACTACAATATAAATAATGCAAGCTAAGAATTGCTTGTATGCAAAAAAGGTTTCAGCCCCATCTTTTCGGCCCGTTCTAACATAAAAGCATGCGCTGCCTCGTATTCATTGGGAATTATCCCATCAAGAATGGCATCTTTGATGGCGCTTTTCAGCGTTCCCACTTGCTGGCAAGGTTCGAGATTGAAGGTCTTCATTATCTCCTCGCCACTGACAGGGGGCTGGAAATTGCGGATACGGTCACGCTCTTCCAAGTCTTTCAGTTTTTGACGTACCAATTGGAAGTTATTGAGGAAGCGCTGTTTGCGCTCCGTATTTTTGGAAGTGATATCGGCTTCGCACAGCAACATCAGATCGTCAATATCGTCTCCTGCCTCGAACAAAAGACGGCGCACGGCAGAGTCGGTCACCACATCGTCGGCTATTGCAATAGGACGCATGTGCAGGCTTACCAGCTTCTGCACATACTTCATCTTTTCGTTCATCGGTAGCTTCATCTGCCGGAAGATAGCGGGTATCATCCTCTCACCGATAAAGTTATGGTTGTGGAATGTCCAACCGGCACGGGGTTCCCAACGCTTGGTAGCCGGCTTTGCAATGTCATGCAATAAAGCCGCCCAGCGCAACCAGAGATTATCCGTTTTACGGCTTATGTTATCCACCACCTCCAACGTATGATAGAAGTTATCCTTATGCGCCCGTCCGTTACGGCTTTCTACCCCTTGCAAAGCTGCTAATTCAGGAAAGATTAAAGGTAACAGACCGGAACGATCCAAATCAATAAATCCCTTGGAAGGAACCGGAGAGAGCAATATTTTATTCAGTTCCTCCGCTATGCGTTCTTTAGATATGATAGAAATACGTTCACGGTTACGGCACAAAGACTCGAATGTGGCATCGTCAATATAGAAATTCAACTGAGTGGCGAAACGAATGCAACGCATCATGCGAAGAGGGTCGTCACTGAATGTAATATCGGGATCAAGCGGAGTACGGATCGTCCTTTCTTTTAAATCTTCCATACCGCCGAACGGGTCTACAAGTTCCCCGAAACGTTTTTGATTCAGGCAAACAGCCATTGCATTGATAGTAAAGTCGCGACGGTTCTGGTCATCTTCCAGTGTACCGTCTTCCACTATGGGTTTACGCGAGTCGCGTTGGTACGACTCCTTACGCGCACCCACAAACTCTACTTCCGTGCCACGGTATTTCACCTGCGCCGTACCGAAATTCTTAAATACAGCCACATGCGCCCCACGTCCCAGATGTTTTCCCAATGCTTCCGCCATCTCTATGCCACTGCCCACCACCACAACGTCAATATCCTTAGAAGGACGTTGCAGGAAAATATCGCGTACATATCCGCCCACGGCATAACACTCCAATCCCAGTCCGTCTGCCGTATCGGATATTTGCTTGAATATATCGTCGCTAAAATGCTGCTTCAGTTCTTCTGTTGTTAACTCTATCATTGCCCAAGTTTTCTTTCGAGGCACAAAGGTCGGAGTTTATTCCCAATTTTGCAAATCAGCTTCAACACAGAGGCACAGAGACACAGAGTTTTTTCTTTGCGACGTAGTCACCTCCTCTATTATCCCCATTGTTCTCTTTTTTTTAAAACCCTCTGTGTCTCTGTGTCTCTGTGTTGAAGCTGACTTGCAAAATTGAGCATTTATACAGACAAACACATCTTTCTTTATCCAACCGGCACAGAATACAAATGATTTCATGTACATTTGTCCTCACTAACAGAAGAACAACAATGATGAAAAAAGTGATATTCCTTGCGTGCCTCTGCTGCACGCTTTTCTCTTGCGAGAACGTAGAAAAGAAAGCCGGCGAAAAATTGCAAGCTGCCCGCGAAGCCTTCGAACAGGGAGATTATAGCCAAGCAAAGATACTGATTGACAGCATCAAGATACTCTATCCAAAAGCTTTTGAAACCCGCCGGGAAGGTATCGGATTAATGCAGCAGGTTGAACTGAAAGAACAGGAAAAGACACTTGCTTACTTAGACAGTCTGCTTCAAAAGAAACGGGAAGAGCTGGAAGCCATAAAAGGAAAGTTTATCCTGGAGAAAGATGCCGAATATCAGAAAACCGGCAATTACCTGCATCCTTCACAAGTGATAGAAAAGAATCTGCACCGCTCCTTCCTGCGGTTCCAGGTAAACGAAGACGGAGTAATGAGCATGACTTCCATCTATTGCGGCGCTAATAACATTCATCATTCGGGGGTAAAGGTAATTGCACCCGACGGTAGCTTTGCCGAAACCCCAACTTCCAGAGATAGCTACGAAACCGCCAACTTGGGCGAAAAGATTGAGAAAGCCGACTATAAAATCGGAGAAGACGGCAACGTCATCGGCTTCCTCTACCTGAACCGCGACAAGAATATCCGCGTCAATTACCTCGGCGAACGCCCCTACTCCACCACGATGACCGCAACAGACCGCCAAGCCGTTAGCGGTATCTACGAACTGGCACAAATTCTTTCGTCCATCACGCAAATTAAAAAAGAGATGGAAGAAGCCAACCTTAAAATAGAGTTTGTGAGACGGAAGATGCAGGAAAAAGAACAGGCACAGCAAGGTTAAAACCGCTATTCACCGTCTTCACCCACCTTCCGCAAACCACTTGGTAGAAAGCATTTCCGGGTGAAAGCACTACAGGAAAAGCCCCATTTTTGGGGCTTCACCGCTTTCACCGCGAATGATTAAGTAATGATTAAGAAATAACTTGGTACAGATTAAGACGGCACTGATGAGATGCAGCCTCTTTCTTTGATCAAAAACTGTCCCAATTTATTTTTTTACGCTTACTAAAGACCATAAGTCAATGTTCATAATTAGTTTATACTACAATTTTTCATCCGCAGATAACGCGATGACACGGATCTCTTTTTATCTTCCGGGCGGGATAACGTAGCGCAGCATTAAAAATCCGCGTCATCCGCGT
>NZ_DBDF01000056.1 GCF_002293435.1 Bacteroides sp. UBA939 | reverse complement strand
GAACGTAAAACTGGACACCCTATTTGATTATTATATTTATTACTATCTTTTACCACTGGCTTTCCACCTTCGCATACAGGCCTTGGCTATGTCCGATTTGTTCGCCTTGGGGCGCGCTCTTTCATCTATCTCTGCCCATATATCTGAGAAGGAGGTATATTTCACGGCTCTACTCAGCCTTTGCAGCTTCTTGTTCATTACTTGCAGCTTGGGACGGATGCCCAGTACGATTTCGATGCGTTGCTTTTCCGTCATTTTGGTCTTGCTAAGGCACACCTGCCTAATGTCGTTCACTATCTCCACACTTCCCAGAATCAAATCCCGGTAAATCCGGTTACGTCGGGGTGTAAGGGCTACGGCAAAAGTTCCCTGCCCGTTTTCCCGAAGCTGCTTGTTTAGTTCTCCCATGTTATCAGACAGTTTACCGATTTCGTGGTAGAACCCGTAAATCTGCGCCGCATAACAGATGATATCCCTGAATGAATCGAGGTATTCATTGTACTGCCGTTGCAAATCAGTGATTCCTTCCACTTCCTCCCGAATCCACAGATGACCGGTAGTCTGTATCAGCATGGCTTTCTCCTGTGCCTTAAGCTGGTCTTTTGCTTTGTCGGTATAGGCGATAATCATTCCCGCTAAAGTGGGGTCTGTTTGCGCTTGCGCCCGTTGAACCACAGCTAACAAAGCGAACAAGCATCCGAGTACAATTTTTACTGCCATATCATATATCTGTTAATCATTTACAGCTTTTGCCGCCCGTTTCCATCTGTCCAATGCCATCACCGCCACTTCTGCGGGTGTACGGTCCAGCATTCCCGCTGTCGCATTGTTCCAGACATCCGTCATTGTATAGTAGCGGATACTCAGATACAGTCGGTTCAGCTTCTTATGGAATATTCCCAGTTTATCCGACAATGCCCACATTGTTTCACTACGTTCCGCTCCGGTCAGCATGTTCTGTTTACCGCCTGTTGCCACCGCATTTCTCAGTAGCGTATAGACTGTAACCAGCTCTGTAGCGGTTTCTATATACAGATTGTTCATGCTGATGGTGGCAACCAATCCCTGTGCATTGTTATGGATAGCGTTATACAGCTTTCCAAGCGTGATAAAGATTCTCACGCCGTCCTCGTACAGTGTCGAAGCGGCTTTCAACGAAGAAGCATAGCCACTGGCAGTTTGCAAATAGCTGCTGTATTTGCGTTCCCATTCATGAATCCTGTTAAATTCAGCAGCGATGGTATTCTGCAACACGGCGGTTTTCATCTGACCTTCCGTCTCCGTCTGCACCTGGCTATTGATGGCTTCATTCCCTTCCGCAAGGGCAACCCACTCCAAAGGATTGGTCTGCACAAATTGCGCCTTGATTTCCTGAATGGTAAACAGAAGGCATAGTAGCATCCAGCTAACGGTTTGTAATTTCATAGATACCCTTTCTTTGTTTGTTATATTCAATACGTTCACACTTCTTTTCTCATGGCTATCTATGAAAATGGCAGGTTCTTTTTTCTTCCTCGTTATTTTCTTCATCTCTTTCTTCCGGATTATTTCCGGCCACGACATTCTTTTCCAAAGCCTTATTAACAGCATTGTCCTCCTCTGCTGCCATCCTTTTGCACAGCAATTGGTCGTTCCAATCCTTGTATTCTTTTTCACACGGCTGATAGATGGTTCGCCCAACTGGTTCATATTGAGATACAGCATCCTTCATGGCTGCTTTGTACGCTTCATACGAAGTCTTTAACTCATCACTGATCTCTTCCAGATCTTCCTTACAGACTAATCTGCTGTATTTTGCCGAATGATACTCTTCACAGGCACTCTCGTAGGTTGCATAGATTTTCAATAAATCGGATGGAAGCAAATCTTCATCTCCCGAAAGAATATCGTTCTTGTCTCGCAAACTACCCATATATTCCGCCATGGCGTTCCGTTGGGATTGCGTATCTACGCCCAATATCCCGGCTATTTTGTCAAACTCAAACGGTTCCATATTCAGTTCATATCGCTGGTATTTATCCGTGGTATCCACTACAACCAACTGTCCTTTCGGCGTAACATGCGTGTTGAATGTCTTCCCTGCTTTGGCCAATGCGAAATTGATGGCAAACATCTGTCCGGTACGGTCTCTGTCGAAACAGAGATGATGATTGGCGTTAGGCGTTTCGGCAAGCATTGCTTTGAATTGGTGAATACTTGGATTACCGCCAGTGCTTACAAACACGAAATTTTCAAGCCGTGACAGTTCTTCTTTTGGCTCCCAGTTCTTATGAATCTGGTAAAACGCCATTGCATCGTAGGCACTTTCAAACCAATATACATCTTTTGCCTTATCCAACGCTTTTTCTGACGGGACGGCTATCCACATACCTTCCGTTGCATTACTTCCGGCAGCCATTCCTTTATAGGCTGTCTTACTTCCGGCATTGGCACGTCCACGTTCTTCCAATCCCACAACAGTTGCCGGATCGTTGGGCTTTCGCAAGGGAAAGGAGAGATTGGTATAAGTCTTTCCATTGGGAGCTTCTCTCAGGGCAATGAAGAAATGGTTGGCAAACGCACGTTGGATATCAAGAGTAATACCTCGTGGCTTGAAATAGGGATAGAAGGCTTTCTGGCTGTCCCAATCACTCTTATGGAAATCCAGCCGTTCATATTCCTTCAAATCAAAACCCTTTTCCGGACGCTCCTTTTCTGCCACGACTGAAGACCGCTGTTCAACCGGAGTATTAAGCAAACGGTGACACACAAGATTGACCAATCGGTCGGTATTCATACCCGGAGTATATTCCGAAAAGAGATGCGGATGTTCTTTGATAAATGAAATGACATTGTAGTTCTTCTGTTCCGGCGGTTGGAAGCAGCATAGCCCGTTGGCTGTGATAATGAATTTATCACCTCGAATGCGTTTGCCATCACTACCCATCTTCACATAGGATGGATAGCGCAGGCCATCACGCCGATTCAGCGTGTAACCCGCATCCACCAATAAATCCTGTATGTTGATACGACTTTTGAAATCTTCGTAACGCAATTCAGCCATGAGTTTTTTATTGTATATGATGTTATTCTACATTCCGTGTCGCACCTCCCGCTGTATCATTGCCGTATTGGCTGCCGCCTCATAGTTCCGGGCAGCTACATCCATCGGGGTATCTACTCCGGGTTTAAAGTAGACTCTTACTCCTGGCCCGTGCCTGTGATGCTCCATGAACACATCCGGGCAAGGATGGTCGTGAACCCCTCTTCCGAGTTCTCCCAACACTGTGGCACCTGCCAGGAAAGCGGCTCCTATCTTAGCTCCCAATCCTACACCGTCACCACGGTTTTTCATATCTACCTCTCCAAAGATTTTCGAGAAGAGTTTCATGCGGTGAAAGTCATCTATGGCCATAAACATATCATATTGCTTTTGGCTGATTTCATGGCTGACGGTTTCCCCGTCAATGACAGCGGTCATCTTGTATTTACCTTCAGTTATCGGCTCTACCCGGATTGCATCAACTGTCACCTCTCTGCCATGACGACCTTCCCTGAACCAGCCTTTATTTTGGTCCAGATATCCCAAATCAGTACCATTCATTACGATTGTTCCTTTGGGTAATGCTTGTTCAGCCCGTATTTCCATACCATCTTCCACACTTGCACCCAACCTTCTTTCTTTCCCCTCCATCGTCTGTAGCTGACGATTCAAGTCTTCCTGAACTTCCTGCTGCAAGGGCATCTCAATGGACTTGTTACTGTTAAGCAGTTCCATCGTGACGGCTCCGCTGAAGTCCTCTTTGATAATCTCATTGAGCACATCCAATCGTTTTTCTACAGGTACTTCTTTAATGGAGTTGCTCGTAAGCGTCCCGACTTCCTCGTCAGTCAAATCATATTGGAAGTCGGCTTGTGTGGCAGTGGACTGTACTGTCAGTTTCTTTGCCTGTACATCAATAAGGATACCATGGCTGCCCAGACATTCCTGCCACTTCTCACTGGTGAAATACACGGGAGAAGTGATAAGTTCCTGATAGGGTTTGGCTGGTTCTGCGTTTCGAGGACGTGTCTGAACAGGAACGACGATACTCTGTAAGTCTTTCAACACATCTTGTTGCGCTACCGGAGCCGTATTCTGACCTTTATAGTAGAATCCGTAGCCACCACTTTGCAACTCTCCGGGTTTCATGCGACCGTCGGGACGTTCGGGTATCATGGGAGCGCCGGGATAATAGAGGTTTCCCCCGATACGTCTCAGGTGAAATCCGTCCTGTTGCCGGGGAGTCCAGCCAAGAAACCGGTCTCCCCAGGCATGGAAATATCGAGGTATTCCCATTCGCCCGTATTCTCCTGCACCGATACGGTAGCCATGTAGTCCCATGGCAACACGCCCGTTGGCATTTCGTGCGTGGACAAAGTCTTTGGGCATGTCAAAATCCGCTGCCACAATACTGGCAAAGGTGTTATAGCTTCGCTTATTAGCGTAGTTGGTTCCCCAATCACTCAGTGCCGTAAGTTGCTTTTCACTGATCGGATAAGTCAGCATAGGGGAGTTGTGTCCTTGCACGGTCAGGTTGAATCCATTGCTGCTTCCTGTGATATGCGCTCGCATTCCATTCCTGATAAGAATGTCCTGCAATCCCACCGGCAAGTCCAGTGGAATAGGGTTGGTATTCTTTCTGATTGTCATTTGCTGATTGTTTGTTTAAGAGTCTGTTTAAATTCTAACCATCGCCGTTTTCCAAGGCTTCCTCCAATTGCCGTTGTTTCAGCTCGATATAAGCTTCCGCTGTTTGATCGCAGATGGATAATCCTCTGGATTTACAATACACCGTATACTCCTGTTTCCATTCCCGTGAGTGGTGGTTGACGTAATCAAGCCAGCCAAATTCTCCTGTCTGAACTTTCTCCACCAGCTCTTCTTCTGTGTAGAATTTCTCTTTTGCCATCGTTCTTATAATTTAGGAGTAGCTACTTGTGACTTGCGGTCTTCACCTTTTCGTCTCATCTCTTCCCACATCTCATCGGTGTACTCTTCTTCCGGGACGTAGTCCAGATTTCCCTCTTCGTCCATCGTCCAACACCCGAAGCATCCGTAGTTGTATTTATCCCAATCCTTCTTTACCTCCACATTCCATTGGCGTTCATCGCCTGCACAAATACGGATGCCGGTAGGCTCATTCAGATCAATGCCCACGGTAACTACATTATCATTGCTCATTATGGTCAACGGCCCACCATTGCGCAGGCAATTAAGTTCAGCATTGCTCAGACGGAATTCATCGGCAACGAGTTGGATGTTTCTGCCTATTACTGGTGTTGGTATATAAAGTATCTGGTGAGTACCCTCATCCACCTGTAGGAAAGCTTGTATGTCATTACCATCAGCAGCTGTTATTATATCAATGATAGCCTTGTTGGACTGCAACTTATTTCTGTTCTCTTCACTGAACTTTTCAAGATTTGCCTGCTGCAATTGCGGGTAGAACAATACGTCTACTCGTCCGTCTTCCGTGCGGTAAAGAGAAAAGCGGGTACAACTTTGGTAGGTATTACCTTGTTCATCGGTAAACTTAATAGGTAACACCGGAGAACGGTAGCCTTCTCCTATCTGCTTCAACGCATGAAGAGGCAGATCTCCAATCATTTCCTGAGTGAGACCGAATTTCTGGAGAGTCTTATAAGGTATCTCCGCATCCGAAAATCTGTTTCTGTTCATATCAGTTATATGTTTGATTAATGAATTTTCGGACAAAAATATGGGACAGATTGGTGGATGGACGATATGCTCTCTTTTATCATTCTTATTTTTGATTTATTTAGTAACATGGCTTAAAATCATACTTGCAATCATACTCAAAAGCATAAATTCAGATGAAATTCGGAATATGAAAACTGAGTATGAAAACACAGTATAATTACCTACAGGACGTTAAAAAACAGTTGATTGAATGATTCTTGTAATAAGATTCATAGATATCAGATATAATTTTGCTTCATGAAATCATTGATAATAATATTCATACTCTTTCAGAACTGTTCCTTTCTTCAGGCGCAGTTTTACACGATAGGCAAAAAACCGGCTTCCCACAAGGTACAAAAACAACAAGACCTACCCAATGATGGGAAGGTCAGCAAGAATGATTCCTCTACTAAGGTAGGGAAATCAATGGAGAGGCATCCGGATAAATGGATTCAGCAGTATCTAAGTGTCTCTTATCCGTTGGATAAATTGGTAGTCAATTCTCCTTATGGATGGCGGCGTGACCCATTCACAGGAAAGCAAAAACTACATAACGGCATAGATTTTCAGGCAAGAAACAATGAGGTCTATGCAATGATGGAAGGGGAAGACACTAAAGTGGGATATGACAAGCGTTCCGGCAACTACATTACCATACGTCATGGTAATTATACTGTCAGTTACTGCCACCTTTCAAAGATATTAGTCACAAAGAATACAGCAGTGAAGCCAAATGAACCGGTCGCCATCACAGGCAATACCGGTAGGTCAACGGGGGAACATCTACACCTCTCTGTTAAGTACAAAGGCAAATACATCAACCCGAATATTCTGCTGGAGTTTATCAGAAAAGCTAAAGAAGAAACCTTTAAATATTATGTGCAAAAACAGTGATTATTCACTAAAACACAAAGCTTTAGCAATAGTCATCAATTGAGTCCACCCCTGTCCACTCCAACCCTTGTAACAAAGCAAATTGTTTTTTGACTCCATCTTCTGAGAAAAACAGTTGAATGCTTTCATGAATGTATTGGCCACCAGAGAAATATATTTTAGCTAAAGCAAATGGTTTCATTGGGTGTAAGGTAATGTCATGTGTCATCACCAGAATGGAGCTTTCGTTATCAATAATGGCAATATCTATAATTTCATGTTTCCCATACTGATTAGAGGAAAATATTTTTCCTTTGCATAATTGCTTTGCATAACAACATATAGGTTTGTTGTCGACAATCTGTGGACAACAAGGGAATTCTGTAGGTGTATGCCAGTCCTTTTGGAGAGCATTTTCTGGAAAAAGAGCTTTAGTAAAGCTGTTTATATCAACGATTGCCATATTCATGCTGCTTATGATAAAAGTTGTCAAATACATATCTTAATGTATCGTCCCATTCTGATTCTGATTTATAATCTAGCTTTATATTCAGTGAACGTGAACCATTTAATCGGTTTATCCATAGGTCAACAGCAATCCCCTTTTCACTAGTATAGGTTTCGATTATCATCAAATTACCAAAGCAACCGTTAGCTTTCTCTTTCAGACTTTCGCCAATTGAAAAAGTAATGAGATAATCTGTGAGCATAAAATCGGGCAAAACAACAGTTTCATCTACACTTAAAGGGCGACCAAACGATATAATTGGTTCTTTCCCCATTTTAGTTAATATTTTAGGTACAACTTCTATGAACTGAGAAACAGCTTTTCGATTGTATAAATCCTTTTCCATTTCAGGATTGTCCATATCTGAAAGGGTTATATCTTCAGCCAGGTCTTTGAAGAAGTTATGTTTGAGAACACGGGAAATAATACCAAGTTGCACAACATCCATCTTACTTCGCTTAAAGATATCATATACATTATTTCTTTGGCAGAAAATGCTATCAGCAAAAGCTGTAATAGAAATACCTTGCTTACGAACTTCCTTCTCAATAAGTTCACCAATCGTCTTTTTTCTTTCCATTCTTATTCCATTTTTTATCTGTGACAAAGATATTCCTATTTTCTGAGAATAAAGAAAAAAGAGTGTATCCTCTTATTGTGCATTTATCATATCATAAAGCCTTAAAGAGAATATCATAAAGATCTAGTGGAACTATTACCTCACAAGTGGAAAGCTGCAAACTCTAAAGTGACTCTGAATGTTTTGGGAGTCTCTGACAGATCGCTTAAAAGAGCCTATTCAAAAGAAGATACGGCAAATACTAAATACCTACCATAGGCTTGATAAGTGGCATTGCAAACACAAGTATCGACTGTTTGAGTTCATTTGCGGGAGATTTTATTGTCGATGCATCGTCAATATTATGCCTATCTACTTTCTTGGTAATGAGCAAGATAAAAACAAAATTCTAAAGAAAAAATCGTTAATTTGCACATATTTCATAATTAATAGTATATTTGCACAAACAACTGATAACTTAATATTATGGATACTTTAGATTTGAACGAAGTAAAATTGAAGTATGAGCATAGAGAGACCATTTGACACATTGAGGATAAGTAGCATCCTTACACATTTCGTACTATTACTGCATTCATGGAGAAACAAGCCAAACGATTTGATATAAGGCGAAATCCCCCATAATAAATGTGGGTAAAGGAAAAGTCTGCCGCATACTTGAGGTTTTGGCTTGATGAACTGAAGAAATCGCCGGACTTTATCAAAACGACTCTGTTGGATGTGAAACGGGCATCGGCTATGATTACGCGATGTGTGGATAGTATTCAGGAGCAGATTGAGGCGAAGGCGGATATTGGGGATGTGGATAATGACAGCGTTGTGGACAAGGTTGGGGAAGAAAGGTATTAGAGGATAGGGAGATAGTTTTATAGCTATTTTTCAAAATTAGTTACTTAATCTGTTAAATATACGCAGAAAACGAGCTTTCCTTCATGGTTCTTTGTTTTATAGTCGAAAGCAACTCCTAATCAGCCACGACCGTAAGTTTGTAGATAATATCACCTGAACCTACTGATTCTGGATGAGCCTACCAACCACCTTGATATGAAGACAAAGGATATCCTGAAGCAAGCCCTCCAAGATTTCGACGGAACATTGATTGTAGTAAGTCACGACCGCGGCTTCTTGGATGGGCTGGTTACTAAAGTGTATGAATCTGGAAACAAGCAGGTGAAAGAACACTTGTGCGACATTCAAGAAATCCTAGAAAAGAAAAAAAGAAATCGCCCCGCGAACTGGAATGCTAACCGCCATTAGGTGAAGGCTATAGTTCCGTAATCTTTCCCATAAAGAGAATTGCCCCCGTACTCTTTTCCTTTATCATGAAAGCAAAAGGACGGTCTACATAGAAAGGAACGGAGGTAGGAGGACCGACAGAAGTAACCATTCCACCTATTGTAACTGCTGCGGCTTCAGTTCCTTCTTCATCTACATAAACAAAGGTAAACTGTTGCAGAAGACCGATAAATAATTCCTCCTTCGACATTTTGGAGAAATCAGCCTTGATATCAAAAGCATCTTTCATCCCCATAGCAACCATATCATCTATGAGACTTTTGTCATACTTCACGTTGAAACGGGGAAGTTTAACCAGCAACTCCTTGGAGTACAAACTTTCATTCCATTCTTTCCAGTTCTCACAAGTTAACTCAGTCAGACTCTCATCCAACGTCTTACCTTCGGCAGGCAATAATACCACCATACTGAAAGCCTCGTTACCATACGGAAACTCTGCTATGGAGAACGCATTGTTATGAGTATAGTTGAACGTTTCAGTCTGGTTCATCATATCCACCTTCTGTTCAATGCCATTAGAATTGGTAAAGTTCTCCTGACGAGTATCCGACTTCCGGAATTGGCTCTTCCAGATACCTTTGAAATAAAGTGCATTAATCAAATACATACGTACATCCCCAGGTATCACCTTTATGACTTCCTTTATACAATTATTCGTCTGCTCAGCACACCATTGGTTAATTACATTTTTTGCTGTGGGAGATTCAAAGTCAAGCTCCTGTACACAGGCGTCATACATCCTCATATTCACATCTACAAAAGAATCATAAACCTTAAAGCCTTGTTTCACCCAGATGGAATTAGCTATTCCCAATTGAGTGGTGTTGTCCAGATCCAGTAAAGCCGTTGTCAGTTTCCGGTTATAATTATTCAGATCATCAATAGAGAAAGAAGCGGCAGGGAATCCCAGCACGTTCTGCATTTCAGTAAGTGTATTGCCCGAAGCCCCATTAGCAATCATGGACAAGCAGAGCGAAGCGCTCAGCGGAGAGACAAATACATTCGGTTTTTCCGTTTCCGTACTGCACACCTGACCGAAGAAACGGAATGCAAAATCAGTACCTGCATCCAACAAGTCTTGTTCTGCACGGGTTAGCGAGATGTCCTTACGCGGTTTAGGTTCCGGCTGAGGGTTCTTGTTCTCATCACTCTGACATGCTGCAAGAATACCGAGTAGGCTTAAAGCAGCGATAGTTTTCTTTAACATAAGCGTATAGTATTGATTTCTATTAAGTTATTCTATTAGGATAAATACATAAATTGAGAAAATACTGCACCAAATAGTCGTATCTTTGCGCTCAATATGACCTCCCACGCTTCCCATTTGAACAGCGCACATAGAGAGGTCTTCAAATTTCTATGCATTGGAATGCAACAAAAAATGGCTTCTCAAACATTCTTTTTTTCAATATTCTTTTTTTACAATTATCTATAAATACTTAATGCGTAGCTTTATACCATGCCGTCTCTGTTTTGGTAATCGCTTTGACATTCTCACTCGGATCTGAGATAGTGATGCCAGTGAATACATTTATCGGCACAACTCCTCTACTCATTGAATAAAAGTCGGAAGTGTGTAAACTCAAATTAGAAGGAACTACACGTTCTAATTGAGCTTCAAATCGTCTTAACAAATTTCCATCATAGCATAAGTTCCTCACATAATCGCCCATATCATAGAAGATAACGGGAGAATAACCATCCATTCTCTGTATACTATTTAGCTTATTCCTATCGAACTGACAATATTGATTGATTTCTTTCATAATCAATGATAAATCATCTAGTTCAGAGCAGACCGTCACCCCTATTGTGGCATATGGGTATGCGTAATTCTCGTAAAAATCATAAAAACCATTCACAATGCCTTCCAAATTAAAATTCCCGATCAAATATTTACCAATTATATGATATGGATAACCGTATACCATAACTTCGGTAGGTGATGCAATTAAGTAGTCAGTAACGTCCTTTAAATCATAAGCGACCTCAATTGAAGACATATAACAATCGTCAAAAAGAATATAGTCCATTTTTAACCCACATTGCATTAGTA
>NZ_DBDF01000043.1 GCF_002293435.1 Bacteroides sp. UBA939 | reverse complement strand
TACCCATTCCCACCGCTAAATTCTCATTTATAGTATAAAATAATAAGATGTAGCTCTGTGTATTCCGGAATTATTTTATTTCGTACCTTTGCGCCCGATTTATAATAGAATCACAAAAACATGCAAAAGAATATACAACGCCCGGTTAGTTCCATCGCCTTTCCTGTCCTGATAGCATTAAGTCTTTCTCATTGCCTGAATGATTTATTGCAATCGGTAATCACCGCTACTTATCCGCTTTTCAAAGAGGACTTGACATTGAGTTTTGCACAAATCGGATGGATTACATTAGTCTATCAGATGGCGGCATCAGTATTTCAGCCCATCTTCGGACTGTTTTTCGATAAACGCCCCTTTGCATGGACACTGCCGATGGGGATGCTGTTCACAATGGCGGGATTACTGAATCTGGCATTCGCTACAAACCTTTACTGGGTTTTACTTTCCGTACTCATCATAGGTATAGGGTCATCCGTACTTCATCCCGAAGCATCGCGTATCACTTCGCTCGCTTCCGGAGGAAGAAGAGGATTGGCACAATCGCTATTCCAGGTGGGTGGAAACCTGGGAGGGTCATTAGGCCCGTTGCTTGTAGCACTACTCGTAGCACCCTACAGCAGGCACAATATCGCACTATTCGCTATTCTAGCGGTGATAGCAATTATCGTTATGATACCCGTCGGGAAATGGTATAAAGGTTATATAACCCGAATGAAACGAGACCACATCGCTCTACAGCCGCACCTGCAAATGCCTCTGCCGATGAATAAGACGGTGCTTTCCATCTCCATCCTGCTGATTTTAATCTTCTCCAAGTATATTTATCTGGCAGGCTTGAGCAGTTACTACACCTTTTACCTGATTCATAAATTCGGAGTAAGCGTCCAGGATTCCCAACTTTACCTGTTCGTATTCCTTGTAGCCACAGCTGTCGGAACGCTGATGGGTGGCCCTATCGGTGACCGCATCGGACGAAAATATGTCATTTGGGGGTCAATACTCGGAGCCGCCCCTTTCACGATGTTAATGCCTCATGTGGGACTTGTGGCAACTATCCTGCTGAGTTTTTGCGTCGGACTGATACTCTCGTCGGCTTTCCCTGCTATCCTGCTATATGCTCAGGAGCTATTGCCCAGCAAGTTGGGTTTAATTTCCGGATTATTCTTCGGCTTCGCATTCGGAGTTGCCGGCATTGCCTCTGCCGTATTGGGAAATATGGCTGACAAATTCGGTATTGAAGCCGTCTACAATGTCTGTGCTTATATGCCTTTGCTGGGATTGGTGACGTGGTTCCTTCCGAATTTGAAGAAGAAGTAATATTGTTAATATAAGAAAGAAAAACTCCGGCAATGCCTAAGCATTCCGGAGTTTTCCCTAACCACTTAACCTGCATTATTCATAAGTGTCTNNGAATTTAGCGGTGGGAATGATTATTACGAAGTACTTACACTATGAATAATGTAGGTTAAAACCTGTTTTGATTTTCCTTATATAAGATTTTATCAGCTTCTTACAATAATTGGAACAGTGCCAAGTCTTCCTCCACCCCACTAATAGCACCTATCCGGAAAGTGTCAACCAATACTTTCGCTACATTAGGCGAAAGGAAAGCAGGTAACGTAGGTCCTAAATGAATCTTCTTCACACCCAGACTCAACAGCGCCAGTAATACGATAACCGCCTTTTGTTCATACCAGGCAATGTTATACACGATGGGAAGTTCATTGATATCGTTCAATTCAAATACCTCTTTCAGTTTCATGGCAATAACGGCTAATGAATAACTGTCATTGCATTGTCCGGCATCCAACACACGCGGAATGCCATTGATATCGCCCAAGGGCAATTTATTGTAACGGTACTTGGCGCAACCGGCAGTCAATATGACTGTATCCTGAGGTAATGCTTTGGCAAACTCGGTATAATAATCACGGCTCTTCATACGTCCGTCACATCCTGCCATCACCACAAACCGGCGAATGGCGCCACTCTTCACGGCATCTACCACTTTGTCAGCCAGTTGCAATACTTGATTGTGGGCAAAGCCGCCAATAATTTCACCCTGTTCTATCTCCACAGGCGGCTGACACTGCTTAGCCAATTCAATAATTCCGGAGAAGTCTTTTCTACCATCCTCATCCGCTTGGATATACTTACATCCCGGATATCCGGCAGAGTTCGTAGTGAACATGCGTTCCTTATATTCAGCATTTGCCAAAGGCGGAACGATACAGTTAGTAGTAAACAGAATCGGACCGTTGAAGGTAGAAAACTCCTCACGCTGTTTCCACCAGGCATTTCCATAGTTGCCTACAAAATGAGAATACTTCTTGAAAGCAGGATAATAGTGTGCAGGAAGCATCTCGCTATGAGTATAGACATCTACACCAGTTCCTTCGGTTTGTTTCAGCAGTTCTTCCATATCTTTCAGGTCATGCCCACTTATCAGAATGCCCGGACGCTTTCCTACTCCAATATTAACTTTCGTTATTTCCGGATTGCCATACCTTTCGGTATTTGCCTTATCCAGCAAAGCCATAGTCTTAACGCCATACTCTCCGGTTTCGAGAACTATCTTCACCCACTCATCCGCCGGAAGTGATTTAGCGGCAATGGCAGCCAGTGTATGTTGTATAAAGGTATGGATAGAGTCATCATCGTAACCCAAACGCATAGCATGCTCCAGATATGCCGACATACCTTTCAATCCGTAAATGATAAGTTCTTTCAGAGAACGAAGGTCTATATCCGGCTCACGCAATATACCTATCGCCTCGGCCTTGACATCATATTCATCGCGCCTGCCCTGCCATTGCAGTTCGTCTATTCCGGGCAAAGAGATTCCCTTGCTTTTGGATGCCTCTACCAGCCGATTACGCAATGCCATACCTTTATCTACCCGGTCTATGATACTTTCATCGTCAAAATTAGCATTGGTAATGGTGCAGAACAATGCATCCGCGACGAAGTGGTTTACTTCAGGAGGAACAACCTGTCCGGCACTACGTAATCCGTCGGCAACCACCGACACACCACGAACTACAAACAGCAGCAAGTCCATCGCCTTTGCCGTATGGCTCTCTTTTCCGCACACACCTTTCAAGATACAACCGGTACCCTTAGCCGCCTCCTGACATTGATAACAAAACATCTTAGTATCCATCATCTTATTCTTTCATTTAGTTAGAAAATATATTTTTCATTATCTTTGTGCAAAGGTGCGGTATTTGCAACAGGTAAATTGTCACCTATGTTACAGCTAATCACAAAAAAACAAAAACATGGAACCACATATATTATTGCAGATGTCATTGTTTCAAGATATAACAGAAGAGACATTGCTACAATTCATTCTATCTCACCAACATTCTCTTAAACGTTATAAATCGGGGGAATTCATTGCTTTGCAAGGAGATGTATACCGTTCACTATACATCTTATGCAACGGTAGCGTCCGCACCCAAATGGTCAGTGCGGAAGGGAAACTATTAACTATAGAAAGCCTGCAAGCCCCCCAATTGTTGGCTCCGGCCTTTATCTTTTCATCAGAAAACCGTTTTCCGGTAAATATCGAAACACTGGAAGTTTGCGAAGTACTTACCTTGAACAAGGATGCTTTTCTGGAGTTCATGCACCGGCATCCGGCAGTCATGCATAACTTTCTCAGGCTGATATCCGACAGGAGCCTGTTCCTTTCCAGGAAAGTGAATGAGTTTGCGTTACAAAGTTTGAAATCCCGTTTGCTCAATTACATCAAGATACACGGAACCATCGGTTCGCAGCAGGAAGTAGCTCATATCCTCGGGGTAGCCCGCCCGTCGCTGGCACGCGCCTTATCCGAACTGATAAGCGAAGGTTGCTTGCTGATGGAGGGAAAAGAGATGCGGATTGACGATATTAATGCAAGAAAATATTGCACAGAAATAAAGTAAGCCGATGTGTTCTTTAATCCGGTATGTAACGCTTGTGTTGTTCGCGAACCAAATCGCATTCTCAGGCGATTAATAAATACAGTTTGCCACTTGGTTTGCAACAATCCGCATCGTTTCTATCGCAAAGTTAGAGGAGGTATCGCTTTTAACTGCTAAGCCAACAAGTTGGCTTAGCAGTTAAAGCCGATAGTATTGTTGTACGATTCACGGAGTATTGGCTTTAACTCCTTAACTCCTAACGAAGTGATAACCCTTTAACTGCAGTATGAATAATGCAGGCTAACTCCTGAGCGAAGCGATAACTCCCTTAACTCCTGATTCGCATAACCAACACAGGATAAAATCTGTTCCCTCCCAACATTTTTTAATTTAAGTTGTTAAATATACGTCTATTAAACCCAAGCTTAAATGAAAACAATCTTAAAGACAGTATTTCTACTGTGCGGAACCGGGCTTATTCCTTCCGCAGTCAGCGCACAAGCGCAAGTGAACAATCATTATGAGAAACCCGACAGTATTGTCATGGTTAGTACTGACAAAGCAAACGATAAGCTCGTCCGTATCATAGATGAAACTCAATACAGGTATATTCATGACCCGCAAGCTCCCCGTTTCCTCCTGATGGACAAGCAAGGGAAAATCGCTCTCGGTATAGGTGGATACGTACGCGCTACAACCGAATATGATTTTGGCGGTATCGTAGAAAACACGGATTTCATTACCGCCTACATCCCTAACTCCAACAAAGTGAAAAATCAGTTTCAGATGGACGCAAGTACCGCCACTATCTTCCTGAAATTAGTGGGGCATACCAACAAGATATTAGGTGATTTCATTGTATATGCTGCCGGAAACTATCGAAGCGGCAATAAGGTATTCCAATTACGAAATGCCTACGTAACGTTCAGGAACATAACAGTGGGATATACTTATGGCGGTTTCATGGATTTAGCGGCATTGCCTGCCACTATCGACTTCCAGGGCCCTAACGGAGTAGCCGCCTACCGGGCCACTCAAATATCCTATGCTTACACAGGCTTGAAGAACTGGCGTTTCAACGCATCCATAGAAATGCCAAGCGTAAGCGGTACCGGCAATGACCAACTCAGTATTACCCAACAACGTACGCCGGATTTTACTGCATATATACAATATGGTAGAAGTGAAAACAGTCATCTGCGCGTAGGTGGCGTCGTCCGTAACATGACTTACACCAGTACGTTGAGTGACAAAGCATCAGAAGTAACGGGATATGGCGTACAGGCATCCACTTCATTGAGTTTCGGTAAGAGATGGGAGTTTTTCGGGCAAGCTACTTACGGAAAAGGTATCGCACAATACCTGAATGATATAAGTAATCTCAATGTAGACATTGTCCCCAATCCTGAAAAAGAGGGTAAAATGCAGGCATTGCCCATGTTAGGCTGGTTTGCCGGAATGCAGTATAATATATCTCCCACATTATTCGCGTCCACCACGTACAGTATGTCCAGGCTTTATTCGGAAAATGGTTATTTCAACGACCAACCGGACAGTTACCGTTATGGGCAGTACTTTGTGGCCAATATATTCTGGAATGCAACCTTGAATATGCAGTTAGGAGCTGAGTATCTACACGGGTGGCGTACGGATTTCGACAAGTCTACGCATCATGCCAACCGGGTAAATTTACTGGTACAGTATTCTTTCTAACACCATTCAACTGAGTGGAAAATACCGTTTAGCTGAATAAAAATTGTCCGGGAACTCCTGCTGTATNNATACAGCAGGAGTTCCCGGACAACTGTCTTTTATATAAGGTAAGAGTTTAGAACTTATAGTTCACACTTACACCAAATACTTTGTTGGTGCGGCTGTAAACGTCTTTATCAACCGATGCTCCCAATCCACGTGGGTTGGTCTTAGTATAGTCACTGTATGAAGTCCAGAAATAAGCAACGTCCAAACTCAATGCTTCGTTGAAATTAATACGTCCACCCAAACCTACAGAATATGAGTCACAAGAGAAACTCGTGTCCGATTGGAAGTTATCACTTAATCCGTAGTTCGTTTTCTGGTAGCCACTGCTGATAGTAATCAGTTTGTTAATATCCCATTCGGCACCTATTAAATACTCGTGTGTACCATGTTTCAGTTCCTTTTGCTTATCGCCCGCCATACCCGCATTCTTATCGTCGAAGAAATGATACTCCACAGTAGCACGAAGCGAAGGCAAGAACTCATAACCTGCCGCTACAGATAACATGGACGGAAGGTCGTTAGGCGTGTTCACACCATGCTTAAAAGGTGCCATAAAGGCATCAGCAGCGTCAGGAGCATCCAGTTTATGCGTATTGTTTTCAATGTTCATGTTAGCCTTGAACTCGTATTTCGCTGCCAGGTTCAACTTACCGAATTTGGCATCTACACCTATAATAGGCGTCAAGCCCCAACCTGTTTGGTCACAATCAAGTTCTATCTTCGCATCTTCCAACTGCTGGAGCATTGCCCCCGACTGTTGTTGTACTACCTGCTGAGCCTGTTCCAAAGGCATCCCGCCCTGTACAAGCTGCTGCACCATAGCAGCACCCAATTGTGCAGCTACACCATCTTTCAGATTTACATTCAGGAAACCGGTGTATCCGCCTGTAAAGTAATTCATGCGCGCACCTGCAAAAACCGAAAAGTGTTCACTAATCTTATAACTCGCTCCCAGTTGGACACCGTATATGAACTGACGGCCTTCCATAGCCGAATTGATATTGAACATATTGGGTTTCAACATTCCGTTACTTGTAGCACTCGCCAAACTAATAGCAGCCGCATCAAACATAGGCAAACCCTGATCGAAAGAAGCCTTTCCACCACCGCCTACTACAGCAAAGCTACCGGAAAACGCCCAATCTCCTTTCTTATATACAGCATGTAACGAAGGGATGACAGGAGCAGAAGCTTTTCCCTCGTAAAGGCGGGTAGAAGTTTGCCCATCCATAGTCCACAAAGGACTTGTAGCCGCAATATCACGTGTCTGATATGCACTCTGCACTGTAAGAGCTAATTGAAAACCATCTTTAGGAAGAAATGCCAGACCGGCAGGATTACTATAAACACCGTCAAGATCAATGGAAGCACCACGGGCTATCATACGCAAAAAAGCGGCATTCTGATTTGTGTTAGTTAGATAATCTCCTGCAAAAGTTGAAGTTGAAACGATTAGCAACATCAGGCTAATCAAGGAAAGTTTTCTCATCTAAATCTTTTTTTAATTGTTACAGGCGCAAAGGTACAACAATAATGCACACTGAAAAGTGTTTTGTGCACGAAATTATAGCTTCCTCTCGAATTAATCAAAATACAAATCGTTTCTAATGAAACGAAATAGCTTTCGTTAGCGCTATGGAAAAGAGCAATTCCTGAACATTATCCAATACATAGACGTTATATATACAATGGTTCGTTATAAAATCAT
>NZ_DBDF01000130.1 GCF_002293435.1 Bacteroides sp. UBA939 | reverse complement strand
AGAATAGAGATACTACCAGTAACATGATACTACCAGTAACATGCGAAACTTGAGTAAACTAATTTTAGTCTGGCACATCGTATCAAACGCTTTATATTATCAAAGTTCTTAAGTATCGGATGTTTTAAGTGAGCGAGCAATCATCATGCTTGTGCTCCGCCAATACACGGTGTGGCAATGTTCCGTGTCCCAACAGTTCTATCGGACAGTTGAAGTTACGTTCCAGCCATGCGGAATCGATATCAGTATCGGGGTGATAATCCAGCGTTTCGTTCACGCAAGCGATGGACTTCACTTGTTGCAGCACCGTGCCTATGTCGTGACTGACCAGGATAATGGCACAGTCCCGGTTTATTTCTGCCAGCAACTGATAGAGGCGCGCTTCAAAATGCTTGTCTATATAGGTGTTCGGTTCGTCAAGGACAACAAGTTCCGGGTCGCTGATAATGGCGCGACCTAACAAGGCTCGTTGCATCTGTCCACCGCTCAACGAACCGATAGCACGTTTCTCTAACCCTTTCAATCCCATACGGGCGATTACCGTGCGGGCTTTCTCACGGTGTGTTGCGGTGAAGCGTGAAATCAGTGACTTCTGGGAACTGAGTCCGGAAAGAATCACTTCTTCCACAGTTATGGGGAACTTACGGTCTATGCTGTTGTACTGAGGCAGATAGCCCATTTTTAGTGATGAGTGTTTAGTGATGAGTGATGAGCGCTGCGCTGTGCCTTCCTGCTTATCACTAATCACTAAACACTCATCACTATATAAGATTTCTCCTGCCGAAGGTTTCAACAACCCCAGAATACACTTGATTAGCGTAGTCTTTCCGCCACCATTAGGCCCGATGATACCTAAGAAATCCCGTTCGTAGATGGTGAGGTTCACATCACGCAACACAGTACGTTCATCGTAGCCGGCACAAAGACCTTTTATTTCAATAATGGGAGCGTTCATTTATTATATAAACTCTTTATTCTCGCAAAAGAGTGAGACATTCATTTTATTCAATTCTCTATCTTCAGTACTTGCGCTATCTTCAACATCTCCTCTTCCCACTCGTAAGAAAGCGGATTGATGGGAACTACCTTCGTACCTGTTTGCCGGGCAATTATCTCTGCATTACGGCGATCAAATTCCGGTTGTATAAAGATAGTGCGGACTTTCTCTTCCTTACAGGTATTTATTAACGTCTTAAGATGTGAGGGAGAAGGTTCTTTGCCTTCTTCTTCTATGGAAATCTGATGCAAACCGTAGTCACGGGCAAAGTAGGACAGTGCCGGATGATAAATCATAAAGGCTCGATCGGCATTGGGAACGGACAGCATACTGCAAATGAGGCTATCGGTACGTTCAATCAGCAAGCAAAGGTTTTTGTATCGTTCCAGATAGGTCTCTTCGTTATCCTTATCTATAAGGCATAAAGCACTTAAGATGTTCCCGGCAATAATCTGGGCGTTATAGGCAGAGTTCCAGATATGCGGATCTACGCCGGCAGCATACTCACCATCGGACTGATGGGCAGCACTGCTATGGATATGCGAAGCATCGTAAATAAGGTCAACGCCACGGGAAGTATCAAAGAATTGCAAGTGGGGAGCATTATCCGTCAGTTTGTCCATCCATGTTTGTTCAAAACCAATATACCCAATGCGAAAGTATGCTTTACTCTCGGCAAGACCAACAAGTTGCTGCGGCGTAGGGTCATACGTCTCCGGACTGCTTCCTTTGGGAACCATACTGACAACGTTAAAGTTATCTCCGGCAATGGCTTCGGTAAAGTAGCGCAAAGGTTCGATAGTAACGGTTATGACCGGCTTATTATCATTGTTCTCATTATTCCGGACACCACTGTTCTTGCAGGATACCACAAACAGGGCAGCAAATATATACAGGAGTGCTCTTTTCATCATCATATTCATAGTCTTTATCTCAATTTTCAACTTTCAATTCTCAACTTTCAATTTCTTCCTCGCCCTCAACATCTCCCTCTTCCCACCCGGAGGCCCCGGAAGGCGTTCCACACAGAAACCAACGGATTGCAACAGCCGGCGAACAACACCTTTGGCACAATAAGTAGTTAGTATACCACCCGCACCCATACAATCGTAAAGCGAACGGAATAACTGCTCGTTCCACATCTCGGGCTGCTTTTCGGGAGCAAAGGCATCGAAGTAAACGATGTTTAGTGATGAGTGTTTAGTGATGAGTGATGAGCGGTTATCACTAATCACTAAACACTCACCACTCATCACTACATTCACGTCTCCCTGTATCTTCCGTAAAGCAAAGTAAGGAGATATCTCCACATACTCTCCCCACGAAGCGGTATGTATCTTTTTGAAGAACGGATTATCACTGTACCCCAACGCTTCAACTTCTTCCCAGGCAAGAGGATAAAGTTCGATACCGGTATAGTACACAAAGCGTTTATCCTTTTCGGCAGCTTCCAACGTCAGTAAAGCATTCAGTCCCGTACCGAATCCTATCTCCAAAACATGCGGTTGCGGTATGGTCGAAGCTTTCAGCCCCATATCAATAAAGATATGTTGCGACTCAGTGCGCGCGCCTTTCACCGAATGATAATGTTCATCCAGTTCCGGTACAAACAGCGTTGCACTCCCGTCTTCCGTATGTTCTATAACCCGCTTCATATACTAAAACATTGATATTACTCCCTCTAATGCC
Organism: Bacteroides sp. UBA939; assembly: GCF_002293435.1. Taxonomy (GTDB): domain Bacteria; phylum Bacteroidota; class Bacteroidia; order Bacteroidales; family Bacteroidaceae; genus Bacteroides. Next base: position 2,864 of record NZ_DBDF01000130.1, on the reverse strand, counting down.
AGCAACATCAGGATATATCTTATCAGCTTCCCGGCAAACATGGACGAGGTCGTGAGTAGTACGTTACTGCGCATAAATCCCAGCGCAATAGCTATCGCTTCGCCTACAAAAGGCAGGAATGCAAAGAAAGCCATCAGTGCGCCCTTCCCTTGCAGGAAGTCTTGCATCTTGTCTACTTTCTCCTTTTTTATCTTGAAGTATTTCTCTATCCAGTCTACTTTACCCAAACGCCCCATGTAGTAGCACGTCATACCTCCTATGGTATTCCCCAATGTAGCGGCAAGTACGCAAAGCACCGGACTCAACCCGACCTTCACCAACGCCACCATCACCAACTCCGAACTGAACGGAATGATACTCCCTGCCAGTAAGGCGGAAATAAACAATCCGAAATAGCCCCAGTCTATCAGTAGTTGAATCAGTGAATCTACAAAAGCGTCCATATATTAAAGCCAAATAAAAGTATCACCCCAACGAGAGCACATATAAAGAACAGATTAGAAGCGCGACTGTTCGTCAATACTACAAAATGTCCTGTCAGAATGCTGATACATATCAGTAACAAAGGCAGCAAAAGAAGTGACAGAGTGGATTGCAACAGGATGTAGACAAAGATACAGACACTCAGGAAAATAAGGAAATACAAATAACTGCGAGTGCGTATCTTATCTTTATAACCTGCTACCAGACAATGAACGGAACTTATCACAAACAGAAAGAGCAAATATCCCAACGTAGCAATCTCCCACAATGGCAGGCTTTGCAGGGTAACAGGCCGGAAAGAAACCAGTTCCATGAAAGGCTGATAGAACAACTCCATATTATCGCTACAATAAGTATATCCCAACAGGAACCAGTAAGGCAAGCTCCAACCGATAAGACTTCCGAGGAAACTTCTGAAAGTGAGCGCCTGAAAGTTATATGCGCCTATCCAGAAAACAGGAACAAACATCGTCAATTGCGGAAAGAGCAAGCTACCCGCCCCGATGCACAAAAATGAGTAGAATAAATTACTTGCCGGATAAGGATGCTGGGAACTCTTAAACAACATGAACAATGCCGACAGGAAAGCTAATGAAACAAAATCTCCGGCATGTAGCTCATGCAGAGCCGGACAGGCAGATAGCAGTAGAAAATAAATGGATGTCTGCACGGATGCGCGCATACGGATAATGGCAAAAGTATTATTCAACGCTATCAGGAAGTAACCGATTACGCCATAAAGGATGAAATTTAAGGGAATGCCCGCCCACGCCGGAATGCTGTAATAAGTAACTGTTTCCCATAAGGAGTAATCGTTCTTCATTACCTGTGTCTCGGGCAATAAGGCGGAGGACAATACCCAACAGAATATTGACACCAAGGTAATGACAGGAAGTGTGAAACGTCCTGTCGTAATCCGGTTCTGTAATCGTTTACTTCGTATCAAAGCGATTCTACTTCATTGTTGTTTATAAATCGAAACCTATGTCGCGGCGGAAATACTTCTTCTCAAAGTCAATCATGTCCGCTACTTTATAACTCTTGGCAAGAGCTTCTTCTTTCGTTTCACCATACGAACAGACGGCAATAACACGACCTCCGTTGGTTACAACCTGTCCGTCTTTCATCGCTGTTCCGGCATGGAATAAAATACTGTCGGTAACGGCGGCTTTTTCAAATCCGGTCATTACTTCACCTTTATTATATGCTTCGGGATATCCGCCGCTGACGAGCATAACACATGCAGCCGTGCGCGGGTCCATCACTAAGGATTTGGTGTCGAGGTTCACGTCGCGCACACCTTCAAGCAAATCTACAAAATCGCTTTGCACACGCAACATAACGCTTTCCGTTTCAGGGTCTCCCATGCGGACGTTGTACTCAATAACCATCGGTTCGCCTTTCACATTAATCAAACCGAGGAAGATAAAGCCTTTATAGAGTATGTTCTCTTCCTGTAAACCACGGATGGTTGGCTCAATGATGCGGGTACGTACTTTTTCCATAAATACTTCGTCGGCGAAAGGAACAGGGGTGACGCTTCCCATACCACCGGTATTAAGGCCTTTGTCCCCTTCACCGATGCGCTTGTAATCTTTGGCAACGGGCAGTACCTTATAATTCTTGCTGTCTGTCAGTACAAATACGGAGCACTCAATGCCGCTAAGGAATTCTTCAATGACCACAGTGGCGCTGGCCTCACCGAACATGCCACCCAGCATCTCCTGCAATTCCTTTTTGGCTTCTTCCAAAGTAGGCAGAATAAGTACGCCCTTTCCGGCGCAAAGTCCGTCGGCTTTCAATACATACGGGGCTTCCAGGGTTTCGAGGAAGGCAAAGCCTTCTTCCAGATTATCCGCTGTGATGCTCTTATAGCGGGCTGTTGGAATGTTGTGACGTTCCATGAAACCTTTGGCAAACTCTTTACTGCCTTCCAGTTGGGCGCCTTTGGCAGTAGGACCGATGACGGCAATATGTTGTGTGGTAACGTCTTCCGTGAAATTATCATAGATACCTTCCACCAACGGGTCTTCAGGGCCTACCACAATCATGTCTATCTTTTGTTCCAAGGCAAATGCTTTCAAGGCAGGGAAATCGGTTGCTTTGATGGCTACGTTCTCGCCTACTTCGCCGGTTCCGGCATTGCCGGGGGCGATAAACAGTTTCTCTACTTTGGGGCTTTGAGCTATTTTCCAGGCTAAGGCATGTTCACGGCCGCCGCTTCCTAATAATAACACTTTCATCTTTCGTATTTCTTTAAATTATACTTCCTATTTTGTTTTCTAAATGATAACTTGGCGAAGCGGAGCTTCGCAGTGATTAGTAATTAGTGTTTAGTGATAAGTGATTAACAAGAGTATCTCTATTCTCCTCCTCCTGGG
>NZ_DBDF01000132.1 GCF_002293435.1 Bacteroides sp. UBA939 | reverse complement strand
ATCTACTTCCGAAACTTGAGTATCGTAATAATAAGCCAGAGTGGAAACCAGCAGGCTTTTCCCGAAACGGCGCGGACGCAGGAATACGGGTGCTTTATAGCGTTCCAGTTCGAGGATATACCGGGTCTTATCCACGTAGTAAAAACCACGCTGACGCAGTTCGGCGAAATCTGCTATGGCATAAGGAATGGTGATGTCAGTCATACAATATGTCTGTTTTTCAGTTCTATAGCGCAAAAATAAGAAATATTCTTCACATGTTTCTCTTTTAAATGAGATTTTAATGGTGGTTTGAACACAGACTTATATTTCGTATCTTTGGCAGCGTATTTAACAGCAATGGCAAAGGAATTAAATACAGCAATATCAATGAACCTAAAGATAGCGAAATCAACAAACTTAATAAACAGTGGAACAATGAATACTCAAATCAAAAGCAGGATTGAACACAAAACCATTGAGCATAACGGGAACACGGCACATTACTTTATCAGCGGCAACCCGCAGGGAGAGACAATTGTCTTTCTGCATCCGGCATTCGGCGACCACCATTGTTTTGACCACCAAATCGACTGTTTTTCATGCAACTATCGAGTGATAACCGTCGATATGTTGGGACACGGGTTAACGGGAGTAGGGAACGCGAAAGATAAAATGAGAGCAACCGCCGCTTACGTCGCAGAGATACTGAAAACGGAAAACCGCAAGCAAACGCATCTTGTGGGTGTTTCTTTAGGTTCGTTGCTTGCACAGGATTTCGCGCTTAAATACCCCGGCAAGGTTCTGTCGCTCACAGCGTTGGGCGGATACAACATCAACAAAGAGCAACCGCAAGTGGCGAAAGCTCAGGGACGGGAGATGTTTAAGTGGTTCTTTAAGATGCTCTTTTCGATGGATGCGTTCCGTAGATACACGGCGCGCGTTTCTGCAATAAACGAAAGCGAACAGATGCGTTGCTACGAGAGTGCAAAACACTTTACGCGAAAATCGTTCACCGTCATGTCGGGATTAGGCTCTCTGATTGCCAACCGGAGTGTGGAGCGAGGTTGGCCTTTGCTTATTCTGTCCGGAGAAAAAGACAGTGAACTTGCACTGAAAATGGCTGCGCAATGGCACAAGGATGAACCCGGCAGTGAGTTTCACATCATCAGAAGCGCGGGGCATTGCGCCAATATGGATAATCCGGAGGAGTTTAACAGTGTCGTGATGAGTTTTATCACGATGTAAGCATTTTATAGTAAAAAAAGAATATAAATATAATACCTGTTATACCCATTATAAATCAGTCGTATAGTGAATAGGGTTCAGTATACGACTGAATGGCATTCAGTATACGACTGAACCCTATTNNTCGTATACTTAGACTACCCCCTCTCAAAACATGTTCTGGATGGGGGTAAAGTGGGTTCTGAGCCAGTTTGGGGCGAAGCAGGTAATCTTTAAAATAGCTTACAAGATGTGGAGTAACCCGGCATCGCTACATAAATAAGTTCCGGTGCTTAACTCCTGCTTCACATTATTTTGATTTCAGAAGCAAAAACACTACCTTTGCATTCAGATACAATAATATCTGAATATAGCGATTATCGAACTAATCAAATACAATGATATGCCATTGCTTTATAATTTCGACATAGAAAGCCCTGAAGAATTGTTAGCTATTCTTGCCCGGAATATGCAGAAACGCAGGCTTGAGAAATTATATCTCCGCCTTAACTTCTTAACTACTGATTCCCATCAATAGTATTTCTCAATTCCGCCAAATCCTGTTATCTTTTTATTCTCCTTCGTTTTGCTAATGAAGTGGTTCAACCGCTTTTCAAATTCTTCAAGACGTATCCTTGCTGCTTCAATGTATGCAATCCGGATGCGCTTGTATGAGTCGGAAAAGCGTAGATAGTTGTTCCATACCGCATTATCTTCTTTCAATTTCTCCATTATATCATTGGGGAAAACAAAAGGTTCGGATAAAACATTTCGTATCTTATCCTCAAACTTTGGGTGTATCATTTCATTGTCCAACAGCCATTTAAGCCTCTCTTTGTTGGACTGTGAGTAAGTGCTTTTAGGATTTCTGGGAGTGAAGCGCTGAATTCTATGTTCGCTGTCGAGTTGCTTTATTGTACTGTCAATCCAGTCGAAACAAAGGGCTTCTTCAACTGCATCATTGTACAAAATGCTTTTCTTACCCGACGACTTATGAGGAAATACAAACCAAACTTCATTGGCAGTATCAAAGTTGTCAGTCAGCCACTTCCGCCAGTCTGCCCGACTTTCAAAATACATGATTCTATTTTCCGTTGTCATAACAAAAAGTTGTTTCTTCTCTGCAAAAGTACTGAATATTCAAACAGCAATCTCAATTATATCTTAAAATGTTAAAGATTAGATAACAGGGTAAGACACTGTCTCTCTGCATCACAGACTTCACATTCATAGCTGCGCAGTGTACTACTTGTGCGAATATGCACTATTTTTGTGCACTATAGCACACCGGTTTCGCATAGCCTGAAACATTATCTATCTGTTAAACAATGAGTTATAACTTTGGCACGAGATTTGAAACTTATTATTAGAGTTTGCCGTAAAAGCCCCATCACTATCAATTATTCATAATAGGTTTAGTGGTAGTTATGGCTATTTCGTTGGGTATGCTGTTGTAGCAAGTACGCAAAGCGGCCAATATAAACCCGGCTGAAATAATGAAGTATGAATAACAGAACATAGAGTTACAAAAAGAAAATAGAATAAAAACATGAAAACACTTAAATACGCCTGGCGTTTCCTGATACGCTCTAAATCATATACGGTTATTAACGTAATCGGGTTGGCACTTAGTCTGGCATGTACTATCATATTAGTCCGTTACATTCACCGGGAACTCCGGGTAAACACACATTGCACGGATGCTGAAAATGTTTATATTCCACTTCGCGACATAGATGGTAACGTATTTCCGGGCAGTGTAGGGGTAGATAGCGGAGCGGACACTGTTTATTTTCAGCCTGAGGCGGTCAAAGAAAGAAGTAACTTCATTACGTTCTGCAATGATAATGTGACGATTGGTGAAAAGCCATATACAGTCCAGATATTAGCAACTGATACAGCTTTCTTCCACTTCTTTAACTATCCGCTAAAGGGCAAACGTATGGCAGCACCGGAAGAAGCTCTTGTCACCCGGCAATTCGCTAAACGTGTATTTGGAGAAAAAGACCCGATAGGGAAAACTATGGAATATTCCGGAGGCAAACATCTCACTATTTGCGGCATATTGGATGAACCGACATGCAAATCTTCACTGGCATTTGATGTTGTGGTAAATCTGGACCTTAAAACAAGAAGAGAATGGAGTAGAATGTATGTTGAACTATTACGCTTTATGCCCGGAGTCGATGTGGATGTCATTAATGCTTCCAGTAACGTCTACCGCCAAACATCACAGGGGTTTAGAATACGGTATAACTTTGTATCTGTCAACCAACTTTATTGGAACAAAGAATTGGCGGCTTCCGGCGATGATCCTGAAATATGGCATTACAGCAACCGTTCCCACATCCTGATACTGACGGGGGTATGCCTGTTGTTATTATTGGCAGGCATATTGAATTTTGTCAATATCTATATGGTCTTCATGCTAAGACGTTCTAAAGAATATGGTGTGAAGAAAGTCTTCGGGGTACAGGGACGCACTCTCTTCATGCAACTATGGACAGAGAATGCATTAATGATATCCATCGCCTTGCTGCTGACATGGTTTTTCATCGAGATATTCTCCGGGTATGCTAACCGGTTGCTTGAAAGTGACATTTCCTATACAGCTTTTGACTGGCAGTTGTCATTAGGTATTTGGATACTTTTACCATTAATCACCACAATCTATCCCTTTATCAAATACAATTATCTGCCCCCTATCATATCCATACGCTCCATCGGAGGAACACGCCAATCTGTTGCAACCCGCACAGTCTTCCTGTTTATTCAGTATAGTATCACTTTATTGCTCATTATATTATCATTGTATTTCAGCAGTCACCTCCACTTTTTGCAAGATACTCCTCCGGGATTCCGTACAAAGGGTATATTATACGCCAACTTGGTACCTCTCTCCAAAACTTGGTATTCAGAGAGTAATGAACAAAAAGAGAAGTACAGGCAAGATGTTCAGATCATTGAGCAAAAGCTGGAAGAATGCCCCTTCATTGAGCAGTGGTTCCGTGGAGAACCGTCACAATCTGGCATTTTAGGAGCAGGAAGCGCAGGTACATTCGCTCTTATAAATGATAAAGACGTGAAACAAAATATGATGCTGATGTGGGTACCTCTCGACTTTTTCAAATTTTATGAGTTACAGATGAAAGACAATGCATTGCCCGATAAAGTTGAAGGATACAGTAAATATCTGGTAGTCATGAACGAAGCTGCCATGAAAGCCTTCGGCTATACGAAACGTGATGAAGCATTTGTCAGGGGAGAACAAGCTCTTTGGATTTCTATGGGTATGAATGGGGAAATAGTAGAAGGCGGAACATCTTTGATGCCTGTAGAAGCAGTTGTAGAAGACTACTACACCGGACATCTTACTGCCGGTAAGAAGCCTCTTGTATTCATGGTGTCTCCCAGTGGTGGTGGTTCACAATACCAGATAGCCTGTAAAACCGGTAAAGAGAAAGAACTTATCTCTTATCTGAAAAAGGTCAGACAAGAGATTTTCAATACCGAAGAATTTGATTATCACTGGTTGGAAGAAGATGTGCAGGCTCTATATCGCGAAGACCGCCGCGTATCAACTGTCTTCACGCTTTTCTCTGCCATCTCCATCTTTGTTTCGGCTTTGGGGCTGTTTGGCCTTTCCCTCTTCGATATCCGCCAACGATACCGCGAGATTGCTATACGAAAAGTAAACGGAGCACAATTGCGGAACTTATATTCAATCTTATTCCGCAAATATATATGGGTGATAGGAGGGGCAGCACTGCTTACCGTACCATTATCTTACTATCTGATATACATCTATACAAAGAATTTCGTAGTTAAAGCACCTGTTAGTATATTCATATATATGATTGCCATACTGATTGTGGCAGGCATTTCGTTGGCTACTTTGTTATGGCAGGTGAATAAGGCTGCACGACAAAATCCGGCAGAAGTGATAAAGAGCGAATAAAACAAATAAATGCTATGAGCTATTTCATTATATTCAAGTTTATAATCCGTGGATGGTGGAGAAACAAAATATTTTTCCTCATCTCTTTATTCAGCCTGACTGTTGGTTTGGCATGTACCAACCTATTGTTTACCTTCTTTATACATGAGTACAATATCGAAAGTTCCAACCTGAATAAAGAACGCATTTTTTGTCTGCGTCAGGACGACCCGATGCAGGAGAACAAGAAAGTAGCCTATGCAGTTGAAAATATACCTGTCATGCTGAGAGATAATTATGCGGAAATAGAGGATTTTCTGCGTATAAATGAAATGGGAGCAGAATACTGTAAACTGGAAGATGCCCTGTTCACTGATATTACTTTCATCTGTGTAGATACCTCTCTGGTCAAATTCTTTGATTATAAGGTAAATGTCGGAAACTTAAAGGATGTATTAAAACATTCCGATCAATTGGCTATCAGTGAAAAGTTTGCAAAAAGAATATTCGGAACTGGCAATCCGGTAGGTAAACACTTGGACATTGGCAGGATGGGTAATAATAAAACTTACGAAATCAGAGCAGTAGTAAAAGACCGTCCGCAATCTTTTCTACACTTTGACTTGTTGACGGGTATTGATGCCAACTTCTGGGGTGGCTTCACATTACTGAAACTCTCTGCCGGGAGCCATCCGCAAACATTGGCAGGAAAAATAAACAAGGACAAAGTTCCTACTTTACTTTCCGGAGAAACACAATACTACATCGACCCACTGAAGGACTTGTATTTTGTCACTCCCGACAGTAATACTCAGCAAATATTGAGGTATGTACAACAAGGTAATGCACAATTCCTTTATATCAGTCTTGTTGCTGCTTTGCTGATACTTATTATTGCCTGCTTCAATTACAGTAACCTCACACTGAGCCGTACTTTGCAGCAACTGAAAATGATACACGTGGAGAAACTCATGGGAAGTACACTGAAAGACATCCGTCTTCAATTGTTCGGCGATGCATTTCTTACGGTTATATTTTCATTCCTACTCTCGTTGCTGATAATCAGCGACAGTTTATCGTTCTTTAATCAGTTAGTGGGTGCGCATCTTAATTTTCGCTTTTTCTTTAGCATGCAGATGCTTCCGTTGCTGTTGTTATTCGTACTTGTTATTGCTATAGTTCCGGGCATTTACATCAGCCATAAGTTATCACGTATGTCACTTAACGAATACAAAGCAGCATATACGGGCAAAAAGAAGCGTATGCTTGTGTACTTCCTGGTCATTCTGCAGTTTGTTATTTCTATCGGTCTGTTGTTTGCAACTCTGGTAGCCAACGGACAAATGCAACTTATTAAAGAACGCGCCTATTGCTATGAAGACCGGATAGAAACAGGAAGCTATGACGGTCCTCCCGCAACACCACTCATGCGTGAGTTGCAGCAGAATGTGAAAGGTATAGAGAGCATCACTCTTTCTTCAACCTCCGTATTGCATTCAATGATACGCAATATCGAACTTAAACAGGCCGATGGGAGAGAAGAACGCTCTTATTTACTGGAACTATATTCCGATAAAAACTTTCTGGAGACTATAGGGATTCACTTATTACAAGGTGAAGCACCGGAAATCCTCCAACAACATTATGCCTATCCCGTCGTAGTGAACGAAAGTTATGTCAGGACTATGCTGTCTGCCGGAGTTTCACCTATCGGACATCCTTTACGAGAGTTTGATGCATCGGCAGACTCCACCTATATCATCGGTGGAATAATAGAAGATTTCCCTATCAGTTCCCTGGAAAATGCCGTATGTCCCATCATTATTCATTTTCCTCCTACGGAAGAGTTGAGAAAGGCTCAATTCCTGCAAATCAGACTAAGAGCAAAGAATAAGTCCGAGACCTTGAAAGCAATACAGCAGATATGGGAAAATATGAATCCAGGTCAGGCATTTACTTATACAGATATGCATCAGACATTCATAAAATATAATAATAAAGTACTCATACTGTCCAAGGTGCTTATCAGCTACTCACTCATTGGATTAATACTGACCTGCTTCGGTTTGTTTGGTATATCTTGGTATGCCACGCGCCAGCGTATCCGTGAAATCGGTATCCGTAAGATACACGGTGCCACCACCTTGCAAATCATGTGGCAGATAAATAAATCGTTTTTCTGGCAGATAGGCTTAGCGTATATCATCGCTATTCCGGTTGTTTTCCGGCTTATGCAGCACTGGAGAGAACAATTTGCCCATTGTGCCAAATGGTCTGCCTGGACTTTTATACTTCCATTTCTGATAGTGGCGTTCATTACTATATTAACTGTATGTTTGCATAGTTATCTGGCAGCAAGGACGAATCCCGTAGAAACGATTAAGAGCGAATAAGAAGTAAAAACAAATAAGAAGTAAAAACCATGATACTACATTATCTGAAAATAGCAATTAGGAACCTGTGTAAATACAAGACACAGAACATCATATCCATTATCGGGCTGTCAGTGGGGCTGTTATGCTTCTGCGTCTGTATGTATTGCAGCCGTTTTGTAGATAACACCAATCATTGTTTCGCCAATTATGGTCGCATAGCCGAACTAAACCTCTACGACAGTAATACAGACAACTATTTTTCCGGTACTCCTGTACCCTTATCTGAAGAACTTCGCACCTGGTCTATGGGAGAGGTAGAGGCCATATCATGCATAACCTATTCGCGTGAACGTTCTTTCTATGTGGAAGTCTCTCCGGATAAGACATTGCCTTATGAACTCAGAACGATTGAAACAGATACTTGCTACAATAAAGTATTCACCCCGAAAATGGTGGCAGGACATTGGAAGATGGCAAGCCAATCTCTTAATTCCGTTATTCTGAGCCAATCCCTTGCTGTCAAAATATTCGGTAATGCAGAAAGTGCCATTGGCAAGCACATGACTCTGATGAGAAGACTCACTACGTCCCCTGCAAGTACCCCGAATACAGGAGGCATCGTATACACCATTCAGGCTGTAATGGAGGATATACCTCTCAACAACAGCATTGATTTTATGCAAAGTATAGACGTACTGACTCTAAATGACAGCGAGGGCCTATTGCAAAGCCCTAAACGCCACAACATGACAGGAGCAAATACCTATGTTCTGTTATCACCGCAAACCACCTGTGCTGCATTAGAAAAACATATTTCCCAAAGAGGCTATACTTATACTTTGTATAATAAAACATATACCATCACCGCCAGCCGTATGGGAGCAACTCTACTAAAAAAACAAGGAGTTTCCTATTTGGCATTAGTCACCGGAACCATAGGCACATTGATATTGCTGGTAGGATTGATTAACTTCTTTCATTTTCTCATAGGTTCTTTCTTTAATCGTACCAAAGAGCACAGCATCATGAAGATGGTAGGTTGTAACCGGAAACAACTATTCAGCCTGCTACTTACGCAATCATTGATTGTAGTTTCCATATCATCTCTATTAGTACTTTGTGGAATAGAATTACTTGGAGACCATATAGATTTCTCTTTGCCGGGCATGGCAATGTCCTTTACTGCTAAAATTCTTTTGGTACATGCCTTGCAATACATCGTTTTTCTCATCATACTCTGTGCCATCATTTGCTTGTTTGTTTCTGTCCGTATCAACGGGATTTCAATACAAACAGGCATTCATGGAAGCAATAAACGCAGAGGAAAAGCATGGGGACGCAACTTTATGCTGGGCACCCAATTCTTTATTTGTTGGATATTCGTATCGTTGACAGTTGCCTTATACCTGCAATCAGAAAAAACCACCGATACCTTATTCCACACATTAAGCCGGAAAGAAAAGATGGAAACCTTAAGTATTCCATTGGATTATTCGTTCATGAAGAATAAAGAGAAACTGACCATGATAGAACGCTTCAAACAACATTCCGGAGTGAAAGAAATCTTATTGTCGGATATCGGTTATATGTATGGAATGTCAGGAAATGGATTGACGACAGAGAAAGGAAATGAAAACTCCTGGATTGATATTAGTCTCATGGCTGTTCCATCCAATTTTTTCTCTTTCATGAATATTCCCATAGAGCAAGGAAGTATCCCACAAACAGAAAAAGAGATTATAGTGGACAGAGCTTGGCAGGAAATACAGAAAAAAGATGTAATCGGCATGAACTTATATAGCCAGAACACTGATTACACAATATGTGGAATATCCGCTCCTTTCCAGGCAGATGTATATAATCGTAGTAGTGGATATGCTTTTATACCTTATGATTCTTCCGGTTATATAGGCCATTGCTATATCAAGAGCCATCCCGGACAGCAAAAAGAGGTAGTTCAATGGATAGAGAAAGTCTGTCGTGAGATGCTCCCCGAGAACATAACTTGCCAAATCCGAACGCTCTTGGATGATATTCATGTAGTACAGGCCATTGAGTACAATCTGAAAGATATTATTCTGTTCTTTGCCATAGTCAGCATCATCATTACCTTGCTTGGTGTGTACTCCAGCATCACGCTTGATACGGAACGCCGTCAGAAAGAGGTTGCCATCCGCAAAGTGAATGGGGCGAATGTTCCACAAATCATTTTGCTGTTCGCCCGGCTTTATATCATCTTGTTGTTATGTAGTGCCGTCATAGCATTTCCGCTTGTATATGCTGTATTGATGCTATGGAAACGGATGTACACAGTATTCTTTGATTGCGGTTTCTTGTTCTGGCTCTGCATTTTCCTGGTTGTTACTTTTGTTACAGCTATCACAATACTTTTCCGCATTCTGAGGATAGCGAGGACTAATCCGGCGAAAGTGATTAAGAACGAATAAGAAGTAAAAACAATGAGTCAGATATTACCTGAAAATATCACTCCTAAAACAACAGTACACATGAAGAATCTCCATTTAGCGATACGTTCGCTGATACATTTCAAACTATACAGTGCGGTCAACGTGTTTGGGCTGGCGCTAAGCCTGGCCTGTGTGATTGTAATTGTACGCTATGTACACAGCGAGATGACAATCGACCACTTCAACTCACGTCTTGACAGAATCTATGTCACGACTGTGGAATTTGCCACCAATGCCAGCAGAATAGAAATGCATGGCATCAAGAACTACCACAGGGACAAAGACTTTATTGACCTGCGCCCAGACCCAGCCATCGAACGGTGGAGTAATTTCATCTTGCTCGACAATGTAGAGTTGCTACAGGGCGAGAACCAGTATATAATCCGTATGGCAGCGGTTGACACCAGTTTCCTGCAAATCCTCGACTATCCGGTTATCAACGGGAGCGGTGATGTATCGGCTCCGGACAACCTGCTGATTACCGAAGAGTTCGCCCGCAAGGTTTTCGGCGATAGAGACCCTTTGGGCCGGCAGTTAACCTTACCGATGACAAACAAGTCGCTGACTGTCACCGGCATTATCGGCTCCACGCGGACAAAAAGCTCGATGGAATTCGAGGCCATCATTCCCTATTCGCACACCAGGAATTGGGCTGCCCCCGATAATACGCTTGTGCTGCTCCACCCCAATCAGGATTACCGGGCGCTGAACGAACGGTACAGCAATTACTTCGTGAGCCGAACATATTTGGGAGCATCCGTTCGCTTCCAGTTATTCCCGCTGAAAAAGGTCTATTTGGATACCACAATCCCAAATCATTGGCCTTATAAGCAGGGCGTACGCTCCTCAATCATTGTACTGAGCCTGGTGGGACTGCTGATAGGCTTAGTGGGAATATTCAACTTTATCAATATCTACACGGCGGTCGTGCTGCGGCGGGGGCGTGAATTCGGAATGAAGAAGGTGTTCGGTGCACCGGGGCGGCAAGTGTTTCTGCAACTGTTTATTGAAAACATCCTGATGATTGGTCTGGCCTTAGTTATCGCCCTTGCGCTGACAGAGGTACTCAATCCCGCCATACGCAACCTGCTGGGCATTGAGCAGATACCTTTCCGCCGGTTCGACTTCTTGCTCGCCCTCGGGCTGTTGGCGGGACTGCCGGTAGTGACCACCGCTTTTCCCTTTGTGCACTACAACTACGCCGCCCCAATCAAGTCGCTGCAAAGCGTCGGCAAGACGGGTGGGCGCGGGGCTGCCCGGCAGGTGTTCCTCGTCTTCCAGTATGTGCTGACCATCGGGATGATTGCCGTCTCGTTGCTCTTCCTCAAACAGTTGCGTTTTATGTTGAACGCCGATCCGGGTTACACGACTGAAAACATCATTCGCGTCCCGTTCATAAGAAACTACGGTACTTACGATGACCAGGAAGAGGCCGAAGCAAAAGGTGAAATGATCTTTGACCGGATTGCCTCCTCACCGCTCTTCACGGGAGTTTCGTCAGGATGGAATCCGGTTGGGAGCGAGATAACTATAAACTTCCGGCTTGATGAGGGTGACAGCGAGCTGAAACCGCTTTCCGTCGTGCTCGCAGATGAGAACTGGATGAAACTCTTCGGCATTGAACTGACACAGGGACGTATGTTCAACGCCGAACAGGACAACTTCCGCACCTATCACCTGTTACTGACTGAATCGGCATTACCCTATATGGGCATTACGGACATCAACGCCGATAAAATACAACCGGAACGGCGGTTGTGGCACGTCGGCGACAGGGATATGCAGGAAGAGATGAAGACTAATCCGGCATGGGACATCGTAGGGGTGGTAAAAGACTTCCATACCGCTCACTTAGGACATAAGGTACCTCCTATGGCCGTTGTTTATGGGCAGAACTTTTTCGAGAATCCCATCATGGCTAAAATCGCTCCCGGACGCAGCAAGCAGGAGGCCATCGAGTTTATGCAGGCGCTGCATCAGGAGCTGATAGGAGGGGAGTTTACCTACTCGTTTATCGAGGATGATGTTGCGAAAATCTATGATGAGGATCGCAAAGTAGCCACTATCTATTCGCTCTTTACGGCAATCGCTATCGGTATTTCGGTGCTCGGTCTGTTCAGTCTCTCGCTCTTCGACGTCCAACTGCGGCAGAAAGAAATCGCCATCCGCAAAGTCAACGGCGCCACCACCGCTGAAGTGTTGGCTGTCCTGCTGAAACGGTATATGTATCTGTTGGGGATTGCGTTTGTGATTGCTGCGCCGGTTGCATGGTTTGCCATACACCGTTACCTGGAGGGATTTGCTTTCCGCACGGCGCTCTCGTGGTGGATATTCGCCGTTGCCCTCGTGATTACCGCCGGAGTATCTCTGCTCACTCTCATTTGGCAAACGCGAAAAGCTGCATCTGCCAACCCGGCGTGGGTGATACGGAGTGAGTAACGGAAGCGTTTCATTTTGTAGAGATGCAATGCATTAGTCATGTATAGTAATCCTCACATTCATAGCTACATAATGTACTACTTGTGCGAATATGCACTATTTTTGTGCAGTATAGCACACTGAATTTATATTGTTAAAACCGGTATTTATTTAATAAACAATCAGTTATAACTTTGGCACAAGATTTGAATCTTATTATTAGAGTTTGCCGTAAAAGCCCCATCACTATTGATTATTCATAATAGGTTTAGTGGTAGTTACGGCTATTTCGTTGGCTACTTTGTTATGGCAGGTGAATAAGGCTGCACGACAAAATCCGGCAGAAGCAATTAAGAGTGAATAAGAACTACATAACTAACATAAACTTATGATATTACATTATTTGAAAGTTGCTCTACGAAATCTGTTGAAGTACAAGACTCACAGTTTCATTTCCGCCCTTTGCCTGGCAGTGGGAATCGTATGCTATACCATCGTATGCTTTTTCATGCAGGAGTGGACAAAACTTGAAAACTTACCTGACAGCGAGCGACGGATAAGAGTGCAGAAACAAAATTCTTTTTTTCGAACCAGTGAAGTAAAGCGACTGGAAGAGCAATCTATCAGTGGGTTAGAGTGCCTGACCATAGAATCTTTTTATATTTCAACGGAAATAGAAGTCATTGATAACGAACAACGTAACTTACCTTTTCTGATAGGTTGTAAAGGGATTAACAGTAACTTTTTCTCTTATAACAACAGAAAGTTGCTACATGGCAGTCGACTTCCCGAAGCACCGGATGAAGTGGTATTATCCCATAAATTTGCAAGCAAAGCGTACGGTACTGCAAATCCTATTGGGACAACCATACGCTTTAGTGACCCACAAAGTATAGCGGAAAATACAATACAAAGCTTTAAAGTCGTGAATGTAGTGGAAGATAATGGGCTACAAGACCCAAAGGTAGATTGTTATTTTTCCTATGAAATCATGTCTTATTATGCCCTGAGAGTATATGGCTATCTATCTCCTAAAACTGATTTGGAAACATTGAACAAGAGTCTGCAGTCCATAACGTGGCAGCAGAATGAAGATACAGTTCACCCTTACGCCATGTTCAGTGCGCGACAGGACAAAGAATTGGAAATTGTGCAATTATTGGTACTATTCATTGCCTCGCTTATCCTGATTTCAGGATTGATAAACTTTCTCAAATTCATTATTCAGATGTTCTATAACCGTCAGCGAGAGATAGCATTGCGGAAGTGCATGGGTTCGGAAATAAAAGGACTGTTCCTGCTTCTCTTCACTGAAATATTCTGGATGATATCCATCGCTTTTCTCTTGTCTCTGGGCGTGACGGAGATCATGATAAATCTTGCGGAAATATACATTCCGAGTCAGGATATGCCGGATTTGCCATTGTCGGCTATCTACATTGTACAGCTTCAGATATATATCGCACTTCTGGCAGTATGTACGCTGGCGATATGGTTTCCTATCCGTCGGTTACGGCAAGTGAGCATTATCAGCCAAATCAGCAGAAATCACAGTCGCCACATATTCCGTTCGGTCATGATGTGGTTACAACTGGGCATTGCCATATTCTTTGTGGGCAGCACGCTCGGTATTAATATGCTGTTGCACGAAACGTTCGGCCGGGCATATAGCCCGCTAACGTCTGAAGAAGAAGAAAATATCATTTCCTTAAAAGTGAACACCCAACGCATGCGGCAGAATATAAACCCTATATTGTCCGATATTCAGGCTCTGCCGGAGTGTATAGAGACACTGACTATGACAGGTGACTTGCAAATCGGAAGTCATTTTGTGCGTACCTACAAAAAAGCCGACCAATCGATGGTCAGTATTACTATAGCAGAGGGAACCCCGAGTTACTTTAAATTCCTGAACATCCCACTACAAGGAAAAGAAGTGGGTGGAGAGGCAGAAGGTACCGTTTATGTCAGTGAGGATTTCAGGCTGCAACTGGATAAGGACAGTGTGCAAGACAGGGTAGAGATTGAAGGTCAGAGTTACCGTATCATCGGTACCTTTAAGAAGCTCTATAAAGAAACCCAGGAAAGAACCATAGGTTCGGCGTTCTTCCCCAGTAACCGTTCCAGGTATTTCTACTTCAAACTGGCGCCGGGTACGGATGTTACCAAAAGTATACGCCGTATCACTGAGATCTGCCGTAACTACGTACCCACAACTTTACCTCTTGAAGTCCGTTCTTTGGCCGATAATAAACAAACCCTGATGGGATCGATGTATATGACACAAGTAGCGATGGCAATTCTGGCTATTGTAAGTATTCTATTGGTAATATTGAGCATCTATTCGGCCATCTCCATGGACACAGTCAGCCGACAGAAAGAAATAGCCATCCGTAAAATCAACGGAGCCACTCCGTGGATTATCGCCGGAATATTTGGTAAAGCTTATCTGGTGATTTTCCTGTTGGCATTTGCAGTTGCTTATCCGTTGGTACGACTGATGCTGCTATCAATAAACGATGACGTAGTGAAATGTATACAGGGATGGGATTGGGGCATAGTGATATTCTTCAGTGTAGCCCTGATGGTATTCCTTACTACAGCATACAAAATCTACCGGATCATGCATATCAATCCGGCCGAGATAATAAAAAACGAATAAACAATATTACTAATTTAAATTATCACCATTATGATTAAAACAGTAAACCTGCAAAAAATCTTCAAGACAGAAGAAGTGCAGACATGGGCCTTGAACAATGTAAATGTCGAAGTGAAAGAAGGTGAGTTCGTCGCAGTTATGGGACCTTCCGGTTGCGGCAAGTCCACATTACTGAATATCCTTGGTTTGCTTGATAACCCTTCGGGCGGAGAATACTACCTCAATGGAAAGGAAGTATCCAAATACACCGAAGCACAACGCACCAGCCTGCGTAAAGGTGTCATTGGTTTCGTATTCCAAAGCTTCAACCTGATTGACGAACTGAACGTATACGAAAACATCGAACTGCCGTTGCTCTACATGGGTATCCCTGCCGCCGAACGTAAACGCCGCGTGGAAACAGCTATGGAACGCATGGCAATTACGCACCGCAGCAAACACTTCCCGCAACAACTCTCCGGTGGTCAGCAACAACGTGTAGCCATCGCCCGTGCCGTGGTAGCCAATCCGAAGTTGATTCTTGCCGATGAACCTACCGGTAACCTGGACTCCAAGAACGGTAAAGAAGTAATGGAACTGCTGAGTGAACTGAACAAAGAAGGAACTACCATCGTGATGGTGACCCACTCACAGCACGATGCAGGCTATGCGGGACGCATCATTAATTTGTTCGACGGACAGGTGGTGACGGAGGTCAGTCTATAAATGCGCAGAGAGGTTGTGTTAATAGTAAAGTACACTATCTGAAAGGTGTTTTGAATTACCCGGAACTTCCGGTGCATGATTATTTTGTACTGAATAATATCTCTTTATTTTACATACCATTAGTTTAATCCTGTAGAGTTGGTCAACTGTCCGGTGGTAGCCGGTTAATTACTACGTAGTAGAGTGCAAACTACTTAGTAGTAGTTAGTCAATTACCTACTAATAGTTGATCAACTACTACTTAGTAGTTGGGTCATTACTACGTAGTAGTTTGCACACTACTACGTAGTAGTTCAAACAGCATTGGGAAACTCGTGCACCGAACATTTCGGGTAAGTGCAAATGACGTTTCAGGTGAATGCATCAGCCCTTCGGATGAGAGTACCGAACCTTTCAAGTGAGCCGATATTTTTCATCCGCAGATTTCGCAGATAACACAGATTAAGTTTTAAACAAATCTGCGTAATCCTGCGTAATCTGCGGATGAATGATAGTAGGCTTATACCTTTGGCGCAGCCTCACCTTATATATCTATGTCCGGATATAGAACAAATGGATTCTACTTCCGCGCCGCCACTGCCAGCAATACTCCCAGCACAATGCCCAGCACCGCCGCGAACAGTACGCGCATATCCGGTGGCAACATGAAAGTAATTGTATGTGCCGGATACCAGAAGAATGGAATGGTCTTCTTGAAAACAAAGTTCCACTGAGCATTCCAGTTCAGCCCCGTGAAAATCTTCGTCATAGGAATAGGGGTAATCAAACTCTTGGCAGAACCGCCGCACATCAGAATATGTGTGTCCGTAATCTTATGGAAAGTCATGAAAACCGGAGCAAAGATTGTGTTCATGGTTACGGATATAGCCAGCGCCACCCATACCTTATCAAGGGACATTGCATCACTTGCAAAAGTCGCGGTTGCGTTTGCCATCCCCATATATTCCATAAACTGCGGTACACCTTTGGAGAAGATAATCATGGCAGCATTGATACCCATACCGAGTATTCCCCATACCACCATTCGCGGAATGATACCAAACCCTTGCCTGTTATACACTCCTGCACTGATACGAAGCCCTAATACTTCACCCAATGTTGCCAGAATGGCAAATTTCAGGAAACTCATCACCATGCCGTGTTCAGCATTAAACGATTTGTACCAGTTATAAACGTCACTACTTACAAAGAACGGCAGGAAGACTACCACTACCAGAAGGATAAACAGAAAATCTTGCTTTTTCATTGAAATGATATGTTTTTCATTAATAATGCAGCAAACTTACTAAAAAAACTTTCAATTATAAAGCAATATGATAATAAAATAAGGAAAAATATGACTAACTTGTATTATTCATACTTTGCAGGTGATAAAGTATGCATAATGCAGATTAAAAACCTTTTGATTTGCTTTTGATTATGCATATTAACTTTTTGCTTATAAAATATGTATTTACATTGACTTTTTTATATAAAAATGTTTTTTTTCTATTCTTTTGATAAATAAATAGGGAAAACATAAACTTTATGTTTTTGATATTTCATACCTTTGCAGCGCAAATCTAAATGCAGGGAATTATGTATGTTCGGTTAGAAGACAAAAAATCGTTTTGCTCAAACAATCCGCCTTTTTTGATGTTAAAACTTTGTTTGCGTTTCATGTCTCATAGAGTAAGTACAGGACTTATGAATAATATAACAATAGGATGGAAGAATTGAAGCATGAATGTGGTGTCGCCATGATACGTCTGCTGAAACCTCTGGAATACTACGAACAGAAGTACGGCACATGGATGTACGGTTTGAACAAGCTCTATCTCTTGATGGAGAAACAACATAACCGCGGACAGGAAGGTGCCGGATTGGCATGTGTCAAGCTGGAAGCCAATCCCGGTGAAGAATATATGTTCCGCGAACGTGCACTCGGTTCGGGTGCCATAACTGAAATATTCAGTACAATACAAAGTAATTTTAAGGATCTGACTAAAGAACAACTGCACAATGCGGAGTATGCCAAGAAGTACCTGCCTTTTGCAGGAGAAATTTACATGGGACACCTGCGTTACTCCACGACCGGGAAAAGCGGTATCTCTTATGTACACCCTGTTTTGAGACGGAACAACTGGCGTGCCAAGAATCTCGCCATGTGCGGTAACTTCAACATGACGAACGTAGACGAAATATTCGCCCGTATCACAGCTATCGGCCAGCATCCGCGGAAGTATGCCGACACATATATTATGTTAGAGCAAGCAGGACACCGCCTTGACCGCGAAGTAGAGCGTCTCTTCAACCTTGCCGAGGCGGAAGGGTTGACAGGGATGGATGTGACTCACTACATTGAGGATCATATTGACCCGGCAAACGTTCTCCGCACTTCAAGCAAAGAATGGGACGGCGGATACGTGATATGCGGGCTTACCGGAAGCGGAGAGTCATTTGCCGTACGCGATCCGTGGGGTATCCGTCCTGCATTCTGGTATCAGGATGAAGAGATTGCAGTTCTTACCAGCGAACGTCCCGTGATACAGACTGCTTTCAATGTTCCCGTGGACAGTATCAAGGAATTGATGCCAGGACAGGCTTTACTGATAAACAAAGCGGGTAAGCTGCGCACTACACAAATTAATAAGGTGCAGAAAGTGAAACCTTGCTCTTTTGAACGTATCTACTTTTCACGAGGCAGTGATGTGGATATCTACAGGGAACGTAAACTGTTAGGTGAGAAACTTGTGCCTAACATTCTGAAAGCCATTAATCAGGATATTGACCACACCGTATTTTCTTTCATCCCGAATACGGCGGAAGTCGCCTACTATGGCATGCTTCAGGGATTGGATGATTACCTGAATGAAGAGAAGGTGCAACAGATTGCCGCCTTGGGACATAATCCCAATATGGAAGAGTTGGAGCGAATACTTTCTCGTCGTATTCGCAGTGAAAAGGTAGCTATCAAAGATATCAAACTACGCACATTCATAGCCGAAGGGAACAGTCGCAATGACCTGGCTGCCCACGTGTATGACATTACTTATGGCAGCCTTGTGCCGGGTGTGGACAATCTGGTTATCATTGACGACAGCATCGTGCGCGGAACAACGCTGAAGCAAAGTATCATCGGTATCTTAGACCGTCTTGGGCCAAAGAAGATTGTCATTGTCAGTTCTTCCCCGCAGGTGCGCTATCCCGATTATTACGGCATAGATATGGCGAAGATGAGCGAATTCATCGCATTCAAAGCTGCCATAGAATTGCTGAATGACCGCGGCATGAAAGATGTGATTGCCGCTGCCTACCGTAAGTCGAAAGGCCAGGTAGGGCTGCCGAAAGAACAGATGATGAATTATGTGAAAGAGATTTATGCCCCTTTCACCGATGAAGAAATTTCCGCCAAGATGGTGGAACTGCTGACACCTGCGGGAACAAAGGCTAAAGTAGAGATTGTCTACCAACCATTACAAGGATTGCATGAAGCATGCCCGAACCATAAGGGAGACTGGTACTTCAGCGGTGATTATCCCACTCCCGGCGGTGTGAAACTATTAAATAACGCATTCATTGATTATATAGAACAAGTCTATCAATTTAAATAAAATAGTGTTTAATGATAAGTAATTAGCTTTGTATTCTTAATTAATCACTCATCACTCATCACTAAACGCTAATCACTAACTAACATGAGAAATATAACTCTTATCCTTGACGACGGAAGCCGTTTTCACGGCAAATCGTTTGGTTACGAAAAACCGGTAACAGGAGAGGTAGTCTTCAATACAGCTATGACAGGATATCCTGAAAGCTTGACTGACCCTTCGTATGCCGGACAGTTGATGACACTCACTTATCCGATGGTAGGTAATTATGGTGTACCGCCTTTCTCCATTGAGCCGAATGGACTGGCTACTTTCATGGAGAGCGAACATATCCACGCCGAAGCTATCATTGTAAGTGATTACTCGGAAAACTTCAGTCACTGGAATGCCATGGAGAGCTTGAGCGACTGGTTGAAACGTGAGCATGTGCCGGGTATCACAGGTATTGATACCCGCGAACTGACGAAAGTACTGCGTGAACATGGTGTGATGATGGGGAGCATCGTCTTTGACGATACAGTTGAAAATGGAGAGCTGAAAGTTGGAAATTACGGTGATATCAACTATGTGGATAGGGTCAGTTGCAAAGAGATAATTTGTTATGCCGGAACGGAAAGCAGTAAGTTCTTAGTAGATACCCCCACGGCGCAGCTTAACAGTCAATTGTCGGCTGGCAATAGTCAGTTGAAGCGCGTAGTGCTTGTGGACTGTGGCGTCAAGACAAACATCATCCGCTGCCTGCTGAAACGCGGTGTGGAAGTTATCCGTGTACCTTGGGATTATGATTATAACAGTTTAGAATTCGACGGGCTTTTCATCAGCAACGGTCCCGGTGACCCGGATACTTGCGATCCTGCGGTACAGAATATCCGCAAGGCTATGATGAACGGGAAGTTGCCCATCTTTGGTATTTGTATGGGTAACCAACTGCTGGGCAAGGCAGGTGGGGCGAGAATATATAAATTAAAGTACGGTCATCGCAGTCATAACCAACCCGTGCGTATGGTGGGCACAGAGCGTTGCTTCATTACTTCGCAAAATCACGGTTATGCAGTAGATAATAATACGCTGACCGATGATTGGGAACCTCTGTTTATCAATATGAATGATGGGTCTAACGAGGGTATCAGGCATAAACGGAATCCCTGGTTCTCTGCACAGTTTCATCCGGAAGCTGCCAGTGGACCGACAGATACAGAGTTTCTGTTTGATGAGTTTGTGAAACTACTGTATCATTAGTGATTAAAGTTTAATGGTAAGTGATTAACGATTAGTGATTAATAAGAGTATCTCTATTCTCCTCCTCTTGGGAGGAGGGGTGCCCAGAGGGCGGGGTGGTAGGTGAAAAAAGAGTTCCTTAATCACTAATAACCTCTCATTTATAAAACTAATTTTAAACGTACAACAATAAGAGAAAACAAAATGAAAGAAAACAATATAAAGAAAGTCCTGTTGCTTGGTTCCGGTGCACTGAAAATAGGTGAAGCTGGAGAGTTCGATTACTCCGGCAGCCAAGCACTCAAAGCATTAAAGGAAGAAGGCATTTACACCGTTCTCATCAACCCTAATATTGCTACCGTACAAACTTCAGAAGGGGTTGCCGACCAGATTTACTTCCTGCCCGTTACCCCATATTTTGTGGAAAAAGTCATTGCAAAGGAGCAACCGGATGGCATTATGTTGGCTTTCGGCGGACAGACGGCATTAAATTGCGGAGTAGCCCTTTACAAAGATGGAATCTTTGATAAGTATGGCGTGAAAGTTCTCGGTACTCCCGTACAAGCCATCATAGATACGGAAGACCGTGAGATTTTTGTACATAAACTGAATGAAATCAATGTTAAGACGATCAAGAGCGAAGCTGTAGAGAATGCCGCGGATGCTCGCCGTGCAGCCGCTGATTTAGGTTATCCGGTCATTGTTCGCGCCGCTTATGCGCTCGGCGGATTGGGTTCCGGTTTCTGCGACAATGAAGAAGAACTGGATGTCCTGGTAGAGAAAGCCTTTTCTTTCTCTCCTCAAGTACTTGTTGAGAAGTCTTTGCGAGGCTGGAAAGAAATAGAGTATGAAGTTGTACGCGACCGTTTCGACAACTGTATCACTGTCTGTAACATGGAGAATTTCGACCCGTTGGGCATTCACACCGGGGAGTCAATCGTTATAGCTCCTTCACAGACACTTTCAAATACCGATTACCATAAGTTGCGCGAACTTGCCATTCGCATTATCCGTCACATCGGTATTGTGGGCGAGTGCAATGTACAGTATGCTTATGACCCTGAAAGTGAAGATTATAGGGTGATTGAAGTAAACGCCCGCCTCTCCCGTTCTTCGGCATTGGCTTCGAAAGCTACAGGATATCCGCTTGCCTTTGTTGCTGCCAAACTGGGGCTTGGTTATGGTTTGTTCGATTTAAAAAACTCCGTGACAAAGACAACAAGCGCCTTCTTTGAACCCGCACTGGACTATGTAGTCTGCAAGATCCCCCGTTGGGATTTGGGTAAATTTCATGGTGTAGATAAGGAACTTGGCTCCAGTATGAAGTCCGTGGGTGAAGTGATGGCTATCGGACGTACTTTTGAAGAAGCCGTTCAGAAAGGACTTCGTATGATAGGGCAAGGTATGCACGGCTTTGTGGAAAATAAGGAACTTGTTATCTCTGATATAGACAAAGCCTTGCGTGAGCCTACGGATAAGCGCATCTTCGTTATTTCTAAAGCATTCCGTGCCGGATATTCCGTGAACCAGGTACACGAACTGACCAGGATTGACAAGTGGTTCCTCGAAAAGCTGATGAACATCATGAACACAAGCAAGGAACTGGAACAATGGGGCAAGAACCACGAACCGATTTCCAACCTGCCTGTGGAATTGCTGAAGAAAGCGAAAGTACAAGGCTTCTCCGATTTCCAGATTGCGCGTGCTATCGGTTACGAGGGAGATATGGAAGATGGCATCCTTTATGTACGTAACCACCGTAAAACGATTGGTATCATTCCTGTGGTGAAGCAGATTGATACGCTTGCCGCCGAATATCCCGCACTGACCAATTATCTGTATCTGACGTACAGCGGCATAGCGCATGACGTTAATTATCTGGGCGACCGTAAATCTATTGTCGTACTCGGTTCCGGAGCTTACCGCATTGGTTCTTCCGTAGAGTTTGACTGGTGCGGCGTGCAGGCTCTGAACACCATTCGTAAAGAAGGTTACCGCAGTGTTATGATTAACTATAACCCCGAAACTGTATCTACCGACTACGACATGTGCGATCGTCTTTACTTTGACGAACTCACCTTCGAGCGCGTAATGGATATCCTTGAACTGGAGAACCCGTACGGTGTCATTGTTTCTACCGGCGGTCAGATTCCGAATAACCTTGCCTTGCGCCTTGACGCCGAGAACGTACCTATTCTCGGAACTTCCGCCAAGAGCATTGATAATGCCGAAGACCGCGAAAAGTTTTCGGCTATGTTGGACTGCATCGGTGTAGACCAGCCTCGCTGGCGCGAACTTACGAGCATGGACGACATCAACGAATTTGTGGACGAAGTAGGCTTCCCGGTTCTGGTGCGTCCGTCTTACGTACTCTCGGGTGCTGCTATGAATGTTTGCTCCAATATGGAGGAATTGGAACGTTTCTTGAAACTTGCGGCGAATGTATCGAAGAAGCATCCGGTGGTTGTCAGCCAGTTTATTGAACATGCCAAGGAAGTGGAAATGGATGCGGTGGCGCAGAATGGCGAAATTGTTGCTTATGCTATCTCCGAACATATTGAATTTGCCGGCGTACATTCCGGTGACGCTACCATTCAGTTTCCACCGCAGAAACTTTATGTAGAGACAGTGCGCCGCATCAAACGTATCAGTCGCGAGATTGCGCGTGAACTGAACATCTCCGGTCCATTCAACATCCAATACCTGGCACGCGAGAATGATATCAAGGTTATTGAGTGTAACCTGCGCGCTTCGCGTAGCTTCCCGTTTGTAAGTAAGGTTTTGAAAATTAATCTTATCGAGTTGGCTACGAAAGTCATGCTGGGTCTTCCGGTGGAAAAGCCAAACAAGAACTTATTTGAATTGGACTATGTCGGTATCAAGGCGAGCCAGTTCTCTTTCAACCGTTTGCAAAAGGCAGACCCTGTGCTGGGAGTGGACATGGCTTCTACGGGTGAAGTAGGTTGTATTGGAAACGATACGACTTGTGCCGTGTTGAAAGCGATGCTTTCTGTGGGGTATCGCATACCGGAGAAGAATATTCTTCTTTCTACAGGTACACCAAAACAGAAGGTGGAAATGCTTTCCGCTGCCCGTTTGCTCCGGCAGAAGGGGTACAAACTCTTTGCAACAAGCGGCACCAGCAAATTCCTTGCGGAGAATGGAGTGGAGAACACGCAGGTCTACTGGCCCAGCGAAGCAGACAGGCAACCTCAGGCTCTGGATATGTTGCATAACAGGGAGATTGACATGGTTGTGAACATTCCGAAGAATCTCACTGTCGGTGAATTAAGTAACGGCTATAAAATCCGGCGTGCCGCCATTGACCTGAACATTCCGTTGATTACAAATGCCCGTCTGGCAAGTGTGTTCATCAATGCTTTCTGTACAATGACGTTGGATGATTTGGCTATTAAGTCATGGGCAGAGTATAAATAACTTGCATTTACTTGGTATTTACCACAGGATGTAAACGCATTTACTGTAGTTGGGAGAAAATGTATGTAGTATTGGGACTGATTTATTCGTATAAGGACTGTCCTTAACCCATATATAGGGAACGAAATAAGATGTAGTCGAGAATTAGAGGAATATGTTGCATAACATATTCCTCTTTTCTTCTGATATCAAATAAATAGTCTTACTTTGTATCAGCACAGTTCAGCATAGATGGCAGTGCTATTCTTGTGATGAATAGGGCAGTATTCATACTTTAGATTAAGCTTGATACACGTGATATGAAAACGATTTTCGGTCAACAAACAACGAAGGTAAAGCAATTGGCGGATCTTATCTGCCAGGATATTTCCATGGGGCGTTATAAGACAGATACCTCATTACCTTCCATTAATCAGTTGAGCCACGATTATAAGGTTTCCCGCGATACGGTTTTCAAAGCATTCATCGATCTGAAAGAGAGGGGAATTATAGACTCCACACCCGGTAAAGGTTATTATGTAGTCAACCGCCAGAAAAATATCCTGTTCCTGCTTGATGAATATTCGCCTTTTAAAGACACATTGTACAACAGCTTTGTGAAGCGTCTCTCCTCCCAATATAAAGTCGACCTGTGGTTCCATCAATATAATGAGACGTTGTTCAATGCTCTTCTCCGCGATTCCATCGGACGGTATAACAGGTATGTCGTGATGAACTTCGACAATGAGAAATTCTCACCTTATTTATATAAGATAGAATCCTCCCGTTTGCTGCTGCTCGACTTCGGGCAGTTCGACAAGAAGGATTATTCATACATCTGCCAGGATTTCGGCGAAGCGTTCTACAGTGCCATGTCTCAACTATCCGGCAGACTGGAGCGCTATCGCAAACTTATCCTGTTTTTGCCGAAAGAGAGCAAGCATCCCAAAGAAACATGCGATTACTTCAAGAAATACTGCGCCGTTCACCATCTGGACTGTGCCGTAATAGAAAACATGGACGAGCAAGAAGTACATGCAGGAGAAGTCTATATTGCTATTCGCCAGATAGATGTGGTGGAGATTGTGAAGAAAAGCCGTGAAGCCGGGTTGACGTGTGGCGTGGATTTCGGTCTGATAGCCTATAATGATACTCCTGCTTACGAAGTGATTGATAAAGGAATTACAGCCATGAGTGTGGACTGGAAGAAGATGGGCGCAATGACGGCGGAGTTTATACTGACCGGTAAGCCTGTGCAGGTCTATCTGCCCACGGATATTCATTTACGAAGCTCTCTGTAGCTTTTTTATGGAGTAGTTTCAGCATAGTTCAGCATAGATATTTTTATTAACTAAATAACAAACAGCATGAAAAAGTATCCAAAAATCGGAATTCGTCCCACTATCGATGGTCGTCAGGGAGGCGTACGTGAAAGCCTTGAAGAAAAGACAATGAATCTGGCTAAAGCAGTAGCTGAGTTAATTACCGGCAATTTGAAGAACGGTGATGGAAGCCCTGTAGAGTGTGTAATTGCAGACAGCACTATCGGTCGTGTAGCCGAAAGCGCCGCTTGTGCCGAGAAGTTTGAACGTGAAGGTGTAGGTTCTACCATTTCCGTAACATCATGTTGGTGCTATGGCGCCGAAACGATGGACATGAATCCGTATTACCCGAAAGCCGTTTGGGGATTTAATGGAACGGAACGTCCGGGAGCAGTGTATCTGGCAGCAGTGTTGGCAGGACATGCGCAGAAAGGTCTGCCTGCATTCGGTATCTATGGACGCGATGTGCAGGATTTGGATGATAATTCTATCCCTGCCGATGTTGCCGAAAAACTTTTGCGTTTCGCACGTGCCGCACAGGCAGTAGCAACGATGAGAGGCAAATCTTACCTGTCGATGGGTAGTGTATCTATGGGTATTGCAGGTTCTATCGTTAATCCTGACTTTTTCCAGGAATATCTGGGTATCCGTTGCGAATCAGTGGATTTAACGGAAATCATCCGCCGCATGACCGAAGGCATCTATGATAAGGAAGAGTTTGCCAAAGCTATGGCTTGGACGGAAAAGTATTGCAAGAAGAATGAAGGTGAAGACTTTAATTGGCCTGCAAAGATTAAAACCCGTGAGCAAAAGGACGAAGACTGGGAGTTCATTGTGAAGATGACTATCATCATGCGCGACTTGATGCAAGGTAATCCGAAATTGCTTGAAATGGGCTTTAAGGAAGAAGCAATCGGGCACAACGCCATTGTTGCCGGCTTCCAGGGACAACGCCAGTGGACGGATTTCTATCCGAACGGTGACTATTCCGAAGCTTTACTCAACTCCTCATTCGACTGGAACGGTATTCGTGAGGCTTATGTAGTTGCAACGGAGAATGACGCTTGCAATGGTGTAGCCATGCTGTTCGGACATTTACTGACGAATCGTGCTCAAATCTTCTCGGATGTACGGACATACTGGAGTCCTGAAGCTGTGAAACGTGTGACAGGTAAGGAACTCACAGGTATGGCGGCTAATGGTATTATTCACCTGATTAACTCCGGAGCTACCACCGTGGATGGTACGGGACGGCAAACCGACGCACAAGGTGAGCCTGTGATGAAGCCTTATTGGGAAATCTCGGAAGAAGAAATGGAGAAATGTCTTGAAGCAACTACCTGGTATCCGGCTAACCGTGATTATTTCCGTGGCGGTGGATTCTCTTCCAACTTCTTATCCAAAGGCGGTATGCCTGTAACGATGAGCCGTTTGAATCTTATAAAAGGCCTTGGTCCGGTGCTTCAGATTGCTGAGGGATGGACGGTAGAAATAGATCCTGAAGTTCATAAATTGCTGGATGAACGCACAGACCGTACCTGGCCTACTACTTGGTTTGTTCCTCGCCTTTGCGATAAACCGGCATTCGAAGATGTATATTCGGTGATGAACAACTGGGGAGCTAATCATGGAGCAGTCAGCTATGGACATATCGGTCAGGATTTGATTACACTGGCATCCATGCTTCGTATTCCTGTTTGCATGCACAATGTGGATGAGAACAAGATTTTCCGTCCTGCCGCATGGAATGCATTTGGCATGGATAAGGAAGGAGCTGATTACAGGGCTTGTACGACTTATGGAGCTATTTATAAGTAAGTGTTATTTTGTTCTATAAATGAAATCTATTAATCAAACAGAAATTATGATAACCAACGAACAGATAGAACAGTTTATTGCCCAGGCGCACCGCGTAGGAGATGCCGGATTAACTATTTGTAGTAGCGGTAACCTGTCTTGGCGCATCGGTGATGAAGTGTTAGTTTCCGGAACAGGTTCATGGGTGCCTTCCTTGCCTAAGGAAAAAGTATCCGTATGCCGCCTTTCTACAGGAGAAGTACTGAACGGAGTGAAACCTTCCATGGAGAGTGGCTTCCACTTCGGCGTGCTGCGTGAGCGTCCGGATGTGGATGTAGTGCTGCATTTTCAATCTCATTATGCCACTGCTGTGGCTTGCATGAAGAACCGGCCTGCAAATTTCAACGTAACGGCAGAAATTCCTTGCCATGTAGGGAGTGAAATTCCGGTAGTACCTTATTTTCGTCCCGGCTCAAAGGAATTGGCGCAAGGAGTGATTGATGCTTTAAAAGAGCACAACTCTGTCCTGTTGCTGAAACACGGGCAGGTGGTATGCGGCAAAGATTTCGACCAGGCTTTTGAACGCGCCATGTTCTTTGAAATGGCGTGCCGCATCATCATACAATCCGGAGGAGACTATACGGTACTTACTCCGGAAGAAATTGACGACCTTGAAACTTATATTTTAGGGAAGAAGACAAAATGATGAATACCTATCTGGCAGTAGATTTTGGAGGTGGAAGCGGCCGCGTTATGGCCGGTTCCATCTGCCAAGGTGCTCTGAAACTGGAAGAAGTGTACCGTTTCCCCAATCATCAGGTACGGATGGGAAACCATGTATATTGGGATTTCCTTGCCTTGTTCGAGGAGATGAAGAACGGACTTCGGCAGGCTGTGCGCAAGGGATATCATATCAAGAGTATAGGCATTGACACCTGGGGCGTGGACTTTGGGCTGATTGACAGGAATGGTAATTTACTGGGGAATCCTGTATGTTACCGGGATTCGCGGACAGATGGTTTGCCGGAAAAGTTCTTTGATATAGAAACAAACGCTCTTTCACAACATTATTCAACGGTTGGAATACAAGTGATGGCTATTAACACGCTTTTTCAGCTATATAGCATGAAAATGCGGAATGATGTACAGTTGGAAGTGGCAGACAGGCTTCTGTTTATGCCCGACCTTTTCAGTTACTTCCTAACCGGAGTGGCAAACAATGAATATTGCATTGCTTCCACATCGGAATTGCTTGATGCCTGCAGCCGGAATTGGAACAGTGACTTGATTCGCCGGTTGGGAGTGCCTGAGCATCTCTTTGGTGATATCATAATGCCGGGTAGTGTTCGTGGTAAGCTGAAGAAGGAGATAGCCGAGGAAATTGGGCTTAAGGAAGAAGTGGATGTCATAGCTGTAGGCTCTCACGATACGGCAAGTGCGGTATTTGCTGTTCCCACGGCGAAAGCTGACAGGTCGCGTTGCGCTTTCCTTAGTTCGGGTACGTGGTCGCTCCTGGGAGTGGAACTGGATGAACCGATCCTTACGGAAGAAGCTCGTCTGAGCGGTTTCACCAATGAGGGTGGGGTAGGCGGTAAAATACGTTTCCTGCAAAACATCACCGGACTCTGGATATTGCAGCGTCTCATAGCTCAATGGAAAGAACAAGGCGGGGAGTGTGCATACGATGTCTTGCTCCCGGCAGCCGAATATGAGGAGATTTCTTCTGTGATAGATGTAGACGACAAAAGGTTTCAGAACCCTGCGGATATGGAAGTTGCCATAGCGGATTATTGCCGTGAACATCAATTGCCGGTTCCTGCAACCCGGGGAGAGTACGTGCGTTGTGTGCTTCAATCATTAGCCCAACGCTATAAGCAGGCAATTGACAAGCTGAATGTACTTCTTCCGGCTCCGGTAGAACAGTTGAATATTATCGGTGGCGGATGCCGTAACGCATTGCTGAACAAGCTTACGGAAAACGCTTTGGGAATACCTGTCGTTGCCGGCCCTGTGGAAGCTACCGCTATCGGAAATATACTGGTACAGGCTATTGCAAAAGGAGAAATCAGCAGCAGGGAGGAGATAAAGGAATATAGTTAGCTTGTATCGCATGAATGCTACAATGATAATTTATTAGCAATTAAGTAGCTGTTCATAATTAGTTCATACTATCATTTTTTAGACGCGGAT
>NZ_DBDF01000121.1 GCF_002293435.1 Bacteroides sp. UBA939 | reverse complement strand
TGTGAAACCCTATTTATAAAAAACAATATGAAGAAATATATATTAATCCCTTTCCTGTCCTTACTGATGTTATTCAACACCGGTTGTGACGATTATCTGGATGTGAACAATAATGTTGACGCTCCGGACTATGTGGAAGACTATCTATACCTGTCAGGTATCATCCAAAGCTATCAAGATATTACCTACGACTTGACGTATGCCATCCTACCAATGACTTCAATGTGGACAACCACCAATGGCTATGGTTTTGCAAATCATTTCTGGCGCAAAGCTTCTGCTTCCAATGATACCGGACAGTTAATCTGGCGTACGGTTTACTGGAACCAAGGTATGAACCTCGAAAATATGATTAACCAAGCCATAGCCGCCGGACATTGGCGCTTGGCCGGTATCGGTTACGCTATCAAGGCTCACAGTTGGGATTTACTTGCCAAAGTTTATGCAGAAGCTCCCTTGAAACAAGTATTCGACACCGAACGCACACGCTTTGATTATGATTCGCAGGCTGATATTTATGAAGCCGTACGCGAATGGGCGAAAGAAGCTATCAGGTATTTGGATATGGAAGACAATAGCAACTACGGAACGAAGATTACAGACAATGACTGGATTTATAAAGGAGATGCAGCAAAATGGAAAAAGTTCGCTAACGGCGTTATCGTACGTAACCTGGCTTCACTATCCAACAAAAAAGACTTCGCAACCAAGTATGCCGACGAACTGATTGCAGCAGCCAACAATGCATTGGCATCATCGGCAGACGACGCCATGGTAGAGGTAGCAGGTGGATCAGGAAGCGTACTTTACAGCGGCTATAACAATTTCTGGGGAACACAGCGCGGTAATCTGGGTACTACTTATTTCCAGAATGACTATCTCGTACAGCTTATGACCGGAACCATACCGAAATATGGCACTGATGGCAGACGCATAAAACAAGAACCTGTACCCAATCCATATTACCAGTATGAATTGCTCGAACAGCAGATTATTACCGATACGCTTATCAACGAACCCGGACATTACGACCCACGCGTAGCCGTGAAACTCAGCACAGCGACCGATCCTGAATATCTGTACATTGACAACGCGGACAGTGTGAAAGCGCATAAATATTATGGAGGAAGAGACAACACTACAAGAGCCAATCCCGGAGGAATAGTTACTACTCCACAACTCTACGGACGTGTTGATGCGGTAAAGAACTCTACGACAACAACCCCTAACGACGGTATCGGACGCTGGCTTTTCCGCGACAATGCGCCTTACGTATTGATGACTTCTGCTGAAATTAAGTTCTGTCTTGCCGAAGCATACTGGAAGAAAGGCGACAAAGCCAACGCTTACAGAGCATTCAAGGAGGCCATTAAGAATGACCTTGACTTTACCGTAAAGCAACTTTATCCGGGTACTAAAGGTGCAATCGGCGGAGGTGACAAGATAGTGTCCGGTGTTTACAATAACCTGGCAAACGAATATTACGCAGGCCCTTATGTGGAAGGATTGGGAGAAAACAACCTGACTCTCTCGCACATCATGCTGCAGAAATACGTTGCACTTTATCCGTGGGGAGGTATCGAAGCCTGGACTGACTTGCGCAAATACCACTACGACATTGTGTACAGTGGTGAATATCCTTCAAAAGGAAACGGTTGGGATGACACGCGCCTGATTGATACAAAACGTGATGAAGACCCCACCAAAGTATTCAAAGGATTCTTCCTCGGCGCATCAAGAGACATTGAATTCCGCAATGCCGCATTCGACATTGATAATGACGGAGCGCCTTGTTATCGTATACGCCCCCGTTACAACTCGGAATATATGTGGAACATAGAATCATTGGAAAAACTGAAACCTATTTCAGGTATGGCAGCCAACTACCAGTGTTCTATTCCGTGGTTTGCTTATCCCGGTGAAGTTCCCGCCAACTAATGTTTCATTAAAAAAAACAGTAGAATTATGAAAAAGATAATATATACAGGATTAACATTCTTATTCGCCATAGCAATGGCTTCATGCGAAAAGAATGATATTGATTACGATGCTATCTCCGCCTCGGAAATGGCTCAATTTCAAATCAGCCATTTCACGCCGGTGCTAAGAAATGCTGCTTATAATATATACAAAGTCGAGTTGGACGGAAAGTTGCTGTCTAACGACAAAAGCGTATTGAGTTATTACAATACAAATCCGGGGCCTGCAAATTCTTTTACAGCCCGTTTCTATACGGCACAACCGGGTACGGTAAATTTGAAGTTCTATCAAAGTACCCAGCTAAATGAGGTATATAATCAGGATGTAACTCTGAAAAAGGGGAAACAAAATGTTATCGTATACGACTATTCCAAACCTCCTATTGTGTTAGACCGCGGTTATGATCTTAGCTATCCGTTAGATCCCGCAAAAGCATCGTTCGATACGGATACTATTTCCTTTGTACGTTTCATCAACCTGATGTTTGAAGATGATACCCAACCAACTACAATGAAGTTGCAATACCAGTATCAGTACACCCCACACCCGTTGTACACCATTGCCGATGAAAAAGCCGGAAGAATACCGGAAGGTAAGAAAGTAGGCGACGAAACGGGCGATGCGACAAAAAGCGCATGGCTTAATCTGGGTAGTCCGGTTGCTTTTGGCGAAAGTACAGGCTTTATACCCATACCGGCTATAAAAACAACTTATGTTTCACAAGGTGCGGCTCGCGTTGATTTCCGCATCGTTGTTTCAGCCGCCAATGGTGGAGTGCCCGGCGAAACGGTTGTGGATGATACTATTTATCAATTACGGGTAATAAACTCCTCAGCCAGATATGTAGCCTATACTGATTACTGGAATCAAACCACCGGACGTTATCAAACACATTACTTTGGTGGTACCCGTACGCAATCAACAAAAACCGCTTCTGTAGTTGTTGGGTATGATAACTAATAATTTAGAAGTACGGGCGGACTATATATGGCAGTAGACCTTAGGATAGTTCCATAATGAGGTTTACTACATAATGATAATATGCAGAGGCTGTCCACGAGGACAGCCTCTGTTTTTACCTTTTTACCATTTTGTCATTTTGTATTTTAAACCTGCCGAGAATGCCATATTTCCGCACTGATGCCCATAGTGTTGGAAATACGCAAGCGAAAATCTGTAAATAGCAGATTATAAGCGAGATATCGAAATACTGACATTTATTTTAGAATGAAATATTCCTCAAAAGGTGCTATTTGAGAGAAAAATATGATGCAAACAAGTCAGAGTAACTCACTACTTATAAGTAGCTCACCAATTACCTATAAGTAATTCACCAATTACCTATAGGTAGTTGACCTTTTACTTATAAGTAGTTGTAGATCTACCATATATGTATGACTCTTTTGAGTATAAATAGCCCGCAAAAATGGAATAATATACAGGAATACTGTATTATTATTCCTTGTTTATTCACTAAAGATTCTGGAATGCAATTTCCTGAAAAGATACGCGTTATTAAAATAAAGGATATAGTATCATTCTGGTAGCGAGAGTGGCCTATTTACATCATTTCGTTATTCCCGCAGAAGCATGATTTTCATGTTTACCCCATTTAACTAAGTGCAAATTATTAAGTATAATACTAAAAATAGCAAAATAAGTGTTTTTGATATTAAAATAAAAGCTATCTTTGTTGCAACCATTATCTCACATACTTATATAACACTGTTATGAAGAAACTTTTGCTATTTATCCTTTTAGCGTGTAGCTCTCTGCTATGCCAGGCGCAGAAAGACCGGATAATCTTAGGTGATGAACAAACCTCTGAGTATTTTCCGATACTGAAGAATAAACGCATTGCTCTTTTTTCCAACCATACAGGAATGGCGGGAGATAAGCATATATTAGATGTACTTATAGAGAATAAGTTTAATGTAGTCGCCATATTTTCGCCCGAACATGGTTTTCGCGGGGATGCCGATGCCGGTGAACATGTATCCAGTTCTGTTGACCAAAAAACCGGAATACCTATCCTTTCCTTATATGACGGTAAAGGTAAAAAGCCCGGCGAACAGTTCATAGACAAATTTGATATTCTGGTAGTAGACATCCAGGATGTAGGCCTGCGCTTCTATACTTATTACGCCACGATGTGCAGACTGATGGATACCTGCGCTGAATACAACCGCAAAGTATTACTCCTGGATCGTCCCAATCCAAACGGGCACTACGTGGACGGCCCGATTCTTGATATGAAGTACAAATCTGGTGTAGGCTGGTTGCCTATCCCTATCGTTCATGGAATGACGCTGGGAGAACTTGCATTGATGGTAAACGGAGAACGCTGGTTACCCAATTCGCGTACGTGCGACCTGACCGTCATCAAGTGCAAGAATTATACCCACCGGACAATGTACCAGTTGCCCATTCCCCCATCTCCCAACTTGCCGAATATGAAATCCATATATCTCTATCCTGCCACTTGTTTCTTCGAAGCAACACCAGTCAGCCTGGGTAGAGGGACTTCGCTCCCATTCCAGGTTTACGGACATCCCAACATGACCGGATACAGTTACAGCTTTACTCCAAGAAGTGTTCCGGGAGCTAAAAACCCTCCCCAACTGAACAAACTGTGTCATGGAGTAGACCTGAGTAACATGAGCGATGAAGAAATATGGAAGCGCGGTGTAGACCTTACCTATATTATTGATGCATACAACAACCTGAATATGGGCGACCATTTCTTCCGTTCTTTCTTTGAACTGTTGGTAGGGAGAGATTATGTACGGAAAATGATTAAGCAGGGAAAAAGCGCCGATGAAATCAAAGCGATGTGGAAAGACGATGTAGAGAAATTCAAGATACAGCGTAAACCGTATCTCCTCTATGAGGAGAATTGAAAGTTGAAAGTTGAAAGTTGAAAATGATACCAATACATAATTAATATACCAATACATAACAATATAGAGATGAGTCCGATATCTGTAGTTATAACCATTGCCGCTTACTTTGTGATACTGTTCACCATATCCTACATAGCAGGCAGAAAGGCCGACAACGAAGGGTTCTTTGTCGGTAACCGTAAATCATCATGGTACGTCGTAGCATTTGCCATGATAGGTTCCAGTATTTCCGGGGTAACATACGTATCCGTACCGGGTATGGTAGCAGCCAGCAGCTTCGGTTATTTACAAATGGTTTTGGGGTTTGTTGCAGGGCAATTGGTCATAGCCTTTGTCTTAACACCTCTGTTCTACCGGATGAATCTGGTATCTATCTACGAATATCTGGAAAATCGTTTTGGAATATCCTCCTACCGTACAGGAGCCTGGTTCTTCTTTATTTCAAAGATGCTGGGAGCTGCCGTACGTTTGTTCCTCGTCTGCCTGACGTTGCAACTGCTGGTATTCGAGCCGTTAGGATTACCTTTTATATTGAATGTGGCAATCACAGTGGCTTTGGTATGGCTTTATACCTTCCGCGGCGGTGTGAAATCCCTTATCTGGACAGACTCATTGAAAACACTCTGCTTAGTAGTATCAGTGGTGCTCTGCATCAGCTACATCGCATCCGACCTGAATTTATCCCTCAGCAGCATGCTCAGCACAATAGCAGACAGTGACATGTCGCGCACTTTCTTCTTCGACGATATAAACAGTAAACAATACTTCTTCAAACAGTTCTTTGCCGGAGCGTTTACCATGATTGCCATGACAGGATTGGATCAGGACATGATGCAACGCAACCTTAGCTGCAAAAACTTTAAGGATTCACAGAAGAATATGATTACCAGCGTCGTCTCACAGTTCATCGTAATCCTGCTGTTCCTCATGCTGGGCGTATTGCTTTATATCTTTGCAAGCAACCAGGGCATCCAGGTAGAAAAGAGTGATGAACTCTTCCCGCTGATAGCAACCGGCAATTACTTCCCCGCTATTGTAGGCATCCTGTTTATTATCGGTTTGATATCTTCCGCTTATTCGGCGGCAGGCTCGGCGCTCACTGCCCTGACTACTTCATTCACGGTAGATATTCTCGGAACAAAAGGCAAGACCGAAGAAGAAATCGTGAAAGTACGCAAACGGGTACACATCGGCATGGCAGCCGTTATGGCCATTACGATATTTGTATTCAACATGCTGAACAATACAAGTGTGATTGACGCCGTATATATCCTGGCAAGTTATACTTATGGTCCTATTCTCGGCTTGTTTGCATTCGGTATCTTCATGAAACAACAAGTCCGCGACAAATACATACCATTGGTAGCCATCCTCTCACCCATTCTTTGCTTTGTTTTGCAAAAGAATTCGGAGGCTTGGTTCAACGGTTACCAATTCAGTTATGAACTTCTGATATTCAACGCACTGTTCACCTTTATCGGACTTTGCCTGTTGATTAAAAAGGATAAGTGATAAATAACCAATTAACTTAATACATCATCATGAATGTGAGACTTTATTTTTTATTCATCCTGTTCACCGCCTCCCTAATCCCCCAACAGGGAGGCGCGCAGGAGCTTCCGACGGATGTTCGCCAGGAAATAGAAAAGCTACTGTATGCCACCGCACGAAAAGAAATATCCGTGGGGCGCATCAGGGTCGACTCTGTTGCCATACAAGGAAACACCTTGCAATTGTTTGCCAACATGAACCTTGCTTACACCCCTTTCAGGGAAGATAATGTAGCGGAACTCTACCGGGAAGTGAAAGCTCTGCTTCCGGCTGAACTTTCAAAATACGATTTGCAAATCCGTACGAACAAACATAGCATTGAGGAACTGATTCCCCAGGCATTGCGAAACAAAAAGGACAAGAAAAGCAAGAAGAACGAGAAACCCCAGGCATTCGCCCCTGCAGGGGAGAAGCCTTTGGTAACGCATCTTTCAGTCCCCTACGCTCCCACCAACGGGTTAAACAACCGTCACATCGCCATGTGGCAGAGCCACGGTTATTATTATGAACCGAAACTGACACGCTGGGAATGGCAACGCGCCCGTGTTTTTCAGACCGTAGAAGACTTGTACACACAAAGTTATGTACTGCCTTTCCTCGTTCCCATGCTGGAGAATGCAGGAGCCAATGTACTGACACCGCGTGAGCGTGACAGCCAGACGAAAGAAGTAATCGTAGACAATGACGGTTGCCTGTACGGACGTTCCGTTTATACGGAAAACATAGGCGATAAGGTATGGAGCCAAGGAGCAGGAGAAGGTTTCGCTCACTTGCGCAGCCAATATATTGATTTTCAGAATCCATTCCGCGAAGGTACATTCCGCACCATTGAAACAGTCAAAGGAAAGAAAGACAGGGAAAGTACAGCCGAGTGGATACCGGAAATACCCGCAACAGGACAGTATGCCGTTTACGTATCCTATAAAACATTGCCGAACAGTACGGACGACGCCCTTTATACCATTTACCATAAAGGCGGTTCGACCCAGTTTAAAGTGAACCAGCAAATGGGCGGCGGTACATGGATTTATCTCGGAACATTCGGATTCGACGCCGGAAAGAACAACGCCTGCAAGGTAGTTCTGAGTAACCGTTCCGATAAGGCGGGGCGCGTAGTTA
The DNA here is from genome assembly GCF_002293435.1 of Bacteroides sp. UBA939. GTDB lineage: Bacteria > Bacteroidota > Bacteroidia > Bacteroidales > Bacteroidaceae > Bacteroides. The sequence continues at coordinate 4,061 of NZ_DBDF01000121.1, read as the reverse complement.
CTGCCGACGGCGTAAAGATTGGTGGCGGTATGGGTAACATCGCCCGTCGCATTTCTGCTGAAGGCGCTACTGCAAACGTCAAGAGTTCGGAAGCCAATGCCGCTGTTGCACATAAAGAAATGCCGAAAATAGACTATCCGTATGAAGTTAGCGGTTATCCCCGTTTCTGCGAAGCATCCCGTTACTGGCTGCAATGGGCAGGATTCCCGGACAGCGTCTATACCGAAAGCCGTGGAAAGAATGACTATACGGACGATTACAAGAGCCGTGGCATCTGGGTAAACTACCTGGCGGGCGGCTCTGCAACCAATCCTACGGAAGAAGGACTGAATATTCCGGTGGATATGGCTTTCGCTTTCCATACGGATGCGGGAACAACATTAAATGACTCCATCATCGGTACACTGGGCATTTACTACACCAACGTTTACAACGAAGAATATGCCAACGGAGCATCCCGCTTCCTGGCTCACGACATGACAGACCTGATTCAGTCCAACATCGTACGCGACATCCGCGCCTTGTATGAACCGAACTGGACACGCCGCGGCATGTGGAATCAATCTTATTTTGAAGCCCGTGTTCCCCGTGCGCCTACCATGCTGCTGGAATTACTCTCTCACCAGAACTTTGCAGATATGCGCTACGGGCTTGACCCGCGCTTCCGTTTCACAGTGAGCCGCTCTATATATAAAGGTATGCTGCAATTCATCTGCTCACAATACAATACGGATTACGTGGTTCAACCGTTGCCCGTTGACAACATGGCTCTGCGCATGGCAGGTGATAACGAAATAGAACTGACCTGGCAACCTGTCGCCGACCCGCAGGAACCGACAGCCAATGCTGAAAAGTACATTGTCTACACCCGCATCGGAGACGGAGATTTCGATAACGGCGTATTAGTGGACAGGAATGTGTACCGCGCCAAACTTCCCGCAGGCATGGTGTGCAGTTATAAAGTGACCGCAGTGAATAAAGGCGGCGAAAGTTTCCCGTCAGAGATTCTCTCGGCAGGACGAGCTTTCAACGAAAAGGGCACTGTACTGGTAGTGAACGGCTTCGACCGCATCAGCGCACCCGCCGACTTTGTAGCCCCCGCTCCCGGTGATACTCTGCTTGCCGGTTTCCTGGACGAGTTAGATCATGGAGTACCTTATCTCAAGGATATCAGCTACATCGGCAAGATGAAAGAGTTCCGCCGTTCCATTCCCTGGATGGACGACGACGCTTCCGGTTTTGGCGACAGTAACACTGACTATGAAGACAAGGTAATCGCCGGAAACTCGTTCGATTATCCTGCCGTACACGGTTCAGCCATCCTGAGAGCCGGATACTCGTTCGTATCTTGCAGCGATGAGACTGTGGAAAACAAGACTACAAATATGAACGACTATAAATATGTAGACCTGATACTGGGTAAGGAATGTCAGACCAAAATGGGACGTGGCGGTGTGAAACCGTTAGAGTTCAAGACATTCAGCAACCCTATGCAGGAAGCTATCGCAACTTATTGCGGACAAGGTGGAAATATCTTTGTTTCGGGAGCTTACGTAGGTACCGACCTTTGGGACAACCGCCTCGCACCCGCCCAACTTGCCGATAAAGAGTTTGCAACGGAAGTCCTGAAATATAAATGGCGCGTGGGACAGGCAGCTACAGAGGGTAAGGTGAAATGTGTAGCTTCCCCATTCCCCGCCATTTCAGGTAACTATACTTATTACAGTGAATTGAATGCCAACAGCTATGTGGTAGAATCTCCGGACGCCATAGAACCGGCTACCAAAGAGGCTTACACCATTATGCGCTATTCGGAAAACAACCGGAGCGCCGGAGTAGCATACAAAGGCAACTACAAGACCTGCGTACTGGGATTCCCGTTCGAGGCCTTGCGCACTGTTACCGAGAGAGAAGCATTGATGAATGCCATCCTGACATTCTTCAATGAAGATACGAACCTATCAACCAAATAGTAATATATCAATCATCATTTATGAAGCGAAGACTCTTTAGAATGTTTCTGTTGTTGTGCCTGTTGCCGCTTGCGGTACAGGCGCAACACGGAACATTCCGTTTTGCACAAATAACGGATACTCACTTCAGCCCCAGCAATCAGAATCCTACGGAAGACTTGCTGCGATCCATTGCACAGATTAACGCAACAGACAGTATCGACTTCGTTTTAGTGACAGGCGATATTACCGAAGAAGGTGACCGCGCCTCGATGCAGAAGGTAAAGGAAGCGCTGGATTTATTAAAGACAAAGTATTACGTTGTCCTCGGTAATCACGAAACGAAATGGAGCGACTCCGGTTGTACCGCTTTCAGTGAAATCTTCGGAGGCGAACGTTTTGAATTTGAACATAAAGGCATTCTGTTTCTTGGCTTTAACTCAGGCCCGTTGATGCGCATGGCTTACGGTCATGTAGTGCCGCAGGACATCCGTTGGATGACGGAGAGAATGAACTTGTTCAATACCGGAAGTTCTCAATTTCCGGCTCCCGATGCTCAGCTCAACAAACCGGTGATACTCGTTACGCATTACCCGATGCTGGAAGGAGACGTTGACAACTGGTACGAAGTAACGGACGCCGTACGCCCCTATAACATCCGCCTGTTTATCGGCGGGCACTATCATCGCAACCGCAACATCCGGTACGACGGCATTCCCGGCATCCTGATGCGAAGCAACCTGCGCGACAAAGACAATAAGCAAGGATACGGCATATACGATATAACCCGGGACTCTATCCTTGTCTATACCCGGCGCATAGGCGAGCCTAAGGAGAAATGGGCTTCCTTTTCCCTGGCCGGACAGTATTACGACCGCAACGGGAAAGCGGAGAAATACCCCGACTTCTCGGTAAACAAGGAGTACGACAAGGTAAAAGAACAATGGGTAGTACAAACGGGAGCCGGTATTTACTGTTCTCCCGCAGTAGAGAAAGATAAAGTATTCGTGGGAGACGACATGGGATACCTCACCTGCTATGCCTTGAAGAATGGAAAGAAGCTATGGAACTTCCGTTCCGGAAATCGCATTGTAGGTACTCCGGCCGTGGCAGACGGTGTAGTGGTATTCGGCTCGGCAGACCATAGCATCTACGGACTGAACAGCAAAGACGGTAGTCTGCTGTGGACCGTGAAAGCCACCCAGCCTGTATTGGGCGCAGTGACTATTGACAACGGCATCGCTTATATAGGGGCCAGCGACCACAACTTGCGCGCCATTGATATCCATACCGGGAAAGAGATATGGGCTTACACCGGAGTAAAAGGATACATTGAAACAAAACCATTGGTAACGGCGTCCGAAGTTATATTCGGCGCGTGGGACAATACGCTTTACGCACTCAACAAGACGGATGGACTGGAATTATGGAAATGGACGGGCGGGCTGACCCGTATGCACTTCTCTCCTGCCGCCGTATGGCCGGTAGCGGCAGACGGCAAGGTGTACATTACCGACCCGCAACGTGCAATGACCGCCATTAACATACGAACCGGCGAAACCGTATGGCGCACATTCCAGTCGGCTGTACGCGAAACCATCGGTTTATCCGAGGACGGTGAACGGGTGTACAGTAAGACTATGAACGACAGCATCGTTTGCTACTCCGCCAAAGGCGACCAGCCTCTGCAACTGTGGGCGAGCAACGTGGGCTTTGGTTACGAACATGCCCCGTCCATGCAAGTGGAAAAAGGAGGCGTAATGTTCGGTAGCACCAAAGAAGGATTAATCTTCGCCTTAGAAGGCCGGACGGGCAAAGTGTTGTGGAAGCATAAGACAGGCAATTCGCTTATCAATACCGTAGTGCCGTTGAACGGGCAACAGGTATTGTTTACCGCTACCAGCGGAGAAGTAGGATTATTAACCGTGAAGAAATAAACATAAGTACAACACCATAATTAGTTTGTATTATGAATGAGAAATTAGCGATATATGTATATGAGTAATAGGAGTAATGTATATGATAACAAGAGTAAGTATATGATAACAAGAGTAAGTATATGATAAATAAGAGTAAGTATATGATAAACAGTAGTATCTCTATTCTCCT
>NZ_DBDF01000153.1:1846-23521 GCF_002293435.1 Bacteroides sp. UBA939 | reverse complement strand
CTAACTATCTATAAGTAGATCACTAATTACCTGTAAGTAGTTGGCTTGTTACCTGTAAGTAGTTGGCTTATTCTATCCTATTTTCCCCTTATCAATCCCTTTTCAGGAGATGTTTTGTTCCAGAATAAATGTACGTATTTCGATATCTCCCTGTCAGTCTGTCACTTACTGATTTTCGCTTCGATATTTCCAACCGCCCTTGCCTTTGGGCGGAAATATCGCATTCTCAGGCGATTAAAAATACAAATTGTCAATCTGACAACTCCTTAACTCTTGCAGTTATGAATAATACAGGTTAAATAAGATAGGCTGCATCTCGGAAAAACTTTTTTCATGCGAGCATGAAAGTTTTACGCTCGATTTGCACTATCTTTGCACCCGCAAAATGCAAAGTAATAGGTATTTTGTTGTAAATCGCTAAAAATAAATAAATCAATGATTACAGTATCTAACGTTTCCGTACAGTTTGGTAAAAGAGTGTTGTTCAATGATGTAAATCTGAAATTTACAAGTGGTAACTGTTATGGCATCATTGGTGCCAATGGTGCCGGTAAGTCCACTTTTTTGCGTGCCATATCCGGAGATTTGGATCCTACCACCGGTTCTATCATGTTAGGTCCGGGCGAGCGTCTTTCCGTATTGAGCCAGGATCACTTTAAGTGGGATACATTTACGGTGATGGATACCGTGATGATGGGACACACGATTCTGTGGGATATCATGAAACAGCGTGACGTTCTTTATGCCAAGGAAGATTTTACGGATGAGGACGGTTTGAAAGTGTCCGAACTGGAGGAAAGGTTTGCGGAATTAGATGGTTGGAATGCTGAAAGTGATGCGGCTTCCCTGTTGAGCGGACTGGGTATTAAGGAAGATAAGCATTATTTATTGATGGGAGACCTTAGCGGTAAGGAAAAGGTACGCGTTATGTTGGCGCAGGCGCTTTTCGGTAACCCTGATAATTTATTGCTGGATGAGCCTACCAATGATTTGGATATGGAAACTGTTACCTGGTTAGAAGAATATCTCTCAAACTTTGAACATACTGTGCTGGTTGTGAGCCACGACCGTCACTTCCTTGATTCTGTTTGTACGCATACGGTTGATATTGACTATGGTAAGATCAATCTCTTTTCCGGTAACTATAGTTTTTGGTATGAGTCAAGTCAATTGGCTTTGCGTCAGCAGCAAAACCAGAAGGCTAAGGCTGATGAGAAAAAGAAAGAATTGGAAGAATTTATTCGTCGTTTCAGTGCGAATGTGGCAAAGAGCAAACAGACTACCAGTCGTAAAAAGATGTTGGAGAAACTGAATGTTGAAGACATTAAGCCTTCTTCCCGTAAATATCCGGGCATTATCTTTACTCCGGAACGTGAACCGGGTAACCAAATCCTGGAAGTTTCCGGTCTGACTAAGACTTTAGAGGACGGTACGGTGCTTTTCCGTGATGTAAACTTCAACGTAGAGAAAGGGGATAAGATTGTATTCCTTTCACGCGACCCTCGCGCCATGACATCTTTATTTGAGATCATCAATGAAAAGATGAAACCGGACTCAGGAACCTTTAACTGGGGTGTCACTATTACAACTGCTTATCTACCGCTGGATAATACTCAATATTTTAATACGGACTTGAACCTGGTTGACTGGTTGAGCCAGTTCGGCGAAGGAAACGAAGTGTATATGAAAAGTTTTCTGGGACGTATGCTGTTCTCCGGTGAAGAAGTATTGAAAAAAGCGAGTGTATTATCAGGTGGTGAGAAGATGCGTTGTATGATTGCCCGTATGCAGTTGCGCAATGCTAACTGTCTGATTTTGGATACTCCGACCAATCACCTTGATTTGGAGTCCATCCAGGCATTCAATAACAACCTGAAGACTTATAAAGGTAATATTCTCTTCTCTTCTCATGACCACGAGTTTATTCAGACCGTATCCAACCGCATTATCGAATTGACGCCGAATGGTATTATTGATAAGATGATGGAATATGATGAATATATTACTTCGGATCATATAAAGGAGTTGAAGGCGAGAATGTATTTATAATTAGTGATTAGTGGTAAGTGATTAGTGATAAGCATTGCATGCGGAATATGTACTGTGTAATTGTACAGCTTACTAATCACTTGTCACTAAACACTATTCCCTAATTTTATCACTGTTTATATATCAGTTTGTTTTTACCGTCCCCGAACAGATTATCTCCCAATGTTGTAATCTGTTTTCCTACAGCCATTACATAACGCAGGTTATCACATCCGATAAATGCACCATATTCGATAGCCGTTATTCCGGCAGGTAATTCCAATGTACCACAGAGGCGACCACAGCCGCTGAATGCTCTTTGCCCAATACTTTTCAGGTTGTTGGGAAGCTGAATACGCAACAGATACTTCTTCTGCGTGAATGTATATTCCGGAATAGCCGTAGCGTTACATTTGTTTAAATCAACGGCTACAAGATTGGGCATATAGTCGCGTATCAAGAGGAAATCGGTTGCGTCCAGTTTTCCTTCTACAGTCAGGAAGTTCACATCTTTGGGTTGCAGGCCTGCTTTTACCAATTCATCGGCAAGGCTTCCCATCAATCCTACTTGTATAAATGCTTCCGTCGGTTCGCCTTCTATAATGGAGAAAGTACCCCAATTCTTCTTTCCACGATACGAGTCACTACTGCCCAGTGGTACAAAGATAGCTGTTATGCTGTCCGCCAACGCTTCTGTCAATAGATTGGGAGCGGTCTTCCTCTTCAACTGACATATCTTCAGATTCGTACATCCTTTAAATGCCGCATCTTCTATATTTTTAATCTTTTCTGAAAGAATAATTTTCTGGAGTGTCGCTTTTCCAGTAAAGGTACTGTCATTTAGGGGGTAACAGAATGCGTAAGCAGGTACGCAATTGGGTGGGTAAATATAAAAATGATTGGAATAGGTACCATTTTTGCCGGCATAAGCACTTATTGATGCATTGGATATATCCAGTACTTGCAATTTTTTGAATTCATCGCGTAAGTGACGGAAATCAATAACATTCAGCTTTCCGGTTAAAGTGAGATGGGTAATATTGTTGGCTTCATCTTCGGTAAACAGGGATACTAAAGTACCGGGTTTAGCAACGAAAAGTGTTTTAGCATTAATCGATATGCCGGTATTTTGGGCGATTGTTGCGCCGGTACATGCTGCCAGCAATATAATTGCAAATATTTTCTTGAGTTTCATAACAGTTATGGATGTGTTTTAGACAAATATACGATTTTTGTGAGAAATAATTTTGTGTTTTTAATTTTATAGGTATTTTTGCTGGAGTATTAACATATAAAAACAAAAAAGATGGAACCAATGGATGAAAGCACAAATCCTGTTTTGAAAGCAACGGGAGTCTTCACTTATTTAGTTGTGGCAGCCAAGATCATTGTATATACCCTTTTGATGATGTTCATAACAGGAGTATTTTCTTTTATTATAGGCGATTTATTGGGACTATTTCCGGTCTTGGGAGAAAATAGGCTGTTGTATAATATAGTGATAAGGTGTTGTATGTTGGCGGGTGTTTTTATCTCCGCTTTCATCTTATTAAAATATTGGGATCACCTGCCGTTTTCAGATTTGGGATTATCGCTGAAGGGGCGGTCTAAAGATATCATGTGGGGAATGTTGACCGCATTGATACTTTATGTAGTCGGTTTTGGAATTCTGTTGCTGTTGGGAGAGGTTGAAGTAACCGGAGTGCAATTTCAAGGAGATACTTTGTTGATGTCCTGGATCGTGATGCTGTTAGTTGGCATTTTGGAGGAGACGATGTCGAGAGGTTTTGTATTGGGGCGTTTGCTGAATGCAGGCATCAATCGCTTTGTTGCATTGTTCATTTCGGCGGCGCTTTTTTCTTTGATGCACTTCTTTAATCCTAATTTCTCATTTATAGCCTTTCTGAATATTCTGTTGGCGGGGCTGTTGCTGGGGGCTACCTATATTTATACGCGTAATTTGTGGTTCCCTATTGTCCTCCATATTTTTTGGAACTGGCTGCAAGGTCCCATTTTTGGTTTTGCGGTAAGCGGAGGGCAATATGGTACTTCTTTGTTGACTATAAACCTGCCGGAGAAAAACATCATCAACGGCGGTGACTTTGGCTTTGAAGGTTCCATTGTATGCACCGCGTTGATGATTATAGCTACTGTGATTATTCTGAAATTAGCTTCAAGGCAATCCGCTTCCGATCCATATCTACGCTCAACACCCGAACCCGAACATGTTGATGAATAGACACCACCTCATTCGGGTCTGAAACGAAACGGTCGGCTAACTGCGAAAGGTGGATTAGTCCGTTTTCCTTGATACCTATATCGACGAAAGCGCCGAAGTTTGTTATGTTTCCTACGATGCCGGGAAGTTCCATGCCTTCGCGCAAATCATTGATAGTACGGACGTTCTTGTCGAATTCGAATGCTTTGATTGTTTCTCTCGGGTCTCGTCCCGGTTTCTCCAGCTCTTGCAGGATGTCTTTCAAGGTCGGCATGCCTACGGTGGGAGAGAGGTATCTTTCCGGTTTGATTTTCAACCGGAGTTCTTTATTGGTCATAAGCTCTGCCACACTGCAACCCAGGTCTTGAGCCATTTGTTCCACGATACAATAACTTTCGGGATGTACCGCTGAATTGTCCAATGGATTGGTTGCCTGTGGTATCCGCAGAAAACCTGCACACTGTTCAAAAGCCTTGGCTCCCATGCGCGGTACTTTCATCAGTTGTTTACGCGAAGCGAATGCACCGTTTTCAGCGCGATAGTTCACTATGTTTTGTGCCAGTTGAGGGCCTAAACCGGAAATGTAGGTCAGTAAGTGGCTGCTTGCCGTATTGAGATTTACTCCGACAAGGTTTACACAGTTTTCTACAGTCTGATCCAGAGACTTTTTTAATTTCGTTTGGTCTACATCATGCTGGTATTGCCCTACGCCGATGGATTTCGGGTCAATTTTTACCAGCTCTGCCAATGGGTCCATCAGCCGGCGTGCAATGGAAACTGCTCCGCGTACGGTGACGTCGTATTCCGGAAATTCATCGCGGGCTATTTTGGATGCCGAGTAGATGGAGGCGCCTTGTTCGCTTACTACGAATATCTGTAGTGAGTCTTGTTTGAAGGTTATGCCACTTATGAAATTCTTCGTTTCGCGGCTTGCTGTTCCGTTGCCTATGGCAACTGCTTCAATCCGGTAGGCTTCTACCATCTTCTGCACTTTGGTTACTGCTTCCTGAGTTTTGCCGATAGAGATGTGCGGATAGACGTTCTCGTTGTGCAGCAGGTTGCCCTGAGCGTCTAAACATACCACTTTACAACCTGTACGGAAGCCCGGGTCGATGCCCATTACCCGTTTTTGTCCCAGCGGGGAAGCAAGTAGCAATTGACGCAGGTTCTGAACAAATACGCGGATGGCTTCTTCATCCGCCTGTTCCTTGCTTTGTGCGGCAAATTCCGTTTCGATGGAAGATTTCAGAAGGCGCTTATAAGCATCCTGTACGGCGTCAGCCACTTGTTGCCCGCAAGCGTTATTGTTACGGACGAAACGGCGTTCCAGACGTTCGACGCATTCCTCGTCATCAGGGCTTATGCCGACTTTCAGTAATCCTTCGGACTCGGCACGGCGAATAGCCAGTAGTTGGTGTGAAGTGCATCGTTTCAGCGGTTTACTGAAGTCAAAGTAATCCCGGTATTTATCAGCTTCGCTCTCTTTTCCTTTCACTACTTTGGCGGTAATAAGGGCTTGGCGCGAAAAAGCGAAACGTACAATGTTGCGCGCTTGTTCGTCCTCACTCACCTGTTCGGCAATAATATCCCGTGCGCCTTTCAGTGCATCTTCTACATCTTTGACATCTCCTTTTACATAACCCTCTGCACGTTTCTCCGGATTGGGTTCCCGTTGCAACATCAGCAGGGTGGCGAGTGGTTCGAGTCCTTTCTGACGGGCTACTTCGGCGCGTGTCCGGCGTTTGGGCTTGTAGGGCAGATAAATGTCTTCAAGTATTGTACTGTCCCATGTTTCATCAATGCGCGTTTGCAATTCCGGAGTCATCTTTTCCTGCTCATTGATGGTATTGATAATGGTTTCTTTCCGCTTGGCGATTTCGTTCAGTTTTTCGTATTGCGTTTTGATAGCTTCGATTTGTACTTCGTCGAGTCCTCCTGTAACCTCTTTTCGGTAACGGCTGATAAAGGGAATGGTAGCCCCATTGTCCAATAATTCAAGCGTATGGGCGATTTGTTTTTCGGAGATGCCAAGAATGGCAGAAATCATTTGATGAAATAAATGTGTCATATTGAGTTTTTTGGATAATGAGTGCCAAAAGTACTATTTTTCATTTGCAGATTATGCAGGATTACGCAGATTTATTTTATCTTTTTAGTTTTCAGCCTAAGGCTGTTTGTAATAACACTGACGCTACTCAGCGCCATAGCCGCTCCGGCAATCATCGGGCTAAGTAAAAAGCCGGTGAATGGGAACAGTATCCCTGCCGCAACCGGAACACCTATTATATTATATATAAACGCCCAGAAAAGATTCTGGCGTATCGTTTGAACGGTGAGGCGCGACAAGCGAATCGCTTCGGAGATTTTCATCAAATCGGATGAAATAATCGTTGTTTTAGCCGTGTCCATAGCAATATCGCTTCCGCCGCCCATTGCAATACTCAGGTCTGCCTGAGCGAGTGCCGCACTGTCGTTAATACCATCGCCAACCATTGCCACAACCTTCCCTTGCGCCTGTAGCTGCTTCACAAATCCGGCTTTTTCATGAGGTAGAACGCCTGCTTTGAAATGTTTGATTCCTGCTTTAGCAGCGACTTTACGGGCGGCGGCTTCGGTATCGCCCGTCAACATCCACACTTCAATACCTTCATGTTGGAGTTGTACGACTGCTGTTGCCGAGTTCTCTTTAATTTTGTCGGTAATCGCTGTTACTGCCAATGTTTGTTTGCTATCGGCAAACCAAATCACCGTCATTGCCTGACGTGTCCATTCGTCCGCTTGCCTTTTTAATGCGGGGTCGAGTATGATACCGTTTTCGAGCATAAGAGCAGCATTGCCTGCAAACCATGTTTCTTTTTCGATGATACCTTTTACTCCCTTTCCGGTCAGGCTTTCAAAGTGCTCTAATGGTACGGCGGAAGTATTGCCGAAATAGTTCACGACAGCTTCAGCCAGCGGATGTTCGGAGTGATGCTCGAGGGCGCAAAAGATACTCTTCGGACTGTCGTTGTCATGGAGCCAGACAATTTCTGCAACGACAGGTTTACCTTCGGTAATCGTTCCGGTTTTGTCCAATACTATCGTGTTCACTTTCTTGGCGATTTCGAGGCTTTCCGCATCTTTTATCAGAATACCACGTTCTGCACCTTTACCAATCCCGACCATAATGGCGGTGGGAGTCGCTAATCCCAGTGCACACGGGCAGGCAATAATCAGTACGGTAACCAATGCGAGCAATCCGTGTGTAAAGCCGTTTGCGGGGGCGAGCGTAATCCACAAGACAAATGCTAATAGCGCAATGCTGATAATCACCGGTACAAAAATCGCTGCAACCTTATCCACCAGTTTTTGTACCGGAGCTTTACTTCCTTGCGCATCCTGTATCATGCGGATAATTTGCGCCAGCACCGTATCTGTACCTACCTTGGCGGCGCGGAAGCGAAAACTTCCTTTTTGATTGATTGTTCCTGCAAAAACTTTCGCATCCCGTTCCTTGAGTACCGGTATTGGCTCGCCATTGAGCATACTTTCGTCGACGTATGAACTTCCATCCATAACTACGCCGTCAACAGCAATCTTCTCACCCGGCTTCACCATGACAACATCACCCGTGCGCACACGGCCAATGGGAACTTCTGTTTGTACGCCTGATTCATCTACTATGGTAACATTCTTGGGTTGCAGTCCCATTAGATTTTTGATGGTCGACGAGGTATTGCCCTTGGCACGTTCCTCCAACAGTCGTCCCAGCAAAATAAATGAGATGATAACGCTTGATGCTTCAAAATAGACATGCGGCTCAATGCCATGAGATAGCCAAAATTGTGGAAAAACCATGTTGAACAGGCTGAACAGCCATGCGATGCCGGTACTGAGGGCGACTAATGTATTCATATTGGCTGTCCGGTGTCTCAATTGCTTCCATGCGTCAATGAAGAATCTGCGTCCTAACCAGAACACTACCGGAGTGGAGAGTGCGCACATAATCTCGTTGGCGTAAGGTATATCCATAAAGAACATACCGATTACGACAAGGGGAATGGAGAGAATAATCGCCGATATGGTTTGCCGTTTCAGCCGTTGGAATTTCTTGGTGCGGACTTCCTCGAGCTGTATCTCGGTGTCTTCACCGGTCTCGATGACTAAGTCATACCCGCCGCTTTGCACAGCCTCTCGTAGCTTTTCGGGTGAAATCTGCGATGGGTTGTATTCTATTACGACATTCGCCGATGCATAATTTACATCAGCGGAACTTACTCCGGGCTGGGAGCTGAGCAACTTACCGACTCTAACGGCACAAGCTGTACAACTCATGTCCAGTACGGGGAACGTTTGTTTTATAGTCTTATGATTTACCATTACTTTATATTTTAAATTTTGACGTTGCAAAGGTAGACACAGCGAATGGCAAATCTGTTATATAATTCACGGTATAATTTATATCTTTTACACTTCGCATAGGGAAATGCTTCATTCACACCTTGTCCAACGGCTTGCGCTTTTTCTCTTTTATCTGCTTGAAATGGCTGGGCGTAAGACCTGTAACTTTCTTGAACTGAGCGCTCAGATGTGCTGCGCTCGAATAGTTGAGTGCATCGGCTATTTCGTTTAGATTCAGTTCGTCATACACTAATAACTCTTTCACCCGCTCAATCTTTTGCGCGATAAAATACTTTTCGATAGTGGTATTTTCGATTTCCGAGAACAGGTTGCTAATGTACCTGTAGCCATGATGTGTCTTAGCAGCAATATAATCCGATAAATTGGTTTCTAGGCCGTTACTGTTGTAGTGTACAAGTTCGATAATCACTTTTTTCACCTGCTCAATCAGGCAGCTGCGTTTGTCATCAATCAATTCAAAACCGATAGTCCGTAACGCTTCTTTCAGTTCATCCAGTTTGCCTTCGTCCGGTTCCTTGGCAAACAGAACCTCACCAAGCGTAACGGAAACGGGAACGATATCCAGCTTCTTCAATATATCCTCCACAACCATAATACAACGGTTGCAGACCATGTTCTTGATGTATATTGTATTGTATGGCATATACGTCGACAATCTATCTCTGTCCTATTTAAGTTTACTTTTGATGCTGTCGCTTACTTGCTTAATCCCCTTTTCTGCTTTATCAGCAGCATCTTTCACATTTTCTTTAGTGTCTTTCCAAGCGTCTTTGGCTTTGTCTGCAACTTTATCTGCCTGTTTGCCCATCCTGTCAATAGCGTCTTTGGCTCCTTCTTTTACATCTTTAGCGCCCTTCTTGACATCTTCTTTAGTGTCTTTCCAGGCATCTTTGGCATTATCCGCCGCATCGCTAACCTTATCCACTACTTTCTCAGTTACATCTTCGATTTTATCATTCGCATCGTCTATTGCGTCGTTAGCATTCTTTTTAGCCTTTTCACTGCATGATAAGAAGGACAAGGATAAGGCAGCTACTGCAAATACATACATAATCTTTTTCATATTCTTTACTTTTGGTTTATATTATATCTATCATAATCTTTTCAGGTTAATGCTAATCATCGACAAAAATACTAAATATTTGAGATACAGAACAAAGAACCGTCTATATCTTTACAAGCAAATCAAAAGGTGTTTGGTCGGTATGTCAACAAGTCATTGCTTTATATAATCAGTTTTCTCACTCTTAGCTTGGAGAATTAAAATTTAAACTGTAATTTTGGCTGATTATACTAATCATTGATATTATACATAATAGAAAGTTCATTCTATATCATGCTAAAAACACAGGTTCCTTCCGCAGCTTTTGTAGATACAAAGCCGCATTACATTATCCTTGACGGACTACGCGGGATAGCTGCTATCACAGTCGTATGGTTTCACATATTCGAGGCCTATGCCACAAGTCACTTAGACCAGAAGATTAATCACGGTTATCTGGCTGTTGATTTTTTCTTCATTCTGTCCGGTTTCGTTATAGGTTATGCTTATGACGATCGTTGGAAAACAATGACTATGAAAGATTTCATCAAACGTAGAATCATCCGTCTTCATCCGATGGTTGTCATGGGAGCTGTTATCGGAGCGATTATGTTTTATTTTCAAGGGTGTTCGGTATGGGATGTTTCAAAGGTCACGGTATTAGCCCTGTTTATAGCTACATTTATCAATGCAATGTTAATACCTGCCACACCCGGCACCGAAGTTCGGGGTTTGGGAGAAATGTATCCTTTGAATGGTCCGAGCTGGTCTTTGCTTTTTGAATATATTGGAAACATACTCTATGTCTTGTTTATTCGTAAGTTTTCTACGAGAGCGCTTACGGTGTTGGTCATTGTAGCCGGGTGTGGGTTAGCTACCTTTAGTATCTTTGGCCCTTATGGTGATATTTGCGCCGGATATTCGCTGACAGGAACAGAGTTTACGTGTGGCTCTTTTCGCATATTATATTCTTTTTCTGCCGGATTGCTTTTATCCCGTATCTTCAAACCTGCTCATATAAAGGGATCTTTCTGGAAATGTAGCATCTTAGTGATTCTTCTGTTAGCTGTTCCGCGTATAGGCGGATCCGAACATTTATGGATGAATGGTTTGTATGATACGCTTTGTTTTGCACTGTTTTTTCCGCTTATAGTTTATTGGGGAGCTTCCGGTAGAATCACTGATAAGTATACGAACCGGATATGTAAGTTTCTGGGAGATATATCTTATCCTTTGTATATGGTGCATTATCCTTTTATTTATCTGTATTATGCATGGGTTAAGAATGAAGAACTTACGTTCGGGGAGTCCGTATACGGAGCTTTAGCGGTAGTTATAGGAAGCATACTCTTAGCTTATATCTGTTTGAAACTGTATGATGAACCAGTTCGCAAGTATTTAGCTAAACGATTTTTGAAATCTAAAAGTAAGTAACTTGCTTGTTTTTCATGAATGTAACAAGTGAGTTATGGGTAGATATAACAGTTTAGTTAAATAAAATAGGCTCAAAATTTGAATATTCCGAAAACTTCTTCTACTTTTGCGCCCCGAAAGAGGAGAGATGCTCGAGTGGTTGAAGAGGCACGCCTGGAAAGCGTGTATACCCCTAAAGGGTATCCGGGGTTCGAATCCCCGTCTCTCCGCAATAAATATAGGAAATCATGATTTACAGAACAAGCACCCGAAAGGAATCCCCAAAAGGATCTTACGGGTGCTTGTTTCATTTTTCTCGTAAATATCTAATTGCGATTTAATAAGATTGTGCGAGATTTGGTTCTACCTGTTCCTTTCAATTCTACTTTGTCCGGGTATATTGTTACAATCCCATAAGCATTAATTGCTTCTGTTTCTACCATTCCTTCGACAGTGATAAAAGGTATATCTTTATAAAAACCAAATGCTCCGGCGTGATGATGCCCGCTTATTACCCCTTTCACAGTGGCGGAATATTTTGATAGAAGATCTATTATTTCCAAATCATTCAGGGCTGTCAAACCATTAATTCCATAGAGAGGATGATGTGAAAATATCAGTGTGTTTATGGAATTCCGTTGTGACTTTTTCAACTCCTGTTCTAACCACTGCATTTGTTTTTTACTTATTCCTCCATTATAGCCGGCTCCGTTTGAACGTTTTTCTTCTTTTATTTTTTGCAGCATATCCGTTAATTCCGCTTCCTTTTCAGTGTTTTCCACGTTGGCGTACGGCGCAACTTCATTTGTATTGAGCATTATAAAACACCAGTTACCTCTGCGAAAAGAATAATATTGGCCAGGCATATTGAGCCGTTTATATAGCTGTTCGTTATCCTGTATATTCCCATAGTCATGGTTTCCGGTCAGGTTGTACGCCGTATTGTTCAATTTGCATAAGCGGGAGAGCACTGAATCTAAATTGCATGGTGTATCCCTGTCTACCAAATCACCTAAATTAATAGTAAACTGCACTTTTTCCTCATTCAGCTTGTCGATGCATTCATCCAGCTTTGTCAATGAATTCCTGTAGTATCTGCTTCCGGCTCTGTCACAGTTGCAGTATTGAATATCTGCAATAATTCCAAATCTGATGATACTATCTTTATTAACTGTTTCGGTTATATCAGGAGTGCCATTTCCGGCAAAAGAACAATATGGTATAATGATTTGTAATATAGTAATATAAAAAACTCTCTTTATTAATTTCATGCTATAAGTGATTCTTATGTGTTAGAACTTCCTTTATTGAATTCCACCGTGTAGGTACGTTTGCCGTCGTAAATGCTGTTGACGAGTATCTTTAGTCCTTTCTTATTCAATTGCCCGGCGATTTCATCGAGTTTAAATGATACTACTCCTTGGAATAGTTTACGTTGTACGTCACCGTACGAATTGTGCCGGAATTCCAGATTGATATAATCAGGTTCCGAACTCGGAGCGTCAGGTGTTTCGTTGATAACCAGGTTCAGCATGTGCTTTTTATCTTCATTATTACTGTGAAAGAATTGGTATTCGATATTTAGGAAATTGTTTGTAATCCATAAATTGATTACGTTGATGCGGTCGTTGCCAATGCTGTCGGCTGTTGCTGTAGTAAGCGGAATGATAGGCTTTGTTAATATGTTTTCGATTTCTACAATCTGTGCATTATACTCATAACCGGGGATATCCTCTTCTAACGGAAAAAAATGGATGAAAGCGCGTTGCCCGTCTATTAATGTATAGTTGTGAACGTGAGTCGTATCGCCGGGATACATTTTATCACCATCGTCCAAGTCGAAATAGTATTCTCTACCTTCAATTATATTTAAAGTACCAATCGTGAGGTAGGAGCGAAGGTTACTGTTATCATCGTTCATGCATGATTGCAATGCCGGTATTGTTAGACATATAAGCGTGAATGCTGCCAAATATAATTTTAGCTTCTTCATAAATTGTGAGTTTTTGGGGTTAATTCTATCTTTTAATGTATCCAAGAAACGCAATAAGTATGGAAATACTGCATATTTGATTGTTAAAGATATAAAAGAACTAATTATTTGTTCTCTCTGTGCAGTATTTATATATTTGTAGCATTTTATAGATTAAACGCGTGTCAAAGGAAAGAATGGAAGAACAGGAACTTGCAGAACGGTGCAGGCAAGGTGATAGCCTTGCCCGAAAAGAACTGTACGAGCAGTATGCAGGGCGAATGCTCAGCGTGTGCTTCCGTTATGCGGGTGACCGTGAAACGGCGGAAGACTTGATGCACGACGGTTTCCTGAAACTTTTCGATTCTTTTGATAAATTCACTTGGCGGGGCAATGGTTCCTTGCGAGCGTGGATGGAGCGTGTTATGGTGAATACGGTATTGCAATATTTTCGGAAGAATGATGTAATGAACCAGTCGGAAGCATTGGATAATATTTCCGAAACGTATGAAGAACCTGATGCCTCGACAGTGGATGCTATTCCTCAAAAGGTGCTGATGCAATTTATCAGTGAATTGCCTGCCGGTTATCGCACCGTATTCAACTTGTATGTATTTGAAGAAAAGTCTCATAAAGAGATAGCCCGGATACTGGGTATAAATGAAAAATCATCGGCTTCGCAGTTGACACGTGCCAGAGCAACTCTGGCTAACAAAGTGCGAGGATGGATGAAGAATAATATTTAAAGAAAGGACGTATGATGAAAGATGATGAATTGTGGTTGAAAAAGATAAAAGAACGGTTGGAAGATTATTCCGAACCGTTACCTGTTTCCGGTTGGGAACGATTGGAGAAGGCTTTGCCTTCTGCTCCGCCCAAAGCTACCGGAATGTCTAAGCGAATTGTATTTCGTCGTTGGGCAGTGGCGGCTGTTGCCGCTGTGCTGGTGGCGGTATCATCAGTCAGTTTGTGGTTGATGCGTCCGGTGGTAGATGATGTGCGTCGTTCGGCCGAGCCTGCGTTGGTACTGATTCCTGACGGGATGCCTGAACCGGTAAAACCTGCTGCTCAAACAGAACAGTCAGAACCTGTAATCAGAAGAATGCCGGAGCAAAGGACGCCTAACCGCCAGCTTCTTGTTGCACAACAGTTGGAAAAGGAAAACACAGATAAACAAACGACGGAAGTAAATGAAAAAGGGCTTGTTCAACAAGACGCGGAAGATACGAAAGAGGAAATGAAACAGGAAACTACGGAAGATGTTTCTTCAATTTCAGGAAAAAAGGAAAAATACCATCCTTCCAATAAAGACAAGTTGCATTTGCCTATAGCGGAAAAGTCATCAACCAAGAATAAAGGTTGGGCGCTCGGGTTATCTGTAGGAAATACCGGTGGACTTTCCATCTTGAATAATGGAATGAATAATGATATGGGGTATTTAAACTCCAGTAATGGACTGGTGTATGCGGACAAATTAGATTTATCGAATACAGTCAATGGCGTTTATGACATTCCTGAAGATCAAGAACTTGTTTTTGAAAATGGTGTACCCTATTTAAGGAAGAGTGTACCTCAGATTCAGGATATCAAACACAAACAGCCTGTCAGTTTTGGAATATCTGTCCGGAAGGCTTTGCCGAAAGGGTTCTCTGTAGAAACAGGATTGACTTATACGATGTTGTCATCGGAGATTACGTATGAAAGAAGCGCTGAGAAGGTTAACCAAAAATTACACTATGTGGGTATTCCCGTACGTGCCAACTGGAGTTTTGTAAATGAGAAACGTGTAAATGTGTACATGTCTGCAGGTGGTGCGATAGAGAAATGCGTATATGGTAAGATTGGTTCTGATAAAGAAACAGTGAAGCCTTTGCAGTTCTCGATTATGGGTGCGGTAGGTGCTCAATATAATGTTAGTAACAGGGTTGGTTTGTATGTGGAACCCGGTGTTTCTTATTTCTTTGATGATGGTTCTGCTATAGAAACCATACGAAAAGATAGTCCGACTAACTTTACATTGCAGGCGGGTATTCGCTTGACCTATTAAATAAGTATAGTTTTTTATGAAATGATATTTGGCAAATTCAAAAATAGTAGTACCTTTGCACCGCTTAACTAAGAAAGCGCTTCTTTTTGAGTAAAGGAGTTTTGGAGAGGTGGCAGAGTGGTCGATTGCGGCGGTCTTGAAAACCGTTGTACTGAGAGGTACCCGGGGTTCGAATCCCTGTCTCTCCGCAAAAAGATAGATTAGGACTTAAATGTAAAGTACCCGAAAAGGAATCCAGTATTAGGACCTTCGGGTACTTTTTTTATGCCTTTTAGGTATCCGGTAAATAACTTCAGTTTTGCGTGGTAATAATTGACTAACTACTACGTAGTAGTTAGTCAATTACTTACTAGTAGTTGGTCAATTACTACGTAGTAGTTGGGTCATTACTACGTAGTAGTTGATACACTACTACGTAGTAAATTCAAATAGTATTTGAATCACCTTTAAAGAAACCGCCGCCGGCAATTTCTACTTGCTCCTTCTTATTACGTATTTCATTTTTATTAATAGTTCGAAATTATTTTTCTAATAAGTCAATAGCTTATTAGAAATTGAGTTAAAAGAAACTTCTCGCTCTACTTTTATTATTAATATAAGTCTTAAATTAGTATAATTACTGTATAACTATGTTGTTTTTAGGTGAAAGATTCAATGATAAAATGATGTATTATGCTGTGTGTAATCAGTATTATCAATGATATATGATTAAAATTGTTTCTAATTGATGTATTTGTGCTGTAATTAATAACATAATGTGTTATTGATGAATTGGCTTGATCTTACTTAATTGAGAATATTGATCGTGAATGTAAAAAGCAAATATATTATACTATATTAGTATTTTTTTAATGTTGTATTGTTAGTAATATCTAAATTAATTTATATATTCGCAAACAAATCCAAATAATTAAGCTTATGAAAAGAAATCATTGCCTATCATTAGTGTTGCTTGCATTGTTTGGGATGTCTTCTCCATTTTCAGCAAGTGCTGCTGATGGAGAAGCCACACCAATTTCCCAAAGTACTCAGCAAGCGAAGAAAATCACGGGTAAAGTTGTAGACGCGACAGGTGAACCAATCATTGGAGCCAGCGTATTAGTGAAAGGTACCGGCACAGGTTCGGTGACAGACCTTGATGGTAATTTTTCAGTAGATGCTTCAGTGGGCAGTACACTGGTAGTATCTTTTGTGGGTTATAGAAGTATTGAGGTTAAGGTGACAAGCGCTACTTCTTATGCTGTGACTATGCAAGATGACTCGCAGACATTGAGTGAAGTTGTTGTAACGGCAATGGGTATCAAAAAAGAACGTAAGTCATTGGGCTATGCTATTGATGATGTGAGTGCGGAGGAGCTTATGAGAAATAAGAGCGCAAATCCAATCAACTCCTTGGCTGGTAAAGTTGCCGGTGTTAACATTACACAAGGTGGTGGTGCGGCAGGTGCGGGCGCTCAAATTATTCTTCGTGGCGGTACTTCGCTTGAACGTGATAACCAACCGGTTTTTGTTGTAGATGGTGTAATTTACGATAACTCTACTACGGTGGTTGGTAACTCGGCTTTTGATGGTAGTTTGTCAACTGCTTCTACCCAGGCAAACCGTGTGATGGATATTAATCCGGATGATATTGAGAATATGTCAATCCTTAAAGGTCCTGCCGCAGCCGCACTTTACGGTTCTCGTGCTGCTGCCGGTGTTGTGATCATTACAACCAAGAAAGGAAAAGAAGGTGCTGTTGAGGTAAACTTTTCTACTAAGTATATTTCACAATGGGCTACGTCTCTTCCTAAGACTCAAAGAAAATATGGAAGAGGTTTTGCTGAAGATCAATACGCTGCGGATGGTAGCTATACGGGAACCGTATTCAATGACTTCGACTATAATTCATGGGGCGCACCTGTAACCGCCGGTACTCCTACTTATGACAATATCGGTAATCTCTTTCAACGAGGTGGTGCTTTTGATACCAGCGTAAGCGTAGCAGGTGGTTCTCAAAACAGTAATTTTTACCTTTCAGGCTCTTACTACAATCAGGATGGTATTATTCCAACTACAGGTTATGAAAAAGCAACCATACGTTTCAATGGTGAACAAAAGTGGAAAATGTTCACATTTGGCGCAAATGTAGCATACTCTCAGGCGAATACCGATAAGACTATTACTTCCGCAGGTCTTTTTGGTTCAAACGGTTCGGGTGCAATGATAGAGACATATCGTTGGTCGCCTACCGATGATATGGGCCATTATTTGAATGAAGATGGTACTCGCTACCGTATGTTTGGCGATCGTAAGGATGTAGTCAACGAACGAGATAATCCATATTGGATTGTTAATAAGAATAAGCTGCAAGATAATACCGAACGCTTTACCGGTAACTTCAACGTCAGGGCTGATATTACCGATTGGTGGTGGGTCAGCTATCGGATGGGTATTGACGCTTATACAACTGACGATTCAAAAACAATTGGTGCAGGCGGCGTTTATAAACTGGCATGGCAAGAAGGTATGTATAGCGAGAATTCTTATCGCTTCAGATATCTTTCTACGAACTTGATGACAAACTTCTCTAAGCAGTTCGGTGACTTTAATTTGAACTTGATGCTTGGTACTTCTACCGATGATACTCGCACTTGGACTAACTATAGAATGGCATGGAACTTTGAAGTGCCTAATTTCTATGCATTTGATAATGCGACAAATGAAAACCGCGACTTCTCAAGCGCCCGCAGCCAGAAGCGTCTTGTTGGTGCGTTTGGTGAATTCCGGGCCGACTGGAAGAGTACGGTATTCTTGACGGTATCAGGTCGTAACGACTGGTCTTCGACATTACCTATTGAAAACCGTTCTTACTTTTACCCCTCTGTAAGCGGTAGTGTTGTATTTACGGAATTCCTTCCCCAATTAGGCTGGTTGTCGTTTGGTAGACTCCGTGCAAGTTGGGCGCGCGTAGGTAAGGATACAAGCCCGTATGCGTTGGATACCGCCTTGTGGCCAAGCCAATCGTTCATAGGCGGTCTTTCCGGTGTAAGTAACTATTGGCAAGCCGGTAATGCTGCGTTGAAACCTGAGATTACGGAAGCTACCGAAATAGGTCTTGAATTGCGCTTCTTCAATAATCGTTTGAAGGTTGATTATGCGTATTATACGAATAACTCTTTTAACCAAATCATGTCGCCTCGTTTGTCGAATGCAACAGGTTATATTCTTCGTTCTGTTAATGCCGGTGATGTATATAATAAAGGTATGGAACTCAGTATCGGTGGTACTCCTATTCAAACCAAAGACTGGATATGGGAATCTATTTTTAACATAAGTGGTAACCGTGGTACTGTTAAGAACCTGATGGAAGGTCTCGAACTTCTTTATGTAACAGATGTTCAGGTGGGTAACGCTAAGGCTGCATCATTCCCTAATGGTAACTTTATGGCAATTTCGGGTAGTGAGTGGCAACGTGATGATCAAGGTCGTTTGAAGCTTGATAAAAACGGTCTTCCTGCTAAGAACTTATCTACTAATCTTGAAATAGGTAATCGTGAACCTAAGTTCGTTGGTGGTTGGAATAATACAATCACATACAAAGGGTTATCACTCAATATGTTGTGGGAATTCCGTGTAGGTGGTCATGTATATAACGGTACGGAATTTGCTATGACGGCTGCTGGTGTGAGTGAGCGTTCTCTTAATCGTGAAAGAATCGAAGTGTCAGGTGTGAATGTAGACGGTGAATTTGTAACTAATGTATTTGAAGCTGACAAAACTTATATTTACAATGGTAAAGAGGTAAGTGGTAGAATGATTATTTCTAAAGAATACTATCAGGATATCTATCCTCACGAGTCGGTAAACTTTATGACGAAAGTCA
The DNA here is from genome assembly GCF_002293435.1 of Bacteroides sp. UBA939. Classification (GTDB taxonomy): domain Bacteria; phylum Bacteroidota; class Bacteroidia; order Bacteroidales; family Bacteroidaceae; genus Bacteroides. The sequence continues at coordinate 4,535 of NZ_DBDF01000153.1, read as the reverse complement.
ATGCGCTTCGTCTTCGCACGATTTCACTTTCATACGACTTCCCCCAAACTTTACTTGCCAAGACAAAGGTTTTCAAGCGTGCTTCTGTTACGGCTACCGCTAACAACCTTATTCTCTTGACCAATTATAATGGCGATCCGGAAGTTGCAGCTGCAGGATCAGGTATAGTTGGATCATCTTCAGTGGGTATTGACTATTGCGGTGTTCCTGCGACAGCAAGTTTTGCCTTTGGCTTTAATTTGACTTTCTAACTATTGTCTAATTGTAAGAAAAATCGAATATAATATGAAACTATATAAAAAAATAATTCTCGGAGTGGCAGCTTGCGTATCGCTTTCTGCATGTAGTGATTGGCTTGATGTAAACACCAATCCGAATACTCCTATATCTACTGACGCTCAATTTCATCAGCGTGTACCTTGGATGCAATTTTATATGAGCCAAATTTACCATATTGTTGCTGCTAATTCAACTTTCTATTGCGGTCATTTATATCGTACGGATACCCGTGATGGAGCAGCTGCAAAATGGCAACTTAATGCCGGAACTCGTGCAGCTAATGCACAACAGTGGTTTTACACGCAAGTAGGTGTGAACTGTAACGACTTATACAATCAGGCAATGGAAGCCGGAGCTTATCATTATGCCGGTGCTGCCAAGTTCTTTCGCGCTTATGGATTTATGATGCTTACAGACTTATTCGGTGAAGTTCCTTATAACGATGCGTTTGGTGCCAATCCTTCTCCTGCTTATGATAACGGTAAGACTATATTCCTTGGTTGCGTTGCCGACATTGATGAGGCTATTGAGTTATTTTCCAAACCACAAGAAACTGTAGACGGTGTTGTCCCTATAGCATTGGTTGCCGGCGATAGCTGGAATGGAGGTGATGCGAGCAAATGGCTTAAAATGTGCTATCTTCTTAAGGCTCGTTGGCTGAACCACTTGGTTAAGAAAGAGGCTGGTAGTTATAAAGATGGTAAATACGATGCCCAAGAGATTCTTAGCTGTTTGGCTAAGGCTCAACAAAGCAATGCTGACAATACTATTATCAGACATCCGGATATCAATCAAGCTTCTCGTGATGTGCTGGGTTGGAATGAACCGGTGGATTATTCTGCCATCTATTCTGTTATTGGCGGGAATAATGGTGTATATATCACTAAATGTTATTACGATAATTTGACTAATTTCGATGGTAAGGGTATAGAGGATCCGCGTGCTGACAAGTTTATTCCTTGGACCCGTTCTGTTAAGGGAGCTACAACTCCCGCCGATATCAAGTGGTCAGATGATGGTATGTGGCGTCGTTCAATGGGGGTTGATTTGCAAACTGATATTTTAAGCCAATCAGGCCCTTATGCACCGTCGTTCAATACTGAGACCCAGAGTTGGTATTGTAATAGTTCATCCCGTCAAGGCGATACAATTTATGTGTATATGAAATGTGGTAGTACGGGATATGGAGGTGAGCCAGATCTTCTTCGCCGTTTTGTTGTCGGTAATGAGCGCTCTGCACTCAGTGGTGTATATTCTGCTCGGGCTACAAGTCCTACCTATATGGCTTCTTATGCAGAGGTTTGCTTTATTAAAGCTGAAGTCCTTTTCCGTCAGGGAGATAAATCAGGAGCATTCACGGCATATAGGGATGGTGTTAAAGCAAGTATTGATGCTGTTAACGAGCAACTTGATATATGGGCTTCCGGTTATCCAAATTTGCAATCTTGTCCATCATTTTCTCATATTGAACAGGCGGATATTGACAATTTCTTGAATAATAGTTTGGGAACTTCCGCTGATCTTACTATGGGTAAGATAATGACTCAGAAATTGCTTTCTATGCCATTCTCTAACGAGAATTGGAACGACATGCGTCGCCATGACTTTAGTACTGATGTATTTATGAATTGGGATAAACCTTTTTATTACAGAACTACTCCTGCCGGTTTTACTTACTGTCCTGAAGGTGAGTACCCCCGTCGTTGGAAACAGGCTTCGTATGAGTTGCAGTACAACACTAAAAGTCTTTCTGCAATAGGTGCTGAGGTTCCCGGTGCAGAGGGTCCGGCATGGTATAATAGTAACACTATTTGTACTATACCGGTGTGGTGGGATTCTAATCAACCATAGTGTAGATGTAATTTTAATTTCATTTAAAATATGGAATTTGTGAAAACTTTATTTGTCTCATTTTTATTGGCTATATTGCCAATAGTAACATAATAATGGAAATTGAAGACTTAACCGTCTTCATTCATAGATGATGATTAGGACAGCTGGTTCGTGAGAATCGGCTGTTTTTGAATAATATAAAATCGGATACCTATTTATCTTCCGCCTATTCTATCCTGCATTATTCATACTGTAGTTAAAGTAGTTATCACTTCGTTAGGAGTTAAAACCAATACTCTGTGAATCGTATAATAATACTATCTTAGTATACCCCTATTCAGAACACTTTCCAAATTGACAAGTCAAGATATATATATGGTATTTGCACCGCATATATGCGGTTCGTGAACGGGATATATGTGGTTCACGCACGGGATATATGTGGTTCACGCACCGCCTATATCCCGTCCACGAACCATATATATCCCGTTTAAGTACTGTATATCAACGTGTTACGACTGAATTGTATGCAAAAAACAGAGTGAGGGTAACTTCTACCCTCACTCTACCCTCACGC
>NZ_DBDF01000153.1:0-1777 GCF_002293435.1 Bacteroides sp. UBA939 | reverse complement strand
GGGACGAGAAATTTCATCTCACGAGACGAGAAATTTCATCTCATGGGATGAATAAATCCGTCTCACGAGACGAATAAATCCGTCCCACGAGACGAAAGAGACCGTCCAACGAGATCTATGAATGTATTTGCCGAAGGGATTCTTACTACTAACCTGAATAATACAGGTTAAAGGAGTTATCCCTTCGTTAGGAGTTAAAGGAGTTAAAGCCGATACTCTGTGAAGCATATAACAAGGCTATCGGCTTTAACTCCTTAACTCCTAACGAAGGGATAACTCCTTTAACTACTGTATGAATAATGTAGGCTAACCTGCATTATTCATATTTCAGGAACTTATAAGCAGGAGTAACTTGCTTCTTCCCCTCCGACTCACCCGATAACGGGGGAGTTGGAGGAGGAGAGCAACCTCCCGGGAGGAGGAGAACGTACTTAGTGAAAGGAATCAGATAATCTGTCAGCGAAGCTAATAGAGATAGTCTTGCTTATCGCTTAGCCTGCATGAATAATGCAGGCTAAATAAAAAATTAGCGGAGCTTCGCTGTAATTAGTGATAAGCATATAAGATTCTGGTGCAGTTGCCCTGCATCCGGTTCGTGAGAATTGGCTATCTTCTGAAAAACTGTATATACATACATTCTTATTGCTCTTATCATCCTTGAAATCCCCTATTTTTCAGAATGTTAATATAAATATCTTAAAATATTGGGAATCTATATGTTTCATAATTATCTTTGTACCCGAAAATAGTTATTTAAACTCCGTAGGGGTTTTAGATATTGAAGACTGTAAAGGTCTTCATTCATAGATGATGATTGGGACAGTCGGTTCGTGAGAATCGACTGTTTTTTGTATCTGTTTGTTTGCATATCAACGGAGGTAGTGTTACTTTTGTCGGGCGAGACGAGGTGGTTTCGCTAATAATTCCTGAATTATAATGATGCAAGGCAAGAAATTTATCTCTCCGGGAGCATGGTTTTCTATGAGCTATCCCGCTGACTGGAACGAATTTGAAGATGGTGAAGGCTCTTTTCTATTTTATAATCCTGATGAGTGGACAGGAAACTTCCGTATCTCGGCATATAAGGGAAATACTACGTATGGCAAGGAAGTTGTTCGTCAGGAATTAAAGGAAAATGCTTCTGCAACCCTTGTAAAGGTAGGTACCTTGGAATGTGCTTACAGCAAGGAAATGTTCGAAGAAGAAGATACTTATTTCACTTCTCATCTCTGGATTGCCGGTGCGGGCGATATAGCTTTCGAATGTTCCTTCACCGTTCGTAAAGGGGAGCCGATTGCTCAGGCTGAAGAAGTCATATCCTCCTTGGAGGTACGCAGGGAAGGGATGAAGTATCCGACAGAGATTATCCCTGTCCGCTTGTCTGAGATATATCAGATTAATGAAGCCTTTGAATGGGTAATGAATACTGTAAAAGAACAGTTGAAGAAGGATTTCCAGGGAATGGAAGAGGATATACCCGGCATGCAGGAAGTAATTGACAGTGGTGTTATCGGTCCGAAGAAGAAAGAAGTGTGGTTGTCATTCGGCATTGCCTTGTGTGTGATTCTTGCCAATGAAGTGGACGGCTTGCAATGGATGACACTGATAGACGGAAACCGCGAAGCTCCTGTATTGCAAAATTCAACTACCGGAGAGTGCATCGACCCCATGAAGCTGGTGTGGAGCAAAGTGAAAGCCGGCGAACCTTGCAATCTGGCAGAAACCTACAAAAACCTCCTCTGATTTTTAATTTATAACTCAAGTTTCGCATGTTGTT
>NZ_DBDF01000092.1:12903-33122 GCF_002293435.1 Bacteroides sp. UBA939 | reverse complement strand
TATTCTTTGTTTATTCATCAAGCGCACCAGAATATGAATTTATAAATCAATGCGCGTTACGAAAAGCGGGATAATGCTATCATAAAGAACACCAATGACGATTATTTATTGTCATTTAGATATTGCCACAAATTCATAGCCGGTAGTCAGCTGGTGGAATTGCACCACGATACAATGGTAATGAATAAAAAGGGGCGAGAACTATCTGCCATAATGTTGAGAGTTCCCCCTTCTTGTAGATACCTGTGAGGCCGTTTTTATACAAAAACATTGTGTAGTGAACAATATTGGCGTAGAAAAATCTAAAAGTGAGAGTAACAAAAACAATATTCTCGCACTATTCTCAGCACTTGTCGTATGTTTGCCTCAGAGAATTCTAAAGTTAAACCTTGATTTATTCATTATGTACAAATTAAAAGAATTGGCTTTAATGTTTATCCTCGCTTTCGTTAGTATGACAACATACGCGCAAAGCCTGACAATAACCGGAAAGGTGATTGATAGTGAAGGATATGAAGTGATTGGCAGCAGTGTCATCATAAAAGGTGCTGCCGGTGTTGGAACAGTTACCGACGTAGACGGTAACTACACTTTAAAAGTAAATGATGCATCGAAAGATGTATTAGTCTTTTCTTATGTGGGCATGATTCCTCAGGAAGTGAAAGTCAACAATCAGAGTGTTATTAATGTAACGTTGAAAGCTGACGTCGTAATGCTGGATGAAGTTGTTGCCATTGGCTACGCCACAGTGAAACGTAAAGACTTGACCGGTTCGGTAGCTTCAGTGGGCAGTAAGGAGCTTTCCAAAGTTCCTACGAGTGATGTAACCCAGGCATTGGCCGGACGTATGGCCGGTGTGCAGGTTTTGCAAAGTGAAGGCGCTCCGGGAGCTTCCGTTTCCATCCGCGTGCGTGGTGGTATATCCATTACTCAAAGTAACGAACCGTTGTATATCATTGACGGTTTTCCCAGCGAAGACGGTATGTCAACTCTCGACCCTGCAGAAATTGAAACCATCGACATTCTGAAGGATGCTTCCGCTACCGCTATTTATGGTGCCCGTGGCGCTAACGGTGTTGTTGTTATCACGACCAAGAGTGGTGGTAAAAACGGAAAAGCAGTTATTACTTTCGATAGCTATGTCGGTTTTAAGAACATCGCCAGAAAGCTGGATGTTCTTTCTCCTTATGAATTTGTAAAGCTCGACTATGAACGTCGTGTTTTCAATAATGTAACGGACGCCGATTGGGAAGCAGACATCAAAGCTTTTGAAAAAATCTATGGCAAATACAGTGACATTGCTACGAACTATGCCAACCGTAAGGGTATAAATTGGCAAGACGAAACACTGGGACGTACGGCAATGACACAGAACTATCGTGTAGGCGTTTCAGGCGGAACTGATAAATTGAACTACAATTTGGCTTACTCTTATTATGATGAAGAGGGAGCTATGGTGTTCAGCGGCAACAAGAAACACAATATTTCGTTCAACATGAATCATAAGATAAATGACCGTTTGAGTGTGAATGCCCGCATCAGCTATGACCAAATGAAGATTTATGGCATGGGAACCTCCGAAGATGGCGACCGTTTCAACAAGATGCAGCACATCCTGCAATATCGTCCTACAATCGGTATTTCCGATACGGATGATATGCTGTTGGGAGATGAAGACCCCTTATTAGTAGATGATACGGGTAACGTAATGCAGAATCCCCTGCTCTCTGCCGCCGAAGAAATCAAAGACCGTGAATTTCGTACTTTCCAGGCCAATGGTGGATTCACTCTCCAATTGATGAAAGGATTATCCTTCCGTAATACTACCGGTATGCGCTATCAGACACGTCGTAATGATGTTTTTTATGGAGCGCTATCGATAACAGCAAAACGTTCCAGTATTAACGGTAGTATCCAGAATGTGGAAAACGGCAGTTTCCAGACATCAAACGTTTTAAACTACAAGTGGAAAAACAAGAAAAATGATTTGGTTGTAATGGCTGGTCAGGAATATATCAACCGTTGGGATCGCAATTTCAGAACATCTGCCACTAACTTCCCGAATGATGAAATTGGTTTGGCTGACCTTTCTTTAGGACTTCCGGGAGTTGCCGACTCATACGAGAATTATGATGATAAGTTGCTCTCTTTCTTTGCTCGCGCCAACTATGGGTATATGGACAAGTATCTGTTTACCGCATCTGTGCGTGCCGATGGTTCCTCCAAATTCGGAAAGAATAATAAATGGGGATATTTCCCTGCATTCTCAGCCGCATGGCGCTTGGGTGAAGAAGAATTCATCAAGAATCTGAATATATTCTCTGACCTGAAGGTTCGCCTGGGTTACGGTATGGCAGGAAACAATCGAATTGGCAGTTATCTTAGCCTGGCAATATTAAGCTCGGTGACTTATCCCAATGGAGATTCTACCCAGTCGGGGTATGCGCCCAAACAGATTCCTAATCCTGACTTGAAATGGGAAGCAAATAAAACATTCAACTTCGGTCTTGATTTGGGTTTCTTTAATCAACGTCTGACGATATCGCCCGAGTTCTATATCAATCGTAGCAGCAACTTGTTGCTCGAAGCTAAAATACCAAGGTCTTCCGGTTATGCAACGATGGTTATCAATGCCGGAGAAACAGAAAATAAAGGTATTGACCTGACTATTAATACGGTTAATGTCTTGAAAAAGAATTTCTCATGGAATACCGCCATTACGGTTTCTCATAACAAGAACTCCGTAAAGAAGCTGACCGGTGAAGAAGTACAGTTGTGGGAAGCAAGCTTCGGTTATAATCAGAATACGCATATTATCGAAGTGAACCAGCCTTTAGGACAGATGTACGGATATACCACGGATGGTTTGTATCAGGTAAGTGACTTTAATTATGATACCGCAACGAAGACCTATACTCTTAAAGATGGAGTTCCTTATATGGGCGACAAGGGTAATGTACGACCCGGTATGTGGAAGTTTAAGAATATAGATGGAAGCGAGGATGGCAAAATCACAGAAGGTGACAAGAGCGTTATCGGTAATGCCTATCCGAAGTTCTATGGTGGTATCAACAATACATTTACTTATAAAGACTTTGACCTGAGCATCTTCCTGACCTACAGTTTCGGTAACGATGTATTGAACGCAACCAAGTTGACAAATACGAAGACTGCACAGCTAAATAAGAATGTACTGGCTGTGGCCGACTCAAAAAATCGTTGGCTATTGGTAAACGACGAAGGCGGTTTGATAACGGATCCGCAAGAAATGGCGGCTATCAATCAGGGCAAAACAGTTGCAGCTATCTACGACAATGAGGCAGGTGATACTTATATCCACTCCTGGGCTGTGGAAGATGGTTCATTCCTGAAGTTGAGCAACATCACATTAGGATATACTTTACCTCAGAAAATGATTAAGAAAGCTGGTTTGACTAATTTGCGTTTGTATGCTACAGGTTCCAACCTCTTGACTTGGACAAAATACACAGGTTTTGATCCTGAAGTATCAACGAAGGGCAACGGTTTGACACCGGGTGTGGACTTTGGCGCTTATCCAAGAAGCCGCTCGTTTGTTTTTGGTATTAATTTGGCATTCTAATGAACGTAGAAGGAGATATTACAATGAAAAAATATAAAATGATTGCGCTCGGCGCATTGATGGTTGCAGGATTTACATCTTGCGAGTTGACGGAGATGCCTACTTCTTCCTACGAGAAGGACACCTATTTTGATTCACCCACCAAGGCACAAATGGCAGTGGTAGGAGCATACGACTGTTTATCGACAGCGACACATTACGGGCAGTTTGAAATGGCAATGCCAAGCTCGGACGATACGTATTATATACAAGGAACAGGTACGGACAATACCCGCCGCGATATATCTCACTACATGGTTACCGCTACCAATACCTGGATTGCTTCTGTGTGGAATTTGAAATACCAAGGCATAGACCGTGCAAACTTTGCCATAGCCGGTATCGAAAGTATGCCTAACTATGAAAGTGATACGTACTTGCAGGAGTTGATTGCACAAGCTCGCTTTCTTCGCGCTTTCTTGGCCTTCGACCTTATTAAATACTGGGGAGACGTTCCTTTCAAAACAACCTATTCCGGTGGATATAGCGACGTATTTCAACCTCGTGTGAGTCGCGAACTGATTTATGATGAAATCATCAACGACCTGAACTTCGCGAAGGAAAAGCTACAGAAAGCAAGCGCTTCTCTTTCGCCTGAAGTACCGAGTCAGGGAGCAGCCCATGCATTGTTGATGCGCGTTTATCTGCAACGGGCAGGCTATAGCTTACAACAGAACGGTACTCTCACCCGTCCGGACGATGCCAAAAGAAAAGAATACTTTAATGCTGTAATTTCCGAATGGAACGCTTTCCAGGCAAAAGGTTATCATGGTTTCTATTATGGTGGTTACAAACAATTGTTCGTCGGATATTCCGCCGGAATATTGAATTCTAAAGAAAGCCTGTGGGAAATCGCATTCAATCCTATTGGAGATTCTCGCACCGACAATGCCGGCATGTGGGGCACTTACAACGGTCCGTTAGTAACCGCGCCATCCGGAACAAATACTGCCGTTATGGGGCGTGCGAACGCTTTCTTCCGTGTAATGCCTGCTTGGAACGATTTCTTTGAGCAACAAGACGTTCGCAAAGAAATAATGGTATGTACTTATCAGTATAAATGGACTAATAACGAACACAAACTTACGCCCAATAAAAATGTTACTGATTGGTATCCCGGCAAATGGCGCAGAGAATGGATGCCCCTTGGCTTTATCGACCCTAACAATACCGGTGTAAACTATTGTCCGCTACGCTATGCCGACGTCCTGTTGATGGTTGCCGAAGCATATAACGAAACCGGAAATACATCCGAAGCCTGGAAATTGTTGAATCAGGTACGTGCACGCGCGGAAGCAACTCCCATTACGGACGCCAACTACAGCAGCCTGATGAAAGCCCCGCAGGTTTATAATCTTCCATATATTCAGGACGGAGACGCTGCCGGCAAATTCCGTACAGCCCTTTATTGGGAACGCGGGTTCGAACTGGCTTTTGAAGGTCAGCGTAAATACGACTTGCTGCGTTGGGGTATTCTGGGCGATGCATTGAAATTCTTCCAGGACAATATGCACCAGTCACTCAAAGGCAAATATATAGCCGGTGAGAAGTTTATCAAAGGTAAACATGAACTTTTCCCAATACCGTTGGGAGAAATACAGTCTAACTCAGCTTTGAATAACCAAAATAATCCGGGCTACGAATAAATCCGGGAAGTGTAAGAAGCTGTTTAGAATTTATTCGGTTTTCTTTTAAGAAAAGAAACTGATAAAATTAATTAGGAGTAAATTCAAAACAGCTACTAAAATTGATATTGTTCTTTACTTATGCCAATCAGGGGTTAAGGAGTTATCGCTTCGCTCAGTAGTTGAAGGAGTTAAAGCAGATAGACTTACTACTGATATGAAGAGTTAACGTATAAACAGAGTATCGGCTTTAACTACTAAACCCGTTTGGGGCTGATAACTCCTAAGCAGAGCGATAACTCCTTTAACTACTGATTTACATTACTTATAAAAAGTATTTATGAAGAAGATTTTATTACTTTGTTGCATGGTTACTATGTTACTGGGGCTATCCGGTTGTTCTCCCAGTCAGCCTAATGAAGATTATGGCTGGTTGAAAAATGCGATAGATACTTCCGTGCGGCAATTGGAAGAGACAGTGACTGATGTAGGCGATTCGGTCTTGTTGCCTCGCTCTATCTGGACAGGATATGATATGGATTTTCTTTGCAGACAATTACAAAGAAATCCCGCAACCTTCAAAGACTCTTTACGGATTAAGCCGGTGAAAGATGCCTTGGGAACCCGCCGGTATTGCACTTCCGTCTACGATTGGACAAGTGGTTTTTTCCCCGGTAGCTTGTGGTATGCGTACCAATTGACCGGCATTGAAGATTTGAAGAACGATGCTGTGAAATTTACGAACTACCTGTATCCGGTAAGAGACTATAAAGGTACACACGATGTCGGGTTTATGATGAATTGCAGTTATGGCAACGCCTATCGTTTGGCGCCTGCCGACAGCATTCGTCAGATATTGGTACAGACAGCAGATAACTTGTGTAATCGTTTTAATCCGAACATAAATAGCATCCGTTCCTGGGATTTCGGAAAGTGGAATTTCCCTGTGATTATTGATAATATGATGAACCTGGATCTATTGTTTTATGTAAGTCATCTGACCAATGACTCCAAGTATAAGGAAATTGCATTGAAACATGCTGAAACAACGTTGAGGAATCATTTCAGAGAAGACCATTCATCCTATCATGTGGTTAGTTACAATAACGATGGCAGTGTAGAATCAAAATGTACGCATCAGGGGAAAAATAACGAATCGTCATGGGCGCGCGGACAAGCTTGGGGAATATACGGATATACTTCTTGTTATCGTGAATCAAGAAATGTGGTTTTCTTGCAGCAAGCCGAAAATATTGCAGCATTGATCATGGCGCGTGTAAAGACCGGTGACGCGATTCCTTTGTGGGATTATGATGCACCCGATACAGCGGAAACACCCCGTGATGCATCTGCCGCCGCTATTACAGCTTCTGCTTTGATAGAACTCAGTACTTGGGCAAAGGATGGACAAATGTATTTTGATTATGCCGAGAAATTGCTTAAGTCGCTTTCTTCCGATGCTTATCTGGCAAAGGTTGGCACTAACCAGGGATTTATCCTGATGCACTCTACAGGTTCATTGCCCAATGGCTCTGAGATTGATACTCCTATCAATTATGCCGATTATTACTATCTGGAAGCATTGAGCCGGTATATGCAGGTAAAAGGACTTGATTATAAATCGCTATAACCAAAATTAGTGTGTCATGAATATAGTAAAGTATCTTTTAAGTATTACGTTCCTGCTGGCTGCCATTTGCGTGGAAGCGCAGCAACTACGGAAAGAAGCTTTTGATTTGCTGAATCTGGATTATCCGGGCTTGGAAAAGGTGAAGACTGCGTGTGCCCAACAACAATGGAATGAGGCGGCTCAGGATTTACTGGACTATTATCGCCAACGCACCGGTATAGGGCATCCTGATATGGATGTGATGAATATCAAAATTTCAGAGGAAGAGCAACAATGGGCGGATGACGCTCTGGAACATACATTCTTTGTACACAAGGGGTATCAACCTTCCTATAATTATGGTAAAGACATCAACTGGCAATATTGGCCTGTACAGGACAACGAATTGCGCTGGCAGTTGCATCGCCATAAATGGTTCACTCCGATGGGGAAAGCATATAGAATATCGGGAGATGAAAGATATGCCAAAGAATGGGCATATCAATATATGGATTGGATTAACAAGAATCCTCTGACAACGGTAGACAAAGAAGAATATGAACTTGTCAGCGCGGGCGAAGTAAAAGGGAATGCCGAAAACGTACGCTTTGCATGGCGTCCTCTGGAGGTAAGCAACCGTTTGCAGGATCAAACGCAGCAATTTCTGTTGTTTGTTCCTTCACAGGCTTTCACTCCTGAATTCCTGACTGAATTCCTGGTTAATTATCACCGGCATGCACTGCACATTCTGAACAATTATTCAGATCAGGGTAATCACTTGTTATTCGAAGCGCAACGTATGATATATGCAGGTACATTCTTCCCTGAATTTAAGGGAGCAGCCGAATGGAGAAAAAGTGGAATAGGCATTTTGAACCGTGAAATTAAAAAGCAGGTTTATCCGGACGGCGGTCACTATGAGCTGGACCCGCATTATCATCTGGCAGCGATCAATATCTTTTGCAAGGCCTTGCGTATGGCAGATGTCAATGGTTTCCGTCAGGAATTTCCGGCCGAATATGCGAATACGATTAAAAGCATGATTGAGTTTTATACCAATATCTGTTTCCCTGATTACAGTAACCCTTGTTTCAGTGATGCCAAACTGGGAAGCCGTCCGGCGGAAATCCGCAATTATCAGGAGTGGCTGAAACTGTTTCCGGATTGTAACTGGATTCGTTATTATGCCACAGAAGGCCGTAAAGGTACTCCTTTGCCAAACCTTTCTCATGGAGCTTTGACTTCCGGCTTCTTTACATTCAGAAACGGATGGAAACAGGGTGCTACCGTAATGGTGATAAAAGCCGGCCCTAAAGGTGAATGGCATTGTCAACCGGATAATGGAACTTTTGAGCTTTGGTTCAATGGCAGGAATCTCTTTCCGGATAGCGGTTCCTACGTCTATGCCGGTGATGATGAAGTGATGAAGCTCCGCAACTGGTTTCGCCGGACAAGCTCTCATAATACATTGACATTGAATGAGGAAAACCTGCAAACCACACAATCCGTTACCAAACTTTGGGAACCTGAAGGCAATGAGCAAATCCTGGTGACAGAGAACCCGCACTATGAGGGTTTGAAGCACAGACGTTCTGTCTTCTTTGTAGACCAAACTTATTTTGTAATTGTCGATGAGGCTATTGGAAATGCCAAAGGAACAGTGAATCTCAACTATCATTTGTGTGAAGGCACCGTAAATACAGATGGAAAGAATAATATCCTGACCACTGCTTATGACGGAGCAAGTAACATGAAGCTGCAATGTTTTGCAGAAAAGGAAGTTTCAATGAGAGAAAAAGAGGGTTGGCGTTCGACTGCCTATCGCGTACGCGTACCCCGCACCTCGGTTTCTTTTGATGTGGATAAAAAGGATTCGGAAGCTGTACGCTACATAACCATTATTTATCCATCGAAGAATGTTGCTTCTTTCCCTTCATTCAAGGCTAAATTCCTGAATAAGGCATTTGATGAGAATGGGGTGAAAATAGAAATATCTGTTGATGGGAAAAAACGTCAATTGAAGTATAAACTATAAGAAGACTTTCATTATGAACCGCTTATCATATTTATTCCTGCCTCTTGCTGCCATCGGAGTATCCGCATGTAGTTCTGCCAAAGAGGAAGAGAAACGTCCGAACATTATCTTTATGATGACAGACGACCATACTACGCAAGCAATATCATGTTACGGCGGGCGTCTTTTGCAGACTCCTAACATGGACAGGATTGCCAGTGAAGGAATTCGTATGGACAATTGTTATGCGGTTAATTCGTTATCCGGTCCGTCAAGAGCTTGTATATTGACGGGCAAATTCAGTCATATCAATGGATTCACTGACAATGCCAGCACTTTCGACGGTAGTCAACAGACTTTCCCAGAATTGTTGCAGGCTGCCGGTTACCAAACTTCGATTATCGGCAAATGGCATTTGATCACCGAACCTCAGGGATTTGACTATTGGTGCATATTGACGGGACAACACGAACAAGGAGATTATTATAATCCGGATTTCAATGAAAATGGAAAACAAATTGTAGAAAAAGGATACGTTACTGACATTATCACAGATAAAACCATTGAATATCTGGAACACAGAGATAAAAGTAGACCTTTCTGCGTGATGTATCATCAGAAAGCCCCGCATCGTAATTGGATGTCTGCCCCCCGTCATTTGGGGATGTTCAATAATACCGTTTTCCCTGAACCTGCCACACTTTTCGATACATACGAAGGTAGAGGCTCCGCTGCCAGGGAACAGGATATGTCCATTGAACATACATTGACCAATGATTGGGATTTGAAACTACTGACTCGTGAAGAAATGCTGAAGGATACGACGAATCGCCTCTATCAGGTCTACAAGCGTATGCCGGCTGATGCACGAAACAAGTGGGATTCAGTATATGGCCAGCGTATTTCCGAATATCGTAGCGGTAAGCTGGAGGGTAAAAAACTGATTAGTTGGAAATACCAACAATACATGCGCGATTATTTGGCAACAATTGTTGCCGTGGATGAAAATATAGGCCGGTTGCTTAGCTATTTGGAAAAAACCGGTGAATTAGACAACACAATCATTATATATACTTCGGATCAAGGTTTCTTTCTGGGCGAGCATGGCTGGTTTGACAAGCGTTTCATGTACGAGGAAAGCCAGCGCATGCCTCTGCTCATTCGTTATCCGAAAACAATTAAGGCTGGAACTGTATCGAGTGCCATTGCCATGAACGTAGATTTTGCTCCTACTTTGCTGGATTTTGCCGGTGTGACTATACCGGCAGATATTCAGGGACAATCCCTAAGACCTGTTCTGAATAATGAGGGAAAGACCCCGGCAAACTGGAGGAAAGCCGCCTATTACCATTATTATGAGTATCCGGCGGAACATTCGGTCAAAAGGCATTATGGCATTCGTACAGTTGGCTATAAACTGATGCACTTCTACAATGATGTAGATGAATGGGAAATGTACGATTTAAAGAATGACCCGGATGAATTGAACAATGTGTTTAACAAACCGGGGTATGCCGACAAACGGGCAGAACTTATGTCACTGCTGAAAGAAACCCAGAAGCAGTATAAGGATGATGACCCGGATGAAAAAGTAAACAAATTGTTCAAGGGAGACAGAAGGTTGATGAAGAATAGATAATCTAAATAAATACCTATGGATAGAAGAAGCTTTTTAAAACATACAGGTTGGTCCTTTATCGGATTGGCGGCTTCCGGAAGTTTATTGTCTGCATGTCAGCAAGGAACTACCTCAGGAAAGAGAATAATGCCCTCTGCCAGTAATCTGAAATATTTCTGGGGAGATTTACACAACCATTGTAACCTGACTTATGGGCATGGCGACATGCGTTCCGCATTCGAGGCAGCCAAAGGACAATTGGATTTTGTGTCTGTAACTCCACACGCCATGTGGCCTGATATTCCCGGAGCAGATGATCCTCGTCTGAAATGGGTGATTGATTACCATACCGGCGCCTTCAAGCGTTTGCGCGAGGGAGGTTATGAAAAATATGTAGCCATGACCAATGAATATAATAAGGAGGGAGAATTTCTGACTTTTATAGGTTATGAAGCGCATAGCATGAAACATGGTGACCATGTAGCCCTGAACTACGATTTGGATGCACCGTTGGTGGAATGTACTTCCATTGAAGACTGGAAACAGAAAGCCCGCGGACATAAAGTATTTATTACTCCGCACCACATGGGCTATCAGACAGGCTACCGCGGATACAACTGGAACTTCTTTACGGAAGGCGACCAGACTCCGTTTGTAGAAATGTATTCCCGTCATGGATTGGCGGAAACCGACCAGGGCGATTACAATTACCTGCATGATATGGGCCCCCGTCAGTGGGAAGGTACAATTCAATATGGATTGGAACAAGGCAAAAAATTCGGTATTATGGGTTCGACCGACCAACATGCCGGATATCCGGGCAGTTACGGTGATGGGCGTATAGGTATCCTGGCTAAGTCATTGACCCGCGATAAAATTTGGGATGCCATGAGGAATCGTCACGTTTGCTGCGCTACGGGTGATAAAATCAATATAGATTTCCGGTTGAACGATGCTTTTCCGGGTGACGTAGTACGGGGAAACAGCCGGCGCATTTATTTGAATGTGGAAGGCGGCAGTTGTATTGACTATATAGACATCGTCAAAAACAGAAAATGTATTGCCCGTCTGAGTGGCCCGTTGTTGCCCGAAATGCCGGAAGGAGATATGGTGCGTTGTAAGGTAAAGGTAGAATTCGGATGGAATCGTGAAGAGCGGTATGTGCATTGGCAAGGTAAACTATCGGTCAATAAAGGGACTATCAATGCTGTGGAACCTTGTTTCCGTGGAGCAGCTTTCACTTCTCCGCAACCGGGTGAACCTGAATTTGAGACAAAGGTCAACCATATTGTATCCGTTACGGACAAGGATACGGAGTTGGACATATACAGTTCCAAAAATCCGAATACGACGACTCCCGCCACGCAAGCTGTCATTCTGGATGTAACTATGCCTAAAGACGGTATGATTACGGCTGAATTCAACGGCAAGAAGTTTGAACATTCGCTGGGCGAACTTCTGGAAGGATCCCGTTCGCATTTCATGATAGGGTGGCTCAGTGAAGCAATTCTGTTCAACCGTGCAATGCCGGAAAGTTGCTTTAAGATCGAACATTATATGGAAGATACCAAGCCCGAAAGGGATACGGATTATTACTATATCAGAGTTCGCCAACGTGACCAGCAATGGGCATGGAGTTCTCCTATATGGGTAGAAAGAACATAGTGTTTTCTTAATTTAATACCATAAACTATGGAATATGCAATTGGCATTGATTTAGGTGGTACATCTATAAAATATGCTTTGGTAGATAAGGCGGGGAACTCCTTCTTTGAGGGAAAGCTACCTTCTTTTGCTTCAGTTTCGGCTACCAAAGTGATAGAACAACTGATAAAAGCCGCCACCTTGTTAAAGGATGAGGCCGAAAAGCAGAACTGGACTGTACGGGGTATCGGACTTGGTACACCGGGGATTGTGGACGAAACGAACCGTATCGTACTGGGAGGTGCGGAAAATATTGCCGGTTGGGAAAACATAGATGTGGCTTCTCCTTTGGAAAAACGAATGAATCTTCCGGTGATTATTGGAAATGATGCCAACCTGATGGGGTTGGGAGAAACAAAATATGGCGCAGGAAAAGGTTGTGCTTATATGGTGTTTTTGACTGTGGGAACCGGTATTGGCGGAGCCGTTATCATTGATGGCAAATTGTTTAACGGCTATGCCAACCGGGGAACAGAGTTGGGACACGTACCGCTGATTGCCAACGGTGAACGTTGTGCGTGCGGAGCAACCGGTTGTCTGGAACATTATGCTTCGACTTCTGCCTTAGTCAGGCGTTTCAATGTGTTGGCAAAGGAGTGGAATCTATATTATGATACGGAAATAAACGGGGAATTGATTGTCCGTCTGTATCACGAGGGGTTCCCGCCCGCCATTAGGTCCATGAACGAGCACTTCTACTATTTAGGAAGAGGAATAGCCGGATTTATCAATATCTTCAGCCCCCAACGAATCGTTATAGGAGGAGGCGTTGCAGAGTCCGGAACTTTCTATATAGAAAAGATAAGGACGGTGGTCAGAGAGCAGGTAATAGCCGATTGTGCCTTGAATACAGAGATTATGGTTGCTGAATTGGGTAATAAAGCCGGACTTATTGGGGCGGCATCATTAATTTTGTAAACGAATGAAAAAGATATTATTAGGGCTACCTGCTTTCTGCCTGTTGATGGCATGCGGCAGTTCCGAGCAATCTGCCATAATAGAAGTTTCGGAAGAAACATTGATGCACGAAGTTCGTGCAACGCCCTCTCCTGCCGATGGCGCATATGTCAAAGTAAATCCGCCGCGTTTTATGTGGCCGGACAAATTTCCGCATTTAGGTGCGGTACTGGATGGAGTTGCGGGACAAGTGGATAAAAAGCCAAAAGTGCTTTACCGGATTCGTATCTCCCAAGACAAGAATTTCCAAAAGGAAGTCCTGACCGGAGAACGTGCCTGGGCTTTCTTCAATCCCTTCCAATGCCTGGCACAAGGAAAATGGTATTGGCAGCACGCCTATGTCACACCCGAAGGCGTAGAGGAATGGTCGCCGGTTTACCAATTCCTTATAGATAAAGATACACCGGAGTTTAATCCTCCGGCTTTGGACAAGGTTTTGGCAGGTTATCCATCCCACCATCCGCGTGTGTTACTGGATGCGGATAACTGGGAGGAGATAATAGCGAGGAATAAGAATAACCCGGAAGCCCAAGCCTATATGGACAAGGCTGTCCGGTGCATTTCCCATCCGTTGAAACATCTCCAAGAGGAAATAGATACGACGAATGTGGTTACATTGACCAACGTTGTGCAGCGTGAGTCAGCCCTTATCCGCGAGAGCCGTAAGATTGTGGATAGAGAAGAGGCCAATGTAGAAGCATTGGTACGCGCCTATTTGCTGACAAAAGATGAAAAGTATTACCGGGAAGGTATCAACCGGCTGAGTAAAATCCTTTCCTGGAAAGAAAGCAAATACTTTGCCGGCGACTTTAATTTATCCACTTTATTGTCTATGAGTACATCCGCGTACGACGGATTCTACAACTTGCTGTCTCCGGAAGAAAAGCAACTGCTACTGGATAACATCCGCCATCTCGGGAATAAATTCTATAATGAATACGTCAATCATCTGGAGAACCGTATTGCGGACAACCACGTGTGGCAGATGACTTTCCGCATTCTGACGATGGCCGCCTTTGCTACAATTGGTGAAATACCGGAAGCATCCGTGTGGGCTGATTATTGCTATAATGAATGGATTTCCCGGCTTCCGGGACTGAATAAGGATGGCGCCTGGCACAACGGCGATGCGTATTTCCATGTAAACATACGTACTCTGATAGAGATGCCGGTCTTTTTCTCGCGTATATCCGGCTTCAACTTCTTTGCCGATCCGTGGTATAACAATAATGCTTTGTATGTCATTTATCAGCAACCTCCCTTCTCCAAATCCGGTGGTCACGGCAATTCGCATGAGGGACAGCATAGCCCGAACGGTGGACGTATAGGATATGCTGATGCCATAGCACGCGAATGCAACAATCCGTGGGCAGCAGCTTATGTACACGAAATTATGCGGGAAGATCCCAATATTTTGTCGAAAGCTTTTGAAACCAAGCCGTCAGATTTAACTTGGTACCGTTGTACAACCCTCAAAGAAAGACCTGCATATAGTATCTCGTTGTCGGAACTACCTCAGTCCAAAGTTTTCAACCAAACGGGCACCGCTCTGATGAACACCGACATAGGACATTACGCCAATAATGCCATGCTTTCCTTCCGAAGCAGTCCTTATGGCTCCACTTCCCATGCTTTGGCAAATCAGAATGCTTTCAATACCTTCTTTGGCGGTAAAGCGATTTTCTATAGCAGCGGACATCGTACCGGATTTACCGATGACCATTGTATGTATGCTTACCGGAACACGCGCGCCCATAACTCCATATTAATAAACGGTATGGGACAAAAGATAGGAACGGAAGGCTACGGATGGATTCCCCGCTACTATGAAGGCAAAGAAATCTCCTACGTTGCAGGCGATGCTTCCAATGCTTACGGAGAAGAGGTTTCCCCGTTGTGGCTGGAACGCGGACGCTTGTCCGGCACACAGTTTACGCCGGAAAAAGGTTGGGATGAGAATAAACTGGATTTCTTCCGAAGACATATTGTTCAACTCGGACGTTCGGGCTTGTTTGTCGTTTACGATGAACTGGTTGGCAAAGAACCGGTGGAGTGGAATTATTTGCTGCATACGGTGGAACTACCCATGGAGGTTGTTGAAGAAAAAGGCGGGTTGCGCATTTTGGGTAAAAACAAGGCAAACGGAGTATCTGTAGCCCATTTGTTCTCTTCACAGAAGATGACTTATGTACAAACGGATAGCTTCTTTGTAGCTGCTGTCGATTGGAAAAAACGGCTTGGCAAGGCTCTCCCCAATCATTATCATTTCACGGCAACAACAACCCCATGCTACAAGGCGTTTTTTCTCAATGTGATTGATGTACATGGAAACAACCGTACTGATGCCGTGATAAAGCGTGAAGGAAATCGCATTACAGTAGACGGATGGGATATCGAATGTAATCTGGATGGTGAAGGTAAAGCATTCTTATATATAGAGAATAAGCTGAACGGCGCTTTGCTGGATTTCAACTACGATTCGAACAAGGGTGCCACAACTATTGTTGATTGGATAGACGGGAAGAAAATAGGAGAAAAATTAGTTGATTCCTTGCCGGAACTTGAAATATAGATTCAACTCTTGAGTTATAAGTTATGAGTAGACGAGATACAAGTTATTTTCATTCTTAATTCCTACTGTCTACTTACTACTTACTACTTACTACCAACTACTTACTACTTACTACTGTCTACTAACTACTTACTACTAAAAACTAAAAACCCAATAATATGGTAAAACAAAATCCAATAAGACATCTGGCATGTTTTTCTATGCTGTGCTCCTCTATGGCCTATGCTACCGACTGCCCTAACATCATCTATATTTTCACCGACCAACAAACAGCCAACGCCATGAGTTGCACCGGAAATCCGGACTTATATACTCCCAATCTCGACCGATTGGCAGCTTCCGGCATAATGTTCAATAATGCTTATTGCACCGCTCCGCTTAGTGGTCCTTCACGTGCTGCCATGTTTACGGGCCACTATCCGGATGCGGTAGGATTGTCCGTCAACGGTTCACCGATGCCCGACCCTCTCAAGACGCAAACATTGGGCGCCTTGGTAAAGAATGCCGGATATGACTGTGCTTACGGCGGCAAATGGCACCTTCCTCTGCTTGATGTCCCCGACAAAGAATACGGCTTCGACAATATATACAAACACAGCGACGACGGATTGGCGGAAGCATGTAGCGAATATCTATCGCGCAAACATAAAAAACCTTTTTTCCTGGTAGCTTCCTTTGATAACCCGCACAATATCTGCGAATATGCACGAGCACAGAACCTTCCTTATGGAAACATCGAAACACCCGATATACGCAATTGTCCGGGATTACCCGCCAATTTCGCCAAAAACCCTTATGATGCCGATGTCATTGAAAGCGAAAGAGCAAACAACTATAATGTGTACCCAACCGCCGGTTTTACTCCCGAAGACTGGCGTATGTACCGCTATACCTATTATCGCCTGGTAGAAAAAGTGGATAAGGAAATCGGAAAGATTATTGATGCCATTGACAGGAACAATCTTTGGGAAAACACAGTGGTAATCTTTTCCAGCGACCACGGAGATGGCGTGGGCGCTCACCATTGGAACCAGAAATCAGCTTTGTATGAGGAAGTTATCAACATTCCTTTCATCGTGACATTGCCCGGTAAGAAAAATGCAGGCAAAGTATTACCTCAACTCGTCAGTAATGGCGTAGACTTCTTTGCTTCCGTATGCGACTGGGCGGGTGTCAAGCTGCCGGAGGGGACAGCCGGGAAGTCTTTCCGAAAAGTTGTGGAAGAAGGAAATCCAAAGGCTTTGCATCAGGAATACATCATCACCGAAACACGGTTTGACGGTAGTAGGACAAGAGGATGGGTAGTACGCAGTGAACGTTATAAATACGTGCTCTACGATAAAGGAAGATACCGCGAACAACTGTTTGACATGCAGAATGACAGAGGGGAAATGAGAAACCTTGCAATGGAAAATGCATATAACCAGGAATTGCAAAAACTACGTGATATCCTTGAAAATTGGATGAATACCTATAATATACATCCAAGCCGTCCCAAACTGCACGACGTTCCCGGAAAGAAACTACAAAGCACAAGGCAATATCAAACAGGATATAAATAAAGGAACATTGCTTCTGGTCGTACAATGAAAGCTCAATCAAGAATATTCCGGACGATATACTGATTGAGAAAACCTTACTACATCTCGATTTGCAAGAAAATAATCAACTCTTTCAGATATATCCTTTTAAGAAGATAAAGCAAGTCTGGTTGGATTACCTTGTTCCACAAGAAGAATATCTCTACACGCTGAACCGTTTCTTTGCATGGTACTACTTCAAAGCAAAGAAACCGGACACTTATATAAAGCCTATGGCTACTCGTCATTTTAATAAAATGTTTGCATGAAGTAACTTTCGTGACTATTACGACATCTATTCCATTTTAAAATCCGGCATATCCGTTAATGAGTTATACAAATTAATCTTATCCTCTCACTCCACCTTCACCAAACAATACACCGTCCCCCTATTAGACTTCCGGCAAGGAATATTCAGCTTCTGAAGCGTACGACCGAATCGAGCCACTTTCGTGATAGCCAACCTGTCGCGCGTCTTCGTCTGCAAATAATTCAATACTTGCATACACGTCATCCATTCTCCGGATTCCCCTTCCTCCGCAGCACGAAGATAGCAATGAAACAATTGTTCCAGCGGGCTTTCCTGCTCGAATTCACGGTTCGTCTGTTTCAGAATTTTCTCGTCTTCATCATTCAGCCAGTAACGTTCTCCGCCATAGATAGCATCCATAGCTTGGGCATAAAGCTGTTTATAGTTAATAGCGACGCTGGTATTGATGGGAGCCGTCACCTCAATACAGATAAAACGGCGGCTGCCACTGGGGTCGGTCAGTAAATCTTTCTGATTACTGGTACCGATAAAGGAAGCATAACGCCGCATCTCCCGGATTGTGTTGCCATAAGGCTTGCGCAAGTTGGCGACAGGCTTTTGCAACAAGTGCTTCAGGAAGCCCTGCTGATTGACATTAATCTGGTCGAATTCATCAATATTGATCAGGAAGAAACGCCCCAGATAGCGTTCAGCCTCCTGTTTACTGGTAAAATTGATGCTGTCCGTATAGCCGAAACGCAATTCAGGCGGCAGAATCATGCGGCAGAACGTCGACTTGCGGTAACCTTGCGAACCGACAAGCAAAGGAGAAGTGCTGTTGCCATGCTGACGATCCACACCGCGCCAATGCGCCACCATACTGAGAAACCAGCGGTAAAACAATTCCTGCCAATGCGGATTGGTACAGGTAACCAGATTTGCCAATGCGCGAATGCGGTCTTTCCCATCCCAGCGGCCTACATCACAAAGGTATTCTTCAACGGGATTATACAGGGGGACATATTCAGAATGCAGAAAACGGTCAACATCGCGATCCCATGCGGCAATGCCTTCTTTCAGGGCGCAGATGGAAATACTGTTGCGCACACGCTTGTCCATGGGCTTGAAATAAAAATGAAGGGAGTCGCGCTGACGATATTCCAAATCATCCAGCACGGTGTTGTAACGAAATTCATAACGACGGTTCATGAATTCCTCCAACAGAAAAGCTGTTCCCTGTTCCCTGCCGATGCTGCTTTTCTTGCCAAATCCTTTACATTCCAGATAAAGATTACGAAATGTTGAACGTATGATTTGTTCATCTTCCTGACGATAATAATGGATAAGCGTCTGCCTCACGGCTTCTTCTTCGGGGATGCCCGCCTTGAAGCAATGCTCGGCAAGGTGTACGAGCAGGGGGCGCAGGTCGTTTCCACGCTTCCAGCCTTCCATCTCCCGGAACGCACGGTTCAGGGCTGCTTCATAAATCTTCGCAAGGGTTTTTGACGACTCGTATCCCGGTTCCAACCGCAATAAAGGGTTTTTCTCTCCCTGTTTCCGTTGCCGGAAGGTTTCCTCGCCGGGCATGGTAAGCGGTTGTTCCAGGCAGAAGGGTACTGCGCTGGGGTTGTAATACGGGAACTGATCCAGCGTCATGCGGCATCTTTGTGTCAGCGATACTTCTTTCAGGTCGATGTCGAAAGGAAGTATCGGTTGATAGCACTTCACCGCCAGCCAGTAGGCATGGGCATGAAAGAGTTCTGCTTGCGCCTCTGTTGCAGGCAGTCCTTCGTCGTCAGGCAGGGCAAAACGTACCCAAATCTTTACACTACGACCGCTGGAACCGCAGAAAGCGGCAAAAGTCTGGGGCAGAAGCGCTGCCTGCTGCTTCACATATTCCACTTCGGACAAACCTGCCAGATTATTCACCTCCAACTGTACCAGTCCGTTATATTGTTTCAACTTCCGTTCACCTTCTCTGGTGCGGATATATTCCACTGCGGAATAGATATACGGCAGTTTGTCTATATGTTCGTATCGGCTATCTGTACCCTTTAGCATCGGTATGAGTTCCCGCAAAGCGGTGACGTATCCCGATTTTGCTTCAATCTTCATCTTGGCGAATAAAGTGCCTGTTCCACAAACAGTAAGGATAGCTTTCCCGTTTTCGTTATCTATTCTAATTAAGGATATTTTCATATTATTTTTTACCCGTTTATTGACAATCAGAGTTTATTGATTCATTTCTACAAAGATACGTTATTGTTTTTAGGGATGCAAGCATTTCTCCGGGATACATGTATCTTTCTACTAAAAAAACCTATACACTGTGACCACGGGATCAGTATCCCGGCAGTATTCCTTAATGGGGATATTTGGTTCCAAATAGTGGAAACAAGCAGTTCCAAGGTAGGAAACGTTTTATTTCAACGTGCCGGAACAAAGAGTTTCAATACGATGAAACGTTTTGTTCCTATAAGCAATACATTTTGTTTCAATATGATGAAACTCTTTGTTTCTGCATGTAGAAACAAAGAGTTTCTCACTGTGAAACCAACAGTGGAACTGATCTGGTGTGGACAGTATGACTATGTCAATGTGGGCGATATACAGAGTGAGAGTAACTTCTACCCTCACTCTACCCTCACGC
>NZ_DBDF01000092.1:0-12887 GCF_002293435.1 Bacteroides sp. UBA939 | reverse complement strand
GTAGAATACGCGAAAACCCTGGGAGGGAGTTTTAGTGAGACAGTTCTATCTTGCGGAATCTTCTATCAAATCAGCGGAAGGATTTCTTCCGGTTCCACATCACAATGGCGGAAGAACATCTCCTTCTCTGCTTTCTCCGGCGGGTATGTGAAGTACGTACATACGGCTTCGGTACATACTTCTCCGTTTTCATTGCAAAGCTTTGCATTAATTGTCACGAGATTCCGCCTCTGTTCGCAGATTGACGCTCGCAGTACGATATATGAATCAGTGGTCGCTACCGGTTTACGGAAACGTGTCTCCATCTTTGAAGTTACCCCGGTAGTCTGTAGCTTGCGCAATACTACCCATGCGCAAATTTCATCCAGCAATACCGATTGAATGCCGCCATGCAATGTATTGAACCAGCCTTGGTACTCAGGACGCGGCTTCCAGATGCTCACCACCTCATCACCGTCTTCATAAAACTCCATCTTTACACCGGCCTCATTCTCAGGAGCACAACCGAAACAGTTGTATCCTTCCATATTCTTCCACGGGTTAATAATCTTCTTCATATAATTTTTGATTTAACTGAAGTTTCGCAAGTTACTTGTATGTTACTGAACTATCTCACAACCTTATTCCCCTTTTTTAAAGTTATCCAAACCGGTTTGCAGGAATTTGATATATTCGGGGATATCCTCATCATAAGAATAAGATTTGTTTAAAGGATACCCTTCATTGTCTACCAATACATAGAAAGGTTGCGTATTAGTGCCGAACTTCACATTCTGGAGATAACTCCACTTATCGCCAATAGTGCGCAAAGTACGGTTTTTGCCATTCTCGGTCACCTTCAGCGGAGCGGGAAGCGAAGCTTTGTTATCCACATACAAAGTAATAAGGACATAATCATCATTGATAAGGTCGCGTACCTTCTGATTAGTCCATACGGCAAGCTCCATCTTACGACAGTTGACACAGCCATAGCCCGTAAAATCCAGCATTACGGGTTTACCGTGCCGGCGGGCATATTCCATGCCGAGGTCATAATCATCGAACTTGGCATGTACTTCATTATTATAAAGATTAAAATCCTGTGTCTGGAGAGGTGGCGCAAAGGCGCTTACCGCTTTCAAAGGAGCTCCCCATAAACCGGGAACCATATACACGGCAAAAGCCAGTGAAAAGAGTGCCAGGAAGAAACGGCCTACTCCTACTTTCGTATTGTCATCATCGTGTGGGAACTTAATCTTACCTAACAGATAGAAACCTAACAAAGCGAATATTACAATCCACAACGCCAGGAATGTTTCCCGGTCGAGGATGTGCCAACCATAAGCCAAATCGGCTACGGAAAGGAATTTCAACGCAAATGCCAATTCCAGGAAACCAAGAGTAACCTTAATGACATTCATCCAACCTCCTGATTTAGGCATGGAGTTCAGCCAGGATGGGAATAAGGCAAACAACGTGAACGGCAAAGCCAAAGCTATCGCAAAGCCCAACATGCCGATGGCCGGCGCCGTTATGCTACCTGTTGTAGAAACCTGCACCAGGAGAGTGCCGATTATGGGACCTGTACAAGAGAATGAAACCAGGACAAGCGTAAATGCCATCAGGAAGATACTAATGAAACCGCTCGTAGCTTCCGCTTTGCTATCTACCGCATTACTCCATTTAGAAGGTAATGTCAGCTCGAACGCTCCGAAGAAGGAAGCTGCAAATACTACCAGCAGCAGGCAGAAAAGAATATTGAACACGGCATTCGTAGAAAGCGCATTCAATGCACTGGAGCCAAATATCAGCGTAATAGCCACGCCTAAAGCAACATATATCACAACAATAGAAACTCCATAAGTACACGCGTCACGAATCCCTTTCTTCTTGTCTTTCGAACGTTTCAGGAAGAAGCTGACTGTCATAGGAATAATAGGCCATACACAAGGAGTAAACAGTGCCACCAATCCGCCCAGAAAACCGGCGATAAAGATATATATCCACGACGCATCTTCCGAAGTTATCTCACCAAAAGATTGCAGTTCAGTAATAACCGGTTTCCAGAAGTCTATGTTTCCGGCAGTTATATCTGCCGGAGTACCGGCGCTACTAACAATAGTATCCGTAACGGCAGTCACTGCTTCTACTTTCAATTCTTGCTTGATATCCTGCTTAGGTTCCTGAACCGCAGGAGTTGCGTTTGCAGGAGTCGCGCTTGCTGAATTCTTAGCCGCAGCATCCGCCTTACCTGAGAAATCAAATTCTACCTGCGTAGGCGGCAAGCAAGTTTCATCATTACACGCGCCATATTCCAGATAGCCTTGTATCTGATAAGCGCCTCCCGTCAGTTTCAGCTTCTGTACAAATTGAGCCGTTGTCTCAAAATAGCGTACATTCATCTCGAATATCTTGTCGTACGAAGCCACTTCTTTACCTTTCGGCTGTAGTCTTCCCACAACTTCGGCACCTGATATTTTCTCGGCATTGAATGTGGCAGAGATAGGCCCTCCGTCACCCAAATCGGTAGAATAAACGTGCCACCCTTTATCAATGGTAGCGGTAAATACGATTTCCGCTTCACCCGCCGCCGGTGTTTTCAGTTCCGATTTGAAATTAACGGGGTCTTGTATCTGAGCCTGCGCTACAACAGTAAGAAGCAGTAGTGCATAAATAGATAATATCTTCTTCATGACAATCAATGATTAATTGTCGATTGTGTCGTAGTCCACACACGCGCGACTCTCTTTTACTTCGGCAATCAGCTTGCCTGCCGCAACATGCTCGGGATGGGTAGCGTAAGTCTTCACGTCGTCCAACGAGTCAAACTCACTGTAAAGAGCAATACTCCATGTTTCGGCAGGGTTGATATTCAACCCTACTTCAATCTTACGAATAACAGATATTTTAGCAGGAAGAGCCTCAATAGCCTTCTTAAATTCATTCACTGCCGCCAACTTTTTGTCAGCCGGAATCTCGTCTTTCAATTTGAATAAAACAATGTGTTTGACCATAACTTTGCTTTTCTAATGATTTATCTATATATTTGTCAACCGAAGCGATTGAATTATATCGGCAAAAATACTCGTTTTGTTTTATATATACACTTAAACGGATGTTAATAATAGGAATTGCAGGCGGAACAGGTTCAGGAAAAACCACCGTCGTACGTAAGATTATTGAAAGCCTGCCGGCTGGTGAGGTGGTACTGCTACCACAGGATTCATACTACAAAGACAGTAGCCACGTGCCTGTAGAGGAGCGGCAGAATATAAATTTTGACCACCCGGACGCTTTTGAATGGAGTTTGCTATCCAAGCATGTAGGCATGCTGCGCGAAGGAAAAAGTATTGAGCAACCCACCTACTCGTACCTGACGTGTACACGCCAACCCGAAACCATTCATATCGAACCCCGGGAAGTTATCATAATTGAAGGCATTCTTGCCCTATGCGACAAGAAACTGCGTAGCATGATGGATCTTAAAATCTTTGTGGATGCTGATCCTGATGAAAGACTTATCCGTGTGATACAGCGGGACATTATAGAACGCGGGCGTACCGCCGAAGCCGTTATGGAGCGATATACCCGTGTCTTGAAGCCTATGCACTTGCAATTCATCGAGCCATGCAAGCGGTATGCCGACCTTATTGTGCCCGAAGGAGGAAATAATCAGGTAGCGATTGATATTCTGACGATGTACATAAACAAACATCTGGTATAATCGTTTTATTAGCTAAAGAATAAATAGATGAAAACTACCACCACCACTTTCCTGATTGTTTTTTTGTGCCTGTGCTGTTTGTTAGGATGTAGAAATAAGCAACGTAACACCACACTCGAAGAAGTGACAGGCGATTTACAACAAATAAAAGATAGCGGAGAGCTTGTCGTGTTAACCATGTACAGTTCCACCTCTTATTTTATGTATCGCGGGCAAGACATGGGATTTCAATACGAACTAAGCGAGCAGTTTGCCAAAAGTCTCGGTGTGAAGTTACGCATAGTTGTAGCCAAAAACGTGAACGAACTCATAGAGAAATTACTGGCGGGAGAAGGGGATATGATAGCATACAATCTTCCAATCACAAAAGAATGGAAAGATAGTTTGACGTATTGCGGCGAAGAGATTATAACGCATCAGGTCATTGTGCAACGTACAGGTGCGAAACCGCTAACGGATGTAACCGAACTTATCGGTAAAGACATATACGTGAAACCGGGCAAATATTACGACCGGCTGGTGAACCTGAACGAAGAATTAGGCGGTGGTATCCACATTCACAAAGTAACCAATGACAGCATTACGGTAGAAGACCTTATAACCCAGGTATCACAAGGCAAGGTTCCATATACGGTTGCCGACAACGACATAGCCCGGCTCAATACGACCTACTACCCTAATCTGAACATCAAGTTATCTATCAGTTTTGACCAAAGAGCTTCGTGGGCGGTACGTAAAAGCAGTCCGAAGCTGGCGGAGGCTGCCAATCAATGGAGTAAACAGAATGCGACTTCTCCTGCCTACACGGCCAGTATGAAAAGGTATTTCGAGATCAGCAAAGACATTCCTCTCTCTCCTATCTTATCGCTACGCGAAGGGAAAATTTCACTTTTCGATAATCTGTTCAAGAAGTACGCCACGGAAATAGATTGGGACTGGCGATTACTGGCTTCTCTTGCCTATACTGAATCGAATTTTGACACTACTGCCGTGTCATGGGCAGGTGCAAAAGGATTGATGCAATTGATGCCCGCCACCGCACGAGCAATGGGAGTGCCGGAAGGTGAAGAGAGCAACCCCGAGGAGAGTGTGAAAGCTGCCGTGAAATATATTTCTATCACCAGCAAGAGTTTCTCTTCGATTCCATATAACGAACGACTCAAATTTGTGCTGGCATCCTATAATGCCGGTATCGGACATATACAGGATGCAATGGCGCTGGCCGAGAAATATGGTATGGATAAATATGTCTGGAATGACAATGTAGAGAAATTCATTCTAATGAAAAGTAATGAAGAGTATTATACCGATTCCGTATGCAAGTTCGGATACTTCCGTGGAATAGAAACATATAATTTTGTGAGGGATATTACGGCGAGGTTTGAGACGTATAAGGAGAAGATAAAGAAGTAGTAGTAAAGTAGTGAGTAAGTAGTAAGTAGTAAGTAGTAAGTAGGCTGTATTATTTTTATTCCGCATGGTAGTAATCACTAGCTACTTACTACTTGCTACTTACTACTTACTACTAACTACTTACTACTAACTACTAACTACTTACTACTAACTACTTACTACTAACTACTTACTACTAATCAAAATAATCTCAGCTTATTCATTTGCGCCTCTTCCAACGAAACCGTCTTTGGAGCTTGTACTGCGTTTTTCTCACGCAATTGCCGGTATTCGGAAGTCAGTTCTTCTTCCAATTCGCCTTTCATCACGGGGTTCATCAGACGTGCAGCCACAGTCGCATTCTGGGAAGCATCTTTCAGGTGAATAACAGGAGCATGGTAAACAGGAGCTATTTTTAATGCCGTATGCAGTTGGGAAGTAGTGGCGCCACCTATTAATAAAGGAATATCAGCACCCGCTTTCTCCAATTCAATAGCCACATGCACCATCTCTTCCAACGAAGGGGTTATCAAGCCACTAAGACCAATCATATCGACCTTTTCCTCTAATGCGCGCTGAACGATAGTTTCGGCAGGTACCATCACACCAAGGTCGATAATCTCATAACCGTTGCATGCCATTACCACGGAAACAATATTCTTACCGATATCGTGTACATCACCTTTCACCGTGGCAAGCAGTACCTTACCGGCGGAAGCAGTACCTTCTTCTTTTTCCTCTTCGATTACGGGCTGAAGAATAGCAACAGCTTTCTTCATGGTACGTGCAGTCTTTACCACCTGCGGCAAAAACATCTTTCCCGCACCAAACAACTCACCTACATGGTTCATGCCCGCCATCAACGGACCTTCAATAATAGCAACAGCCTTCGGATACAGTTTCAATGCTTCAGCCAGATCTTCTTCCAGATAATCACCCAAACCTTTCGTCAAAGCATACTTTAAACGTTCCTCCACCGTAGTGTCACGCCACTGAAGTTGAGAGTTGGAAGTCGAAAGTTGGGAATGAGTCACACCGTTATTACTTCCCGCTTCTCCATTTCCGGCTTTCAGTCGGGCAGACAATTCTATGAGCCGCTCCGAAGCATCAGGACGACGATTCAGGACTACATCTTCTATATATTCCAACACTTCGGCAGGGATGTCCGTGTAAAGTACGGAAGTAGCCGGATTCACAATTCCCATATCCATTCCCTCACGAATGGCATGGTAAAGGAATACCGCATGCATAGCCTCACGAATGTAATTATTCCCCCGGAAAGAAAATGAAAGATTGCTTACGCCACCGCTGACATGTGCACCGGGCAGATGTTTCCGTATCCATCCCGTAGCCTGAATAAAGTCTACGGCATAGTTGTTATGCTCCTCCATCCCTGTAGCAACCGCAAGTACATTGGGGTCGAATATAATGTCATGAGGATTGAAACCTACTTTTTCAACTAAAAGCCGGTAGGCACGGGAGCAAACTTCAATCTTACGCTCGCAAGTATCCGCCTGCCCTTTCTCGTCAAAAGCCATCACTACAGTGGCGGCACCGTATTGCCTGATGGCGCGGGCATGTTCCAGGAACTTCTCTTCTCCTTCTTTCAGGGAAATAGAGTTAACGATAGACTTACCTTGCAAACATTGCAATCCGGCAACGATCACTTCCCACTTGGATGAGTCAATCATCACGGGAACACGGGCAATCTCCGGTTCGGAAGCTATGAGGTTAAGGAAAGTAGTCATCTCAGCTTCTGCATCCAGCAAGCCGTCATCCATATTTACGTCGATAACTTGTGCACCGTCTTCCACTTGTTGACGGGCTATACTGAGCGCCTCGTCATATTTCTTCTCATTAATCAGACGCAGGAATTTGCGGGAGCCGGCAACATTACATCGCTCACCGATATTGATGAAGTTCTTTTCAGGAGTTACTTCAAGCAATTCCAAGCCGGAAAGCCAAAGACTATCAGGCGTCGGAGCAGGAATATGGGGAACAGCACCGGCTATCAGTCCGGGGTATTCAGCAATATATGCATCAGTCGTACCGCAACATCCGCCAATGATATTTACCAGACCTTCATGGATGTATTCTTTCACCTCATGCGCCATATCAGCGGGTGTCTGGTCATACTGACCAAGACTGTTAGGCAGTCCGGCGTTAGGATATGCACTGATATGATAAGGAGCACGGGCGGCAAGCTGTTCAAGGAAAGGTTTCAACTGACGGGCGCCGAATGAGCAGTTCAACCCCACGGAGAAGATTTGGGCATGTTGAACCGAAGCAAGAAAAGCCTCTAAAGTCTGTCCCGACAATGTACGTCCCCCCGTATCGGATACGGTTACGGAGAGCATAACAGGCACGTGGATATTCGTCGCCTCCATCGCCTTTTCAGCGGCATAGATAGCTGCTTTCGCATTCAGGGTATCGAAAATGGTTTCTATCAGCAGCACGTCCACTCCTCCTGCCAGCAATGCTTCCATTTGCTCGCGGTAGGCATCCGCCAATTCATTATATGTAAGTGCACGCATTGCAGGATTATTCACATCCGGACTCATTGAGCAAGTCTTGTTGGTAGGCCCGACAGAACCGGCTACAAAACGGGGTTTATCCGGTGTAGAGTATTCATCAGCCACTTCACGCGCCAACTTCACGGCTGCGAGATTGATATCACGCACATACTCCTGTACATGGTAATCCTCCATACTGACTCTGGTAGAACTGAACGTATTAGTCTCAATGATATCCGCCCCTGCCACCAGATACTTCCGGTGTATATCCTGTATCACATCAGGACGCGTCAGGCATAACAAGTCATTGTTCCCTTTCATTTGCCCGGGAATATCAGCGAAGCGTTCTCCCCGGAAATCTTCTTCCGTTAAGTTATACTGTTGTATCATGGTGCCCATAGCACCATCTAAAATAAGGATACGTTCACGTACCAGCTCTTGAATAGTCTTCATCTTTTAAACATGCGCGCCATATCGCGCTTATCATCTTTTTCTTTCAGGGACTCGCGCTTGTCGTACTGCTTTTTACCTTTAGCAAGGGCTATTACCACCTTTGCCAGTCCTTTTTCATTGATAAACATGCGCACGGGAATCATTGTGAAACCGGGGTCTTTAGCTCCGCGAGCCAGTTTATCCAGTTCCTTTTGGGTAAGCAGAAGTTTTCGCTCCCTGCGCGCCGAATGGTTATTGTACGAA
This sequence comes from Bacteroides sp. UBA939, assembly GCF_002293435.1. Classification (GTDB taxonomy): domain Bacteria; phylum Bacteroidota; class Bacteroidia; order Bacteroidales; family Bacteroidaceae; genus Bacteroides. The sequence continues at coordinate 4,583 of NZ_DBDF01000092.1, read as the reverse complement.
CCATAAAAGTATTCGGCAATATGCATATTCCTTACCCACAATTCACCATTGGCAAAGTAGCAGAACGTATCCACAAGGCTTGCCTTTCCCATACGAATGGATTTAATCTCCGTTCCGGTAAGCACAATACCTGCCGTATAGGTGTCTATCAGTTCGTAATCGAATGTAGCACGCTTGTTTTTTATATTAATAGGAGCTTGTTTCATCTTAATTTCATGCGTTAGTTGAGTACCATCGTCAGCTTATTAAATATAAACTGAATGAGCATGGGGCAGGCAATCAGCAGGATAGAAGACAGGATGGTAAATTTCAAACGGTCTTTATCCTCAACCTTCATCAGAACGGGTGCCCCTTCCCACACCACATATATAATATAGAATTGCAACAGCAATCCGATGATATTAAAGTCCGGTAATATGCCGATAATAATCTGAAGCAAGAAAGGAACGACCAGCGCATAACCTGCAAACTGTTGGGTCAAAGGTATATCACTGTTCATCGTAAACATTCTGACGCGCATCTCATTAATAAGATATGCTGCCAGAAAATATCCTCCGAAGAGGGAAACTGCTACGGCGCAACATTGCGTCATAGCATATTGAAAGCTTTCAGGGCCACCCCATCCTTTTGCCAGCAATGAGCCAACAAAGATGGATAATCCGCATAAACCAATCATAGGATAGACAAAAGCAATAAATACTTTTCGTCTATCCTCCAAACGAATTTCCTCCCAAGCTTTCGCCGGGGAGGAAATTAGTAACATTGCGATATGGAATAATGCTTTATAGTCCAAATTATAAATTTATAGTATAATCCCAAACGTTTTCAGTAGCTTCATCCAATGAATTATTATTCCTGTTAACCTGGCCTACTACTTTAATCTTAGTCGGTCTCTGTCCTGCTTTAGCTTGAAATGCAGCCAGTGCAGAAGTTAACCGATATACTTTATCAGCTAAAGTGTACTTATTACGCGTAACCAATTCATCACTCGTTTCAGTTATTACATGATTGATAGTTAAAACCAATTCAGTATCTCCCTGATTGATACTTTCCAAATCATAAGTAAGTATAAAGGCATGCTTTGCAAATTCTTCTTTTTGCTTTTCATCGTTACTTTCCTCTTTTACCCAATAAACAGGACGTATATACAGATATTCATTATCAAAAAAAACAAATGGATCTATATTCGTGCTATTAGCTGTCAGGTATACAGAACCGGAAAAAGCATATAAAGCCGAATTTGCTTCTGTAGATTCAGAAATATTTGTTGGTCCTTCATTACCCTTTGCACTCAAAGAAACCGGTTCAATTCCATTATAAAGCGTTACATTTATAGAAGGGGCATCAACAGATTGTTCATCCGTATTAAATTGAAAACAAAGATAATAAATTTCACCCGGACGAAAATTCATTGTTATAGGAGTTGTTAGAACCAATTGTTGTCCACCAGGCAACTCGAATGTAGGAGGATAAGAATTAACACACTTAGTAAAAAGAGCATCTACATATATAGGATCATCTTCGCTGTTAAAGCAAGAAGTAAGAGAAACACCCATTAATGCGGTAAGGGCAACCATCCAGATTTTCAAATTAGCCATTTTCATTGTTCTATAAATATTAGAGTTTGCAAATTTAGATAAAAGAATTGAGTTGTTTAATACTCCATTCATTTTTTTATTGTTTTTAATGAGTAAATTAATTATTAAGCTAAATACTGCACACCTACCGTTTTATTTAACTTTTATTTATATTACACAATCTTTGCAAACGCATCCAGATGCTCGTCCACATACCCGGCAATCAAAGCTGTGACCTCCTCTTCCTTTTCCAGGAACTCTTCTTCCAATTCATCAAAAGCCTCATACTGCTCGTACATTGCCATAAATTCATCATCCGTACGCTCCCGTTCCAAGTCATCACGGTAAGCATCATAGATTTTCTTGGCTCTATACACCAACTTACTGAAATCTTCCACTCCCCACAAGCGCATGACTTTGGCAAACGGATTAGCAAAAATATAACTGCCATAACCGTTCTGTATCAATTGACAGAAGCCACCATCCATCACCTCGTCACGAAATATTTGGTATGCAAGCAAAGTATGCTGTTCGCCCGTCAGTAACGACATGCAACCAGCCGTCAGTTCACCGCCAATCACTTCTTTGTATTTATCCGTAAATACCTGGATGAAAGCATCCATCCCCTCGCCCGCTGCATTACGCAGAGCGGCATCCGTAATTTCTATCATAATCTTTTTTTTATTATTGCAGCAAAGATAGTATATATCAAGGCAACCGCACCAAAATTTTATTCATAACTTGCAAGGTATGGGCAATTGATAAAAAAAGAAGCTGTATCAAAAGTAAAGTACACTATCAAACTTATAACGCAAAAATCATCTGTGCTTCCGGGTATTTTCCTTGTTTATTCAAACGGCAGGTGAAATACCCGTTCACGCAACCTGCTATTACCAGTGTCAGTGCAGCGGTAAGAAGTATAACTTCAAAACCACTCGTTAACATGATTGTAATGTGGAGATTACAATACACAGAATCACAGGGTTTTATTATCTATTTTTTCATAAAAAGTCGGATAGCGTGATTTGCATAAACAAAGAAAAGAAGTAACTTTGCAAGCGATTTAAAATTCAGGACTATATTTTTATTTTATATAACTTAAAAAAAAGAGCTAATTATGACTTATTCACACGAAGTGGAACACATGTGTGTTGTGAAGAAAGGTCCTAACCACGGACCGGCTCCTATTCCCGAAGAAGGTAAATGGGTAAAAGCTAAAGAAATTGTTGACATCTCTGGTTTGACACACGGCATTGGCTGGTGTGCTCCTCAGCAAGGTGCATGTAAATTAACCCTTAATGTGAAAGAAGGCGTTATTCAGGAAGCACTGATTGAAACAATCGGCTGTTCCGGTATGACTCACTCGGCAGCTATGGCATCCGAGATCCTTCCGGGTAAGACTATTCTCGAAGCCATGAACACCGACCTCGTTTGTGACGCTATCAACACTGCCATGCGCGAACTCTTCCTGCAAATCGTTTACGGACGTACCCAGTCTGCTTTCTCAGAAGGCGGCTTGATTATCGGTGCCGGCTTGGAAGACTTGGGCAAAGGTCTGCGCAGCCAGGTAGGTACATTGTACGGAACATTGGCTAAAGGTCCGCGTTACCTCGAAATGGCTGAAGGTTACATCAAAGCCGTCTTCCTTGATAAAGATGATCAGATCTGCGGCTACGAATTTGTACACATGGGCAAATTCATGGACGAAATCAAGAAAGGTACCGACGCTAACGAAGCGTTGAAAAAGGTAACCGGTACTTACGGACGCGTAACTCCGGAACAGGGAGCAGTTAAACAAATCGATCCACGTCACGAATAAATAAGGAGGAAAAAGAACTATGATTAGAGAAGTAAAATTTGAAAGTCAAGACCGTCGTATCAAAGGTATCATTGAAGCTTTGAACGCTAACGGCATCAAAGACATCGAAGAGGCTAACGCAATCTGCGAAGCTGCCGGACTCGATCCTTATAAAACGTGTGAAGAAACTCAGCCTATCTGCTTCGAGAATGCAAAATGGGCTTATGTAGTAGGTACTGCAATCGCTATCAAGAAGGGTTGCACAAACGCTGCCGAAGCTGCCGAAGCTATCGGTATCGGTCTGCAAGCATTCTGTATTCCGGGTTCTGTAGCCGACGACCGTAAGGTTGGTATCGGCCATGGTAACCTGGCAGCCATGTTGCTGCGCGAAGAAACCAAATGTTTCGCTTTCCTGGCAGGCCACGAATCATTCGCTGCTGCCGAAGGTGCAATCAAAATTGCCGCTAAGGCGGACAAAGTACGTAAAGAGCCTTTGCGTTGCATCCTGAACGGTTTGGGCAAAGACGCTGCCATGATCATTTCCCGTATCAACGGCTTTACTTATGTTCAGACTCAGTTTGACTACTTCACAGGTGAACTGAAAGTAGTTCAGGAAATCGCATACAGCGATGGTCCTCGTGCTAAAGTGAAATGCTACGGCGCCGACGATGTTCGTGAAGGTGTAGCTATCATGTGGAAAGAAGGCGTAGACGTATCCATCACAGGTAACTCTACTAACCCCACTCGTTTCCAACACCCGGTAGCCGGTACTTACAAGAAAGAACGCGTTCTTGCCGGTAAGCCTTATTTCTCTGTTGCTTCCGGTGGTGGTACAGGCCGTACTCTTCACCCGGATAACATGGCAGCAGGTCCGGCTTCTTACGGAATGACGGATACAATGGGCCGTATGCACTCAGACGCTCAGTTCGCCGGTTCTTCATCAGTTCCTGCTCACGTAGAAATGATGGGATTCCTGGGAATCGGTAACAACCCGATGGTAGGTTGTACAGTGGCTTGTGCGGTTGACATAGCTCAGGCTTTGGGTAAGTAATCCAAGTAATTCTAAGATAATAAATCCCTGTAACTGATAAGGTTATGGGGATTTTTGTTTTCAGTAAGCTAAAAACATTGCAGCCAAATCATTATGATTTAACCTGCATTATTCATAAGTGTCTTGTTATAAATGAGAATTTATGCTTGAACACAGA
>NZ_DBDF01000178.1 GCF_002293435.1 Bacteroides sp. UBA939 | reverse complement strand
GCAGATAACGCGGATGACGCGGATTTTTAAATGCTGCGCTATGTTACTCTCATCCAGAAGGATAAAAAGAGATCCGCGTCATCCGCGTCTAAAAAATGATAGTATAAACTAATTATGAACAGCTACTTAGGCTTAAACTTTTGGCACATCTTGTTTCTCTTTTAATAAGTCCTCCATCTTTAGCAATTCATCACGATATTGCGCCGCTTCGATAAAGTCGAGTTTCTTGGCAGCTTCCTGCATAAGCTTCCGGGTACGTTCGATACTTTTTTCCAGTTGCGGGCGGGACATATACCGGATGATCGGGTCGGCAGCGACACCGGCGGAACTTTCCTGTTCGACGTAAGGACGGGGAGTGGTAGCCGCTCCTTTTCCGAAAGGTTCTTCTGTCGGAACTCCGGCTGTTGCAAATACATTGAGGTTCTTCCCCTTTTTGATTTGCTGCGGAGTGATGCCGTGCTCTTCGTTATACCTTAATTGCTTTTCACGACGGCGGTTGGTTTCATCAATCGTCAGTTGCATACTTTCGGTGATGCGGTCGGCGTACATGATAACCATACCGTTCACGTTTCGGGCGGCACGTCCGGCAGTCTGCGTCAGTGAGCGGTGAGAACGCAGGAAGCCTTCTTTGTCGGCATCCAGAATGGCTACGAGCGAAACTTCCGGTAAATCCAGACCTTCGCGCAACAGGTTGACGCCAATCAGTACGTCATATATGCCTTCGCGCAGGTCACTCATGATTTTTACGCGTTCCAGCGTATCTACGTCACTGTGAATATAGTTACACCTCACATGGTTATTCAGCAGGAACTCCGTCAGCTCTTCCGCCATACGCTTGGTGAGTGTGGTAACGAGCGTTCGTTCGTTCCGTTCGATACGAAGCTGGATTTCCTCCATGAGGTCGTCTATCTGGTTATGGCTGGGGCGTACTTCGATAATCGGGTCCAGCAATCCGGTAGGACGAATCACTTGCTCTACAACAATACCTTCCGACCGGGCAAGTTCGTAATCCGCCGGAGTGGCGCTTACGTAAATCACTTGTTTGGCCATTCCCTCAAACTCTTCGAACTTTAAAGGACGATTATCCATAGCAGCCGGCAGTCGGAATCCATATTCCACAAGGTTCGTTTTGCGGGCACGGTCACCGCCATACATGGCGCGTATCTGGGGTACGCTCACGTGACTTTCATCTATAACAATCAGGAAGTCTTCGGGGAAAAAGTCCAGTAAACAGTAGGGACGACTACCGGCGGCACGTCCGTCGAAGTAGCGCGAATAGTTTTCAATTCCTGAACAGTGGCCTAATTCGCGTATCATCTCCATATCATACGTCACCCGTTCCTGAAGACGTTTTGCCTCAAAAGGACGTCCTTGTTCTTCAAACCATTGCACTTGCTTGTACAGGTCGTCTTCTATCTCGTGGATTGCCCGTATGGTAGCCTCTTTCGTGGTCATAAAGAGGTTGGCGGGATATATCTTGTAGGCATCGAAACGACCGGTGGTCACACCACTGATTGGGTCTACTTCTTCGATACTGTCCACTTCATCTCCCCAGAAAATGATGCGCAACAGGTTGTCTGTGTACGCCAGATAGATGTCCACGGTATCTCCTTTCACCCGGAAGTTGCCACGGTTCAGGTCAATATCGTTGCGTACATAGAGGCTTTCTACCAGGCGGCGCAGGAATACATTCCGGCTGAAAGATTTTCCTTGTTGCACTTCTATTACATTATTATAGAAGTCGGACGGATTTCCCATACCATATATACAGGATACGGAAGATACTACTATCACGTCTTTCCGTCCGGAAAGCAAGGAAGAGGTTGCGGCAAGGCGCAGCTTGTCTATCTCGTCGTTGATGGCAAGATCCTTTTCTATATATGTATCCGAGGCCGGGAGATAGGCTTCCGGCTGGTAATAATCATAATAAGACACGTAGTACTCCACGGCATTGCCGGGGAAAAACGCCTTGAACTCACTGTAGAGCTGGGCTGCCAATGTCTTGTTATGGCTCAATACCAAAGTCGGCTTGTTGATATTGGCAATTACATTGGCAACGGTGAACGTTTTACCTGACCCGGTAACACCGAGCAACGTTTGTGCAGGCACTCCCTCGAACACACCTTCTGTGAGCTGTGCGATAGCTTCCGGCTGGTCGCCGGTGGGTTTATATGCGGATGTTAATTCAAAAGTATTCATTTTCTCTCCTTACAGGCAGCAATATTCAGTAAAATACTTGAGATAAACAAATTTTTTTTATTCCTTTGCAGGAAATAAATAATAATAACCCTAATGTAAATACAACGAAGACATGATTTGGAATGAAAGTATCGAATGCATGGAACGCGAAAGCCTTCGCAAAATCCAGGGCATCCGTCTTAGGAAGATCGTGGAGCACGTTTATCACAACACTCCTTTCTACCGTAAGAAAATGCAGGAACTGGGACTTACCCCGGATGATATTAACAGTATAGACGACATCGTAAAACTACCCTTTACCACGAAATACGACCTGCGGGATAATTATCCTTTCGGACTTTGTGCTGTTCCCATGAGTCAGATTGTGCGTATTCACGCTTCGTCCGGTACAACGGGCAAGCCTACCGTAGTAGGATATACGCGCAAGGATCTTGCTTCATGGACGGAATGCCTTTCACGCGCCTTCATAGCTTATGGAGCAGACAGTTCCGACTTTTTTCATGTAGCCTATGGATATGGATTGTTCACCGGAGGATTGGGTGCACATGCGGGTGCCGAGAATATTGGCGCTTCCGTTATCCCAATGTCCAGCGGTAACACGGAGAAGCAGATTACCCTGATGCATGATTTTGGTTCTACAGTGCTTTGCTGTACTCCTTCTTATGCACTTTATCTGGCAGATGCCATTAAGGATTCCGGTTTGCCCCGTGAAGAATTTAAATTGAAAATCGGCGCTTTCGGAGCAGAACCCTGGACAGAGAATATGCGTCATGAAATAGAAGAAAAGCTGGGCATTAAGGCTTATGACATCTATGGGCTTAGCGAGATTGCGGGGCCGGGCGTAGGTTACGAATGCGAATGCCAATGTGGCACCCATCTTAACGAAGATCACTATTTCCCCGAAATCATCGACCCGAATACGTTGGAACCGGTTGCCCCGGGTGAAACGGGTGAACTGATCTTTACCCATTTAACCAAAGAAGGTATGCCTTTGCTGCGTTACCGTACAAAAGACCTTACCGCTCTGCACTATGATACATGTTCTTGCGGACGTACGCTTGTTCGTATGGATCGTATCCTGGGACGTAGTGATGATATGCTCATTATTCGTGGAATCAATGTATTCCCGACACAAATAGAGTCCGTCATTCTCGAAATGACTGAATTCGAACCGCATTACCTCTTAATCGTTGACCGCAAGAATAATACAGACATTATGGAATTGCAGGTGGAAGTTCGTCCGGAATATTATTCTGACGAGATTAATAAGATGCTGGAATTGAAGAAGAAACTGATTGCGCGTCTACAGAGTGTTCTCGGATTGGGTGTAGCCGTCCGTTTGGTAGAACCCCGTAGTATTGAACGTAGTATAGGTAAGGCTAAACGTGTGATAGATAATCGTAAACTCTAATACTTAATACTTAATCGTTATGGTAGCAAAACAACTTTCCATTTTCCTTGAGAATAAGTCCGGTCGTTTGACTGAAGTGACTGAAGTACTTGCGAAAGAAGGTGTTAATCTTTCCGCTCTTTGTATTGCTGAGAACGCTGACTTCGGTATTCTCCGCGGTATCGTATCCGAACCGGATAAAGCGTACAAAGCATTAAAAGAAAATCATTTTGCCGTGCATGTAACCGACGTAGTGGGCATTAGCTGTCCTAATATCCCGGGGTCGCTGGCAAAAGTATTACGTTTCCTGTCCGATGAAGGAGTTCTCATTGAATATATGTACTCGTTTGCTAACGGTGACACCGCAAATGTGATTATACGTCCTAATGACATGGAAAATTGCATTCGCGTGTTGACCGAAAAGAAAGTAGATTTGTTGGCGGCGAGTGATTTGTATAAATTATGATTTAAGTTTCGCAAACCACTACGGTACGAATAATGCAGCTTAAATCCATTCGTTGCAAATTGACCGGTGTTTGCCGGTGATTATCTGCTTTTTGAAAAATTAAGGTTCGTATCGTTGCTTTATTCGATACGAACCTTTATCTTTGCACCTTATTTGAAAAGGTAAGAATGAAGAAGAATATCTTAATAACTTTTCTTGCAGCAGTGTTGCTCACTTCATGTGGGGAATATAACAAGTTGCTGAAAAGTACTGATTATGAGTACAAATATGAAGCGGCAAAGAACTACTTCGCAAAAGGGCAGTATAACCGTTCCGCTACATTGCTTAATGAATTGATTGCTATCCTCAAGGGTACGGATAAAGCAGAGGAATCCCTCTACATGCTTGGCATGAGTTATTATAATCAGAAAGATTATCAGACTGCTGCCCAAACCTTTATCCAGTATTACAATGTGTATCCGCGTGGTACGTTCGCTGAGTTGTCGCGTTTCCATGCCGGAAAGGCTTTGTTTCTGGATACTCCGGAACCTCGTCTTGACCAGTCCGGTACTTATGCTGCTATTCAGCAATTGCAAATGTTCATGGAGTACTTTCCGCAGAGTGTGAAGAAAGAAGAAGCTCAAAACATGATATTTGCTTTGCAGGATAAGCTGGTTATGAAGGAATATCTTTCAGCCAAATTGTATTATAACCTGGGCAATTATATGGGAAATAACTATGCATCCTGTGTAATCACCGCACAAAATGCTTTGAAAGACTACCCTTATACGAATCTCCGCGAGGATTTGTCTATCCTGATTTTACGGGCAAAATATGAAATGGCTATATATAGTGTGATAGATAAGCGTGCGGAACGTTATCGTGAAACGGTAGACGAATATTATGCTTTTAAAAATGAATTCCCTGAAAGTAAGCATATGAAAGACGCCGACAGAATATTTGAAGAGTCGGAGAAAATATTGAATGAATAATTGATAAACGGATTTAGGATAATAATAATTTAGATATTTATGGATTACAAGAAGACAAATGCTCCCGGAACAACGGTTACCCGTGACATGATGGAGTTGTGTGCGGATACAGGCAATGTATATGAAACCGTAGCTATCATAGGTAAACGTGCTAATCAGATCAGTGTGGAAATCAAAAGTGATCTTTCCAAGAAGCTGGCTGAGTTTGCTTCCTATAATGATAATTTGGAGGAGGTATTCGAAAACCGGGAACAGATTGAAATTTCACGTTATTATGAAAAGTTGCCGAAACCAACATTGATTGCTACACAGGAATATACCGAAGGTAAGATTTACTATCGTAATCCGGCTAAAGAAAAAGAAAAGTTACAGTAAATAAAATTACTGCAAAAAGATATGATACAACGAATTCAATCTGTTTATTTATTGATTGTGACAGGTTTGCTGATAGCAGCCTTATGTTTACCTTTAGGGCAATTTATTGCTGATGACGGAGTTACTGCCAATGTCTTCAAACCGCTGGGCGTGACTTTATCGGGTGATGATACCTTTCAATCTACATGGGGACTGTTCGGAATCCTTTTTTTAAGTGCAGTTGTAGCATTCTGTACAATTTTCTTGTTCCGTAACCGTATGTTACAGGTTCGTATGACGATTTTTAATAGTATTTTGTTGATAGGATATTATATTGCATTCTTTGCATTCATGTTTATGCTGAAGAGTGATTTGGATGCAATGTCTTTTCAAATGGGATGGGCGCTCTGCCTACCGGCTATATCCATCATTTTGAATTATTTGTCTTTCCGTGCTATTTATCGTGATGAAGTAATGGTAAAAGCGGCGGATCGGTTGAGGTAATATTTCATCCGCATATAAACACAGATGGCGCAGATTGATTTAACAAATCTGCGCCATCTGTGTTTATA
>NZ_DBDF01000127.1 GCF_002293435.1 Bacteroides sp. UBA939 | reverse complement strand
TCCCGGGAGGAGGAGAATAGAGATACTCCTGTTAATCACTAATCATTGACCATTTATCACAAATCACTAATCACTAACCCCTAATCACTAATTTACTAACCCCTAATCACCAATTCACTAATCCCTAATCACTAATTTACTACCCCCTAATCACCAACCCTTACTCCCTCCCCAACAACCCCTTCGTCTTATCCGCCAGGAATAAAGGTATATTCAGCAAATTCCCGTCCCGTTTCAAATTCAGCATCGAATACCGGATACGGCAAGCAGGCTGAAAGAGTTTCTCATATTGAATCAGACTTTTGCCCTGCACATTCCGGTCGGCTTTCACCTCTATCGGATAAATCTGATTAGCATATTGAAGTAAAAAGTCTATCTCCGCCTTATTGCCTGAACTCCAATAACGGAAAGGCGTTTGGAATTGCGCCGTGAGGCTTTGCAATATATAGTTCTCAGCCAATGCGCCTTTGTACTCAGAGTACGCAGGAGTAGGCAGCAATAAAATACCGGCATCCAATTCGGACAACCGCCTCAACAGCCCCAAATCCAATGCATAAAGTTTGAAAGTGCTCAAATCATCATAAGCTTTCAACGGCAACTTAGGCGATTTGCTAAGCAACACCTTATTAATAAGCCCCGCCTGCTCCAGCCACAGAATAGCATCCTCGTATTCCCTGGCACGCGCCCCCGGACGAACCAACTGATAAACAAACTTACGATTCTCTTTCGCCAACTGCGAAGGCAGCGAATTCCATACATAATTGATACGGGGAGCCAGAACCGCAGTTGTGTGCTTTACAAAATCCAAAGCATAACCATTCAGTATATCCTGAAGCGCCGAGTCAACCCTCTTCATATCATTAAAGTCAACCATCAAAGTGGCAGGTTCAGGCATACCTCCGCAGATGGAATAAGCAGTAAATGACTCTCGCAGCTTATCGAAAAAGATTTGTGGAAGGGGTTCTACTTTATCTATAGAATGCATGTATTCGTGCATAACCGGGTCTTTTGTCCTCAAAAATTCTGTAAAAGTGAGCGGATACATATAAAGATGGTTCACTTTCCCCACCGGAAACGACTTGCCTACATGATTCAGATAAATACCTAACAAAGACCCTGCACAGACCACTGCGTATTCGGGAGTCTCTTCACAGAAATATTTCAACGCATTCAGCGCTTCATTACATTCCTGAATCTCATCCAAAATCAGCAAAGTAGTCTGAGGCTCTATTTTCCTCCCATGCAAAAAAGACAGTTGCTGAATAATCCGCTGAGGGTCTTTAGTTGTTCTGAATATGTCGCAAAGTCCGCTCTCGTCTTTATCCAAACTGAAATAAGCGACATCCTCAAAATACTCCTTGCCGAAATACTTTAAGACCCACGTTTTACCTACCTGTCGTGCACCATGAACCACCAACGGCTTTCTGTTCGCATCCGTCTTCCATGCCTTTAATTGCCGGACAACATCTCTTTCAAACATAACGAATCACATTTTTGATATCAGAAACGTGTGAATAATCACATTTCTGATACGAGTTTTGTGCAAATATACACATTTTCAATAGGAAACAGCAAAATAAAGCCATAAGATTCAGGTAAAGGGATGCGAAGAAAAGAATTATAAGAATCCTATAAAGAAGGCTGTCCATTCCCTTCGGAATGACAGCCTCTATTATTGGTATTTAAAAAGAGTCTTACTCAACGGCGCTATCCGGCAGTATATCTAAAAGCCGAACAGCCGGGAATAATACTTTTAGAACTACAACGGAACTACTTCAGTCATAATCAAATCAAAAGTCAGCACAGAATAACCGGGAACACTTCCGTTACCGGCAGCAGCATACGCTGAATTATACGGAATATAAACTATCATACGCTCACCGGCATGCATGTACTGCAAAACCTCCCTCCATCCGGTTATCAATGAAGATGAACCCAGGTTAAACAAAACAGGTGAATCAAATACCGTCGGTTCATTCGCCGGCGGATTAGGAATATTTCGATCTGTTGCACCATAACCTGTGAAAGTTCCATCAAACCTGGCGCCGGTAATCAGTGTACCGTAATAATGTACGTAAGCCGATCCTGCAAAGAGTGGACGATCCCCACTTGGGTTCTTTCTCAGTTTTTTGCAATATATATACTCAGGATTTTTACCTGTACTGATAAAATTATTCATCACATAGAACATCTCTCCTTCCTGAACCATTTCCAGTTGCTCCAATTTGCTTACCAACCTACTACCGGCAACCACTTTTATTGAATCAATGAACGCTTCATTACGCTTCTGCCAGTTCGCATACTTACCTTCCTCTTCCACTTCTTCGCAAGAAGTGAATACGCCTGCCATGAACAGCAGGAAAGGCAAAAATACCAAGAGTCTTCTTTTCATTCTAATCATTTATATGTTAGGTTACTGCAACATCTTCAGCAGCGAAGTTACGCTGACACGATCTGCTATAATATTATTCAGTTCAGCGATAGCCACGCGTTCCTGCTGCATCGTATCACGGTTACGCAGTGTCACGCAGTTATCCTCCAGAGTTTGATGGTCAACTGTTACGCAGTATGGAGTACCGATAGCGTCCTGACGACGGTAGCGTTTGCCGATAGAGTCTTTTTCATCATACTGGCAATGGAAGTGGAACTTCAGGCTGTCGATGATTTCACGCGCCTTTTCGGGCAGACCGTCTTTCTTCACCAACGGCATCACAGCGAGTTTCACAGGAGCCAACGCGGCAGGCAATTTCAACACTACGCGGCTTTCTCCGTTTTCTAACTGTTCTTCACAATAAGAAGCAGAGATGATGCTGAGGAACATACGGTCAACGCCTATGGAGGTTTCGATAACGTACGGAGTGTAGGATTCATTCAGTTCCGGATCGAAGTACTTGATGCTCTTGCCCGAGAATTTCTCATGCTGGGACAAGTCAAAGTTGGTACGACTGTGGATGCCTTCTACTTCCTTGAAACCGAACGGCATCAGGAATTCGATATCGGTAGCGGCATTAGCGTAGTGAGCCAGCTTGTCATGGTCGTGATAACGGTAATGGTCGTCACCAAAGCCCAGCGCTTTATGCCACTTCAAACGGGTTTCTTTCCACGTCTTGAACCAGTCCAGTTCCGTTCCGGGCTTCACAAAGAACTGCATTTCCATCTGTTCGAACTCACGCATACGGAAGATGAACTGACGGGCAACAATCTCGTTACGGAAAGCCTTACCAATCTGTGCAATGCCGAAAGGTACTTTCATACGTCCGGTTTTCTGTACATTGAGGTAGTTCACAAAGATGCCTTGAGCCGTTTCCGGACGCAGGTAAATCTTCATGGCGCCATCTGCCGTGGAACCCATTTCGGTGGAAAACATCAGGTTAAACTGGCGAACTTCCGTCCAGTTCTTCGTACCGCTGATGGGGCAAACGATTTCTTCGTCCAGGATAATCTGGCGGAGTTCATCGAGGTTGCTATCATTGAGGGCTTTTGCGAAACGTTCGTGCAAAGCGTTGCGCTTAGCCTGATTCTCGAGTACGCGGGCGTTCGTGCTACGGAACTGTGCTTCGTCAAAAGCGTCTCCGAAGCGTTTGGCTGCCTTCGCTACTTCTTTATCTATCTTATCATCGTACTTGGCGAGTTGGTCTTCAATCAGTACGTCGGCACGATAGCGTTTTTTGGAGTCACGGTTGTCAATCAACGGGTCGTTGAATGCGTCCACGTGCCCGCTGGCTTTCCAGATAGTGGGGTGCATGAATATAGCGGAATCAATGCCGACAATGTTTTCGTGCAACAGCACCATACTCTGCCACCAGTATTGCTTAATGTTATTTTTCAGTTCCACACCCATCTGCCCGTAGTCATACACAGCTCCCAGTCCGTCGTAAATGTCGCTGGAAGGGAATACGAAGCCATATTCCTTGCAATGTGATACGAGTTTCTTAAAAACGTCTTCTTGTGCCATCTTTCTTGTTGTATCTATTAATTTTAATCCTGTTCTTTATTAAAAAGCGCCACAAAGATAGGGATTTATATCGTAAGTCGGGCAGGTGGGTTATTAATTTATCTTATCGTTGCAAACTCTCGCCTTGCACTCCCGCCATAATTTGCCCGGTAAGGAAGGCTGCGACGCCATTGTCGTAGAAAACCGCGCCGACTCCACAGCCCGACCGCACTGATTCCATGCCTGAACCGTACCGGGTAGTTATTTATAGCTTACCTGTTCCTTACCTTCTCCTTGTCTATAGAACCGAATTTGCAAAGGAGCAGGTAAGGAGCAGGTAAGGAGCAGACAAGGGTGAAACAGGGAGAAAGAATAGCTCGGATAGTCGGTGAGAAAAGTCAGCAGGCGGCACGCTGACAAGTTCGAGGATATATCGGTCCCTAACCGGCTTATTTTAAGCGTTAAATCAGATATTCTGCGAATTTTTCTCATTTTTTATTGTTTGCGGATTTAAAAAAACGATTATCTTTGCGAAAAATAACCCCAATACACACAAGTAAGATGATAATAGAATTTAGCGTAAGCAATTACTTATCGTTCAAAAGCCCTGTCACCTTTAGCATGATAGGCTCAAACTCCGTGAAGGAATTAGAAGGCGAAAACGAAGATCTGAACAATGTCTTTACAGATAATAGCAAAAAAGTGAAATATCTTAAAAGTGCTGCTATTTATGGTGCAAATGGTAGCGGAAAGAGCAATCTGTTTTCAGCCCTCAGCTTCTTCCGGGCATTTATATTAAATTCATCCAGAGAAAGTCTTGCTGAAGAAGAAATTAAAGTAACGCCTTTTTTGTTTAGTTCCTTGACCGAGAAATTAGAGTCTTCCTTCGAAATGATTTTCATGATTGAAGACACCCGTTATAGATATGGATTTGAAGTCACTAAAAATGAAATCGTTTCCGAATGGCTGTTTTTCTTGAATACAAACGAATCGACCAGAGAAAGCAACTGCTTTACCCGTGAATACCAGGAAATAAAAGTAAATTCAAAAACCTTCAGAGAAGGAAAGGACGTTGAGACCCGGACAAGAAAAAACACCTTATTCCTTTCTTCCGTAGCACAGTGGAATGGCGAGAAATCTATCCTGATACAAAATTGGTTTAAAGAACATATCAATATTCTGTCGGGAGATTCGACAGATACCGTCGGATATACCGTTAATAAATTTCTTAATAATCCGACTTTCAAAAAAACTGTTATTGATTTCATAAGGTTAGTAGATGTTGGGATAGAGGATATCCATATTGAAGAACAAATATTGGGAGAAGTCATTCCGGAAATAACTGAGGCTAAAAAATATCCCAAAATAAATTCATTGATCAGTGAACTGCAAGAGGAATTAAAAAAGAATTTTTCCCAAAGCGGGCTTAAAAAATTAGAAAGAAAAGAATTCGAAATAACATCCTATCATAAGAAATATGATGAGGCAATGAATTTAATGGAGTTAGCAGAATTGAAATTCGGATTAGAATCTGCCGGAACACAAAGGTTGTTTGCTCTTTTAGGCCCATGGTTCGATACACTGGAAAATGGAAGCGTTCTTGTTATAGACGAATTTGGAAGCAATATTCACACCAAGTTATCCATAGAATTGCTAAAAATATTCCAGTCAACAATCAATACAACCAATGCCCAATTGATTTTTGCATCACATGATACTAACTTATTAAGAAACGATTTATTCCGCCGCGACCAAATCTGGTTCACAGAGAAAGACAGCGCATCCGGCAGTTCAGACCTGTACTCTTTAGTCGAATACAAAATAAATCAAGCCACAAGTGTGCGAAACGACGCCTCGTTTGAGAAGGATTATCTAATAGGAAAATACGGTGCGATTCCATATTTTGGCGATATAGCCCGCTTCGTAAATGAATTTTCAAAGACCGCCGATGATGAATAAATTCAAGAAAAAGTTTAGCAGTATCGACGAAAAGTCTCTTGAACGCCGAAGCAACACCAAAGAGGAGAGAAAAGTAAAAGAGGATTTGCCTAAGGTTGTATTCAGCTTTAAGGACTTTGATGTAAGGCAAATTCCGCCAGGTCAATCATATCCGGAGTGGCAAGAGAAGAAGTTGCTGGCATACATGGTAGAAAAATTCGGTGAAATATGCAAATGTAATATGGTAGAAGCACAACAACAACGTATGATTAAGATATATGGAGCTTTTCCACCATCTTCCGGATTTAGATATCCTCAAACCGTGATTCAAGATAAAAACATCAACTGGGCAGTGGTTATGGATATTAAAGGACAGAAGCCCAGAGTTGCAGGACATATTATAGGGAATGTGTTTTATGTTGTCTTTCTCGATGCGGAACATTTATTCTTCCCGTCGGAACTTAAGCATACGTGATATGGCAGGATAGTAATTATTCATTTTGAATTATACGATTTGTATAATTCAAATACATACCCTTCGTTCATCACTGGTTTAATGTTTATGAGCGGGAAATTAACGAGGAGGACATACTGAAAATATACCATCTATTTGACGGCAATACGTATTATATGCAGAAGACCTTTCACGAGGCTTTCATCAACACCCCTGCAGGTGGTGCATGTACGCCGGATACATTAAGAGAAACAGTCGATGAGATTCTGGATGAAGCAGGCAGAGGCTATCGTCAGATGTTGTCCAGGATTCCCGAACGGCAGAAAGAGTTGCTATATGCCATAGCCGCGGAAGGCAAAGCAGAGAAAATCATGAGCGCCGGTTTCATCCGCAAGTATTCATTGGTTTCCAGTAGCGCTATTCAGGCGGCTGCCCGCAAATTGATGGAACTGGATTTGCTGTCGGTAGAAGACAATACTTATTTCATCCCGGATATTCTATTCCGCATGTATCTTCAACGGTTGAGAAATAACAATATGGTTTTCATCTGACATATACCCCCTGTTTAAGACGCCTAAGCAAGCGGTCAGCATTCGTGATTCGGGAAAAAGAATCTTCTCTTGCAGGTTTTACCGATAAAATTCGTATTTTTGCATTCGACTGAAAAAACCAGTGAATATACAGAATAGATATCCCCAAACAGATATGAGCGAAGACTTGGAAGTTCCGAAAGAAGACTTGGAGAATGAACTCCCGGAAGGGAGTGAAGGACATTCGGATTATAAACCCGCAGATACGAAAGACGTAAAAGCTAAGCATCAACTTAGTGGTATGTACCAGAACTGGTTTCTGGACTATGCTTCGTATGTCATCCTGGAACGTGCCGTTCCCCATATTAACGATGGTTTGAAACCCGTACAACGGCGTATCCTGCACTCTATGAAGCGCATGGAGGACGGACGTTATAACAAGGTGGCAAACATCGTAGGCCACACCATGCAGTTCCACCCGCATGGCGATGCTTCCATTGGTGACGCACTGGTACAGCTGGGACAGAAAGATTTGCTTGTAGACTGCCAAGGAAACTGGGGTAACATACTTACAGGCGACGGCGCCGCCGCTTCCCGTTACATTGAAGCGCGCCTGTCCAAGTACGCCCTCGATGTAGTATTCAACCCCAAAACCACCGAATGGAAACTTTCTTATGACGGACGAAACAAGGAACCGGTAACCTTACCCGTGAAATTCCCCTTGCTCTTAGCGCAGGGTGTGGAAGGCATTGCGGTAGGTCTTTCATCCAAGATACTACCCCACAACTTCAATGAGCTTTGCGATGCTTCCATCTCTTTCCTGAATGGTGAGGAATTTAAACTTTATCCCGATTTTCAGACGGGAGGAAGCATTGACGTAGCCAAATACAACGATGGCGAACGCGGCGGCGCAGTACGCGTACGTGCCAAAATAGAGAAGGTGGACAACAAGACGCTTGCCATCAAAGAAATTCCTTACGGGAAAACTGTTGCCAGCGTCTGCGACTCCATAGTGAAGGCAAGCGAAAAGGGAAAAATCAAAATCAAGAAGGTAGAAGACCTGACCTCCGGCAACGTGGAAATTCTGGTTCATCTGGCGCCAGGCGTGTCTTCGGACAAGACCATCGACGCCCTCTATGCCTTTACGGATTGCGAGATAAGTATCTCTCCCAACTGTTGCGTGATTGATGATAGCAAACCTCACTTCCTTACGATTAGTGACGTACTGAGGAAATCGGCCGACAATACTTTATCCTTGCTACAACAAGAGCTTGAAATACGCAAAAACGAAATCCTGGAAAGCCTGCATTTCGCATCGCTCGAAAAGATTTTCATTGAAGAGCGCATTTACAAGGATAAGGAATTTGAGGAGGCAAAGAATATTGATGCAGCCTGCAAACACATCGACAAGCGCCTGACGCCTTACTACTCACAGTTTATTCGCGAAGTGACCAAAGAGGACATCCTCAAGCTGATGGAAATCAAGATGGGACGTATCCTTAAGTTCAACTCCGACAAGGCCGACGAGCTGATAGCCCGCATGAAAGCGGACATCGAAGAGGTTGACAATCATCTTGCCCACATTGTAAAGTACACCACCGACTGGTTCCGGATGCTGAAAGACAAATACGGCAAGAACTTCCCCCGCCGTACAGAGTTACGCAACTTCGATATCATTGAGGCAGCCAAGGTAGTAGAAGCCAATGAAAAACTATACATCAACCGCGAAGAGGGTTTCATCGGCACTGCACTGAAGAAAGACGAGTTCCTCAGCAACTGTTCGGATATTGACGACGTTATCATTTTCTTCCGCAACGGTAAGTACATCATCACGCCGGTAGCGGATAAGAAATTCGTAGGTAAAAATATCCTTTATGCCACCATATTCAAGAAGAATGATAAACGAACCATATACAACGTGGTATATCGCAACGGAAAAGAGGGAATGCACTACATCAAACGCTTTGCCGTAACCGCCATCGTACGCGACCGTGAATATGATGTCACCCAGGGAACTCCCGACTCCCGCGTGGTTTACTTCAGCGCCAACCCCAACGGTGAAGCCGAAGTAATTAAAGTGACCCTGAAACCGAACCCGCGCGTTCGCCGGATTATCTTTGAGGAAGACTTCAGCAAAATCAACATCAAAGGACGCCAATCTATAGGTAATATCCTCACCAAACTACCCGTTCACAAGGTTGCCTTGAAGCAACGCGGCGGTTCTACCCTGGGCGGACGAAGGGTGTGGTTCGACCGTGATATCCTGCGCCTCAACTACGACGGACGCGGTGAATACCTCGGTGAATTCCACAGCGACGAATTAATCCTCGTAGTGCTGAACAACGGTGACTTCTACATCACGAACATCGACCTCAGCAACCACTACGAAGACTCGATACGTATAATGGAGAAATACGATCCGAACAAGATATGGACTGCCGTACTCTACGATGCCGACCAGCAGAACCTTCCCTATATCAAACGTTTCTGCATGGAAGCAACCGGACGTAAACAGAATTATATAGGGGAAAACAAGAACAATCGCCTGCTGCTGCTGACGGATGAATATTATCCTCGCCTGGAAGTTATATTCGGCGGGCACGACAGTTTCCGTGAACCGATGATTATAGAAGCGGACGAATTCATCGCCGTAAAAGGTTTCAAGGCAAAAGGGAAACGTATCACCACCTTCACAATGGAGACGGTCAACGAGTTGGAACCTACGCGTCAGCCCGAAGTGCGGCAGGAGCCGGAAGACAGGGAAGAAGAAGAGCCTGAGATTCTGGATCCCGATTACGGTAAAAGCGATGATGACATCCGGGATGAGTTAACGGGGCAGATGAAGCTGTTTTAAACTAAACACAGAGGCACAGAGACACAGAGTCTTTTCTCTCTGCGACGTAGTCACCCTCTCTGTGTGCTCTTGTTCAGGTTCTCTTCTTAAAAGAAAGAAAAAACACTGTGGCTCTGTACCTCTGTGTTCAAGCATAATTTATCATTTACAATATAAGCTAATTATGATTAAGTACTAACTAAACAACTATGTTTTTAATGAAATTATATAAGATAGGAATAATAACAGGATGCCTGCTCTTGTGGGGGGGAAGCATAAAAGCGCAAAGCGTTGAAGACAGGGCGTTGCAGGAGTTAAAGGCAGATTCTTCGGCAAGGACACGCTTTGTAACCCGCGCCACGATGTACGGCGTGGGCTATACCAATGTTTTCGACACCTATCTGTCCCCGCAAGAATATACAGGTATCGACTTTCGCATTTCGCGCGAAAGCATGCGTATGACCAAGTGGATGAACGGCAATCTATCCTCGCAAAGCTTTTTCCAGGCGGACGTAAGCTATACCCGGAATCATACGGAGAACAACAACGCATTTTCAGGTTTGGCAAACTGGAATTACGGATTGCATTATCATTTCCCGATTACTTCCAACTTCAAGCTGCTTGCCGGAGGGCTTATCGACCTGAACGGCGGTTTCGTTTACAACCTTCGGAATGGTAACAATCCGGCGCAGGCACGCGCCTACATCAACTTGGACGCGTCAGGCATGGCTATATGGGACTTGCGAATTAAAAACTATCCGCTGACCTTGCGCTATCAAGTCAACCTGCCTTTCATGGGGATGATGTTCTCACCGCATTACGGACAGTCATACTATGAGATATTTACTTTGGGTAACCGGGATGGAATTATCAATTTCACCTCCCTGCACAACCAGCCCTCTTTGCGGCAAATGATAACTGCCGACTTCCCCGTAGGAAAGGTAAAAATGCGCCTCGCTTATATATGGGATGCGCAACAGGCTAAAGTGAACAACATAAAGACACATGCCTACTCTCACGTATTCATGGTGGGCGTCGTGAAAGAATTATTTTTCATTAAATGATAAGGGTTAATCATAGCTGATAAATGACAGACGATGAAGATAAAAAGAACATATTATATCAGTAAGTTGAGATGGCTTGGGGTAATTGTCATGTTACTGCCTTTGCTGTCGGGCTGTATCCGGGAAGAAGAGTTCGAGAATTCCCCGCAAGGCAATTTCGAGGCTTTGTGGAAAATTATCGACGAGCAATATTGTTTCCTTGATTATAAACAAATAGACTGGGATGCCATTCACAATAAATACCAGCCGCTCATAACCTCCAACATGACTAATGACGGTTTATTCGAAGTGCTTGGCAACATGTTGGCTGAATTAAAAGACGGACATGTCAATCTGTACAACGCCTCGAATACGGCGCGATACTGGGACTGGTATCTGGATTATCCGCGCAACTTCAACGAAGGGATCATCGAACGAACATACCTCGGACGGGATTATCGTATCGCCGGAGGCATGAAGTACAAGATACTCGAAGACAACATAGGATACATCTACTATGAATCATTCTCCAGCGGTGTCGGCAACGGCAACCTTGATGAAATACTCTCCTACCTTGCTCCCTGCAACGGATTGATTATTGATGTACGCAATAACGGCGGAGGAACCCTCACCTACTCCACGAGTATTGCCGCCCGTTTCACTAACGAAAAAACACTAACAGGTTATATTCAACATAAAACAGGGAAAGGGCACAATGACTTTTCCAACCCCGAACCTATCTACCTGGAGCCTTCGAACAGCATCCGTTGGCAAAAGAAGGTGATGCTCCTTGCCAATCGTCATTCTTATAGCGCTACAAATGATTTTGTGAATGCCATGCGCTACTTCCCGAATGTCACCCTGGTAGGTGACAAAACCGGTGGCGGTTCAGGATTACCTTTCTCTTCGGAACTTCCCAACGGTTGGGCAGTACGCTTTTCCGCAAGCCCACATCTGGATGCGGAAAAGAAACATATCGAGTTCGGTATAGACCCGGATGAGAAAATAGATATGGTGAAAGAGGATGAAGACAAGGGAATTGATACCATTATAGAAAGGGCGCGCGAACTTCTAAAAATTGACCGGTAATTACGCTTGTTTATCTTTGTACCGTTACGAACCATATATATATCGTGCACGAACCATATATATCCCTTAGTTCGCAAACAAAGATTTTTCACCCGCAGATTGCGCAGATAACACAGTTCGGGTTTTAAATAAATCCGTGTAAGTGTCTCGTCATAAATAGTTTGTATTATAAATGAGAATTTAGTAGTGAGAATAGATACGCGGACGACGCGGATTAAGCGGACGAACGCGGATTCTTATCTTCTTAGTGATACTACTGTTAATCACTTATCACTAAACACTAACCACTGCGAAGCTCCGCTTCGCAAAACCCTCATTTATAGTATAAAATAATTCGGTTGAAGTTCTTATTCTGCGGATTAAAAATACATGAATAATGCAGGTTAGAACTTGTTGGAACGGAAAAAACTTCCTATCTTTGCCGACGCTAAACAAAAATAGCCTGCGGATGTGGCGTAATTGGCAGCCGCGCCAGACTTAGGATCTGGTGCCGAGAGGCGTGTAGGTTCGAGTCCTATCATCCGCACAACAATCAGGGTATTTATAGGCAAAAGCCCACTAAAATGATCGTTTTAGTGGGCTTTTTCTATATTTTTAACTCGACATCTCCTCGAGTCACTTAATTTATAGGCGATTAATACGTTTTTAAGTCTATTTTAATCCGGTTTTGAGTAACTTTTTAATATCCTGTCGCTTACTTTGGAGGCAAATCATAAATGTGTTTAACACCTAAATTAACAGTATTTTTAATGAAACAAAAAGCGATTTTAGCATGCTTGCTGTCAGCCTTGTTTTTATTACCCGGCGAGGTAATGGGGCAGAGTGCGTCGAGCGATGGAAAATTGGTGTATGATTTTGCATTTGCACCAAGTGAAGGTATTGTGAACAGAACCGAAAAAGAGTATAGGAAAGAGATTTGCCTGAATGGATTTTGGGATTTCCAACCTGTGGCTTTGCCGCAAGGATATGTGCAAGGCAAAGGCATTGTACCGGAATTGCCGCTTCCACAAGAAAATGAATGGAGCAAAACACGCATAAAGATTCCATCACCATGGAACGTCAACTCTTTTGCTAACAGAAACGTGGAAGGCCCCGACCATCGCAACTATCCATCTTACCCGAAGGAATGGGATCAAGTGAGAATGGCATGGATGAAGAAGAGCATAACCATTCCCGCGGATTGGGACGGACAACAGATAAAACTCTATTTTGAAGCGGTGTCCGGATATACGGAAGTATATGTGAATAAGGAGAAAGTCGGTGAGAATTTTGATATCTTCCTCCCGTTCAGCATAGACATTACGGATAAGGTAGTTGCCGGTGAAAGGATTGAAGTGTGGGTAGGCGTCCGGAGCCAGTCTTTATTTGAAAACAACTCTACTATTGGTCGCCGCATTATTCCGGCAGGCTCTATGTGGGGGTATCATATTGTTGGTATCTGGCAGGATGTATATCTGCTGGCATTGCCCAAAGTGTATGTGGAAGATGTATATGTGAAGCCGCTCGTTTCGAAGAATATGCTTGAGCTGGAAGTAACCGTGCAGAATAATACGGAGAAGAAAGCCGACTTGCAGATTCAGGGCAATATCAACGAATGGGTGAATTTAGCGGGAACAGATATTAATTCGGCTCCGGTACCTGCTTGGGAGTTGGGAGAGGAAGCGCTGAAAATAGCTCCCGTCAAGGTAGCTGTTCCTGCCAATACCTCAACAAAGGTGGTATTGCAGGTTCCGGTATCCGGTGAACTGAACTTCTGGACACCCGAACAGCCTAATCTTTATGCTGTACTGCTTTCATTGCAGACAAAGAAACAAACTTTGGACGTCAAGTACGAACGCTTCGGATGGCGTGAATGGACTCTGCAAGGTACTACGCAATGCCTGAACAGTAAACCTTACCAGTTGAGAGGCGATTCATGGCATTTTATGGGAATTCCGCAGATGACGCGCAGATATGCATGGGCCTGGTTTACTGCCATTAAGGGTATGAATGGGAATGCAGTTCGTCCTCATGCACAAATCTATCCCCGCTTTTATCTGGATGTAGCTGACGAAATGGGTATTTGTGTTTTGAATGAAACGGCCAATTGGGCAAGCGACGGTGGCCCGAAATTGGATTCTGACCTCTTCTGGGAAGCATCGAAAGACCATCTGAGACGTTTCGTACTCAGAGATCGCAATCATGCCTCCGTATTTGGCTGGAGCATCAGTAATGAAAACAAGCCGGTGATTCTGCATGTATATAACAGACCGGAACTGATGCCTCAGCAGAAAAAGGCTTGGGAAGACTGGAGGGATATTGTCCGCACCAACGATCCTACCCGCCCGTGGATTTCTGCTGACGGTGAGGATGATGGAGACGGTATATTGCCGGTTACGGTAGGTCACTATGGTGATATGGGGTCAATGAAACATTGGATAGAAATAGGTAAGCCCTGGGGTATCGGTGAACATAGTATGGCCTACTACGGTACTCCGGAACAAGTTGCCAAGTATAATGGTGAAAGAGCTTATGAGTCCCAACTGGGACGTATGGAGGGATTGGCAAATGAATGTTACCACCTGCTTGCCAACCAACGTTCGATGAATGCTTCTTACAGTACGGTATTCAATATGGCATGGTATGCTCTGAAACCTCTGCCGCTGGGTAAGAAAGACTTAACTACGAAGCCGGATATCGACAAAGACGGTATCTTCTTCACGGAATATAAAGAAGGTGTGCCGGGCGTACAACCGGAACGTGTTGGACCTTATTGTACTACATTCAATCCGGGATATGACCCGAACCTGCCTTTGTATGACACATGGCCTATGTACGATGCCATGCGTGCGGCCAATGCACCGGGACATCCTGCCTGGTCGGCATATACTGAGATTGACAAGAAGCAATATGAAACCCCGGCAGCGGCTCCTGCAGAGAAATATGAGGAAGTTGTTTTCATTGGAGGAGCGGATAGCAAGTTAAAGAATATATTGGACACACAAGGTGTGAAGTTTGCCACTAAAGTGACAGCTCCTGCACGGATGATTTATATCGTAGATGGTACTTACGCTTTATCTGCCGCCGAAAAGAAAAGCCTGTTGGCCAACATTGCCAAAGGCGCCGATGTGTGGATATGGGGATTGACGCCTGAAACCGTAAATGTTTATAATGAGATATTGCCTCTCCCGGTAGCATTGGACAACCTGAAGCGTTCTTCTTTCCTGCCTGTACAGAAGTCATGGATTCGTGGATTGAACAATTCTGATTTCTACTTCTGCGAACTTCAGCGGGCGGATGCTTCGGAATATTCTTTGAAAGGTGCTTTAGTGGAAGAAGGAGATGTATTGCTGAACGCCTGTAAGACAGATTGGAGAGCCTGGAATAAACGTCCGGAAGAAATCAAGACCGCCAGTACGATACGAAGCGAGTATGAATGTACAGCCGCTACTCCTGTATTTGTAAAATATCAAAATAGCGATGCCTGCTTCTATGTCAGTACACTGAAAGAGTTTACTAACTCAGAAAAGGGGTATAATACGTTAGGAGCAATCTTGAAGAATGCCGGAATTGGCTGCCGGGAGATTGAAGTAAAATCAAACGAAGTTTTCTTCTTGCGCGACAATGAACTGGTATTCCCGGTTGCCACAAAAGAAAAGTTAGTAAAAACAGCCACCGGATGGGCATTGGATATTTATGTATTCAGTCCTCGCCCATTGGACGACCTGCTGATTGAACCTAATATGCCTAAACTGACTTTGGTGGTGAAAGCCAAAGAATGTCAGCTTACTATTAACGATAAGGTATATACAGCTACCGGGCAAAATAGCCGTGAAGCTATTTATAAAGAGTTGCCCTTGTTGCAAGGTTGGAATAAGTTAAGTCTCAAAATCGGAGAAAGAGATAAGAATGAATTCAATGGTAACTTCAGATGTGATAACAGAAATGAATTCCTCTCTTCGTTGAAAGCGTTGTTCGTGAATCCTGAAGCGAAATAAAGAATGGCAGGTAAATGGATTGGAGGTAAAGCGTAGTTTTTTTGATAGGTTCAGTATTGGACTATCTCTATTAGCTTCTCTNNGAAGCTAATAGAGATAGTCCTGCTTATAAACTCCTGAATATGAATAATACAGGTTAGAGCTTATAAGTCGTTTTATATTTTTTTTGTACCTTTGTATAGCGTTCTTTAAACAGAAATATGAAAAACTATTGCAGATACATCTTACTTGTGTTCCTCCTGTGTACCGGAGCGAATCTATTTGCCTCTGTCTATAATAATGGACTCTATTTCAGGTCTCATTTCACTCTTAGTACTGAAAGAACCTCTCTCATCCTGGATGAAAATAAGCCTTTTGAGGTTGAAAATGAATTTACCATTTCTTTTCAAATGTGGGTACGTAATAACGAACCGGATTTCGGGTCGATTCTACATTTGTACACTAATACAAATCAATTGATCCGCTTCTCGTTTGTTGCAGGAAGACGTTCTCACTATCCGGCATTGGTTTTTAATGAAGGAATGGTGACGATTGACAGCCCTATAGAAAGAGAACAATGGGTGTCCGTTTCTTTGCAGATGAATATGAATAATAATTCCATTGAAGTAAGTTATGCAGGGAAAGACACTACTATAATGGTACCTTTACGCGGCACACATCAAGTGAGGGCGTTGTTTGGTTATGCTCCCGAATATCTGGCGGATATAGCACCGATCAATTTGAGGAATGTAAAAATAGCGCAGGATGGGAAGCAAACTCGTGAATGGCGGTTATGGAAACATAATGATGATATCTGCTATGATGAAATAGACGGTGCCATATCCCGGGCACAGTTTCCCAATTGGTTAATAGATAATCATATTGAATGGAAGCAGATCTATAGAGGAACAGTTCCCCACAGGTTGGATGTTGCCTTCAATGCTGCTGATGCTTTATTTTATCTGGTAAAGCCGAACAAGGTGGAGGTGATGGATGAAAATGGGGTCATAACAAGTGAGATTAATGTGCAGGGAGGATATCCGGCAATGGAATTTACTGATCACCTTATTTTTGATACCCTTACTAATAAATTAGCGTCTTACTCTCTGTCACAAAAGCGTGTCTCTTTCTTTTCTTTTGAAACAAACCGGTGGAGTTCAGTTGAGCGCAATAAAGAGGAACCCAGCTATTACAATCATGCCCGTACGTATAATCCGGCAGATTCTTCTTTTTATTTTTTTGGCGGATATGGTTTTTACAGGTATCAAAACGATTTGTTTCGCATGAATTTTATTGCTGAAAAGATGGAAGTCATTCAGTATGAGCCATTACTTAATCCTCGTTATTCTTCCGCAGTAGCAGTTGTTGGTGATGAACTTTATATTTTGGGTGGTAGAGGAAATAAGCATGGCAAACAGGAATTAAGTTCTCACTTCTACACCGAGCTTTGTGCTATTGACCTGAAAAGACACAAGTCGCGTGTGGTCTGGAAAAAAGAACAGACGGATGCCCCTATGCTAATGGCTTCATCTATGTATTTTGAGCCTGAAGACAGCTCTTTTTATGCAGTATCCCTGGAAAATGGCGGAGTTCTTTGGAAAGTATCCATGAATGATACAATTTGGACTGCTGTTTCAATGCCTATTCATAATAATGTGATTCATCAGGATTGTGATTTTAGTTTTTATTCATCTCCATCTCATGATAAACTCTTCCTGGTAATGGATAAAATACAGATCGATCGCACACATGATGTATCTATTTATTCCATAAATACCCCATTGATGAGTCAGGCTGATATTATGCAGCCCCGGGAAGAGGTGTCGGAGGATACTTGGCTGTGGTATTGGCTGTCTGCCTGGCTTTTGCTGATATCTGTTGCTGGCTTTCTATATAATAAAAGGAGTAGAAGTAAAAAACGGAAAATCATGTTAGAAAACACGACAGGTGTAATAAGAGAGAAAATAGATGAAAGTCTATCAATAATGCCTGAACCTGTAGAATGTTATTTTGATCGCAGTCATTCAGCAATATCCTTACTTGGAACATTCAATATAAGGGATAAAAAGGGCAATGACATAACTTCGAACTTTACCCCCCGCCTGAAGAGCCTTTTGATTTTATTGATTCTTTATACAGAAAAGAATGAGAAAGGAATTCTGACAAGGAAAGTGACTGAGATACTTTGGTCGGACAAAGATGAAGTTGCTGCCAGAAATAATAGATATGTCACATTAAGCAAGTTGCGTGTATTATTAGAAGATGTGGGTGATGTGGAAGTGATTAGCGAGGGCGGATTCTTGAAAATGAAGTGGAAAGAAAATGTATTCTGTGATTATTGCACAGCGTTTCGGGATATGGAATTGTTTCGGCGGAACGGTACTCAAAAAGATGATGTGTTTTTAAATCAGATATTGGAACTGTTATTGTATGGCCCTTTGTTATCTAATATCATTGTTGACTGGCTGGATGAATTTAAGGATGAATATTCCAGTCTTTCTATTGATTTACTAAGGAATCTGTTGGATATAGAATGTCGGAAAAACAATCATGAAATGATTCTTCGCATTACCGATATCATGTTTCTGCATGACCCATTGAATGAAGATGCCTTATCTGCCAAATGCTCTGTGTTGTTTTCAGAGGGAAAAAAAGGAATTGCAAAGAGTATTTACGACCGCTTCTGTAAAGAGCATAAGGAATCTTTAGGGGAAGACTACAAGATACCACTTTCCAAATTATGTGAATAAGAGCCTGTTTAAATTCTGCTCAGCATTAGTTTCGCCCAAAACATCTTTCATTATTCATGCGAATCAGGAGTTAAAGGAGTTATCGCTTCGAGGAGTTAAAGGAATTAAAGCCGATACTCCGTTTATGCTTTAA
>NZ_DBDF01000072.1:17135-34694 GCF_002293435.1 Bacteroides sp. UBA939 | reverse complement strand
AAGAGATCCGCGTCATCCGCGTCTAAAGAATTATACTCATTATGCCAGCTACTTAACCTGCATTATTCATACTGTAGTTAAAGGAGTTATCACTTCGTTAGGAGTTAAGGAGTTAAAGCCAATACTCCGTGAATCGTATAACCATACTATCGGCTTTAACTCCTAAGCCAACTTGTTGGCTGATAACTACGTTAACTACTCTAACTCCTGAAGCATGAATAATGCAGGCTAAAATAGCATTTAACCACAACAGCAATGATGAAGTTTTATATAGTTATTTGGATTATGCTTTCCGTAGGACTCCGGGCGGCGGCACAGGATAAACTCCTGGTTGCCGGCTCCGGAAATCCGGATATCCTGCTGTTGGACAAACAGACGGGAAAAGTAGAGTGGCGTCATGCCCTGGAGAAAGGAGAAGAATGTAATTCGGTTGCCCTGACCAAGAAAGGAGATATCTTGTACTCGTATAAACGGGGAGCGAAACTCGTAATGTGGAACCATCAAGTGGTTTGGGATTACCAAGCGCCCGGCAAAACGGAAGTACAGTCGGCCACCTTGTTGCGCAACGGAGGCGTATTACTGGGAATATGCGGTAACCCCGCCCTGTTTGTAGAACTGGACAAGAACGGGAAGGAAGTAAACCGGGTGACGCTGAATTTGGACATCGAAAAGCCCCACAGCCAGTTCCGGCAGGTATTTCAGCTTCGTAACAAGAACTACCTGATACCGGTAATGGCGCAGCAGAAAGTCGTGGAAGTTACCCGCAAAGGCAAGGTCGTTGCCGAACATCAGATTGACGGACGGCCTTTCTCATCACTCGAACTCCCAGGCGGGAATCTGTTGCTGCCTTGCGGCGATGGGCATTATTATATGGTGATTGACCGTAAAACCGGTAAAGAGCTGAAACGGGTAAACTACCTGAATGGAGCATCCTTGCTGTTTGTTGCGCAAGTCCTGCGGTTGAAGAATAACAACCTGTTGATTTGTAACTGGCATGGACATACGAAGGAAGCAGGAGTGGATGAACCGCAATTGATTGAAGTCGATGAAGACGGAAAGGTGGTGTGGAGCTTGAATGATAAGGCTAATGCAGGTAAGGTATCTGCGGCTTGTTATGTTTCAGGAGTTAGAGGAGTTAAATTCCTAACGAAGTGATAACTCCTTTAACTACAGAAAGTAAAATACTCATGCTTCGCATGTTGTTAATAATCAGAAGTAACTCTATTAATAACTAATAGAGATACTACTGATTAATAATAGAGTTACAACTGATTATCAGTAGAATTACTACTGATTAATAACATAAAACATGCGAACTTAAATAGAAGATTAATTTTAGAACATAATAGTATGAACAAGAAAGTATTAGTAATGTCTGTATGCGTTGCTTTATCACTCTCCGTCACGGCACAGCGCCGGGCAAGTGTAAAGGCAACAGCGCCTGCTACGTGGGTGGAAAGCATTGTTGCAGCCAAAAACCAGGCTTATGCCGAAATGCAGAAGACCTGTTTACCGGTTGCCTCCCGTGTGATTAAGGCAAAAGAAGCGGCAATACCATTCTCGGCAGATGTAACGGGACTGGATGAAATGGTACTTTATACCTGGGGCACTGTGGACGGTACGGCAGACGACCAGGCGGTATGGGCAAACGCCAGATTAATAGCCGCCGACGGCTCATCCGTTTGGCTGAATGATTTGCAGAGCACCTTTAAGAATACCGGTAGCGGCAGCCTGCGTTTCAATGAAAATGCCAAAAAAGAGAACGTCGTTATGAAGGGAAAAACCTACAAACGCACAATAATGGCGAACGCAAACGCGCAGATTGTAGTCCCCCTGAATAAGAAATACGTTCGCTTTGAAGCAGAGATTGGTTTGGAGAACCGCTCTTCCGCCGGTACGGTAATCTTCCGTCTCCAGGGTATCACCGGTTCGGAAGCCGCTTCCGCCATTGTAGCCGCTTATCCTGCAGAAGCTACCATGTTTCTGCCGTTTGGCGGAAGTGACATGAAAGCGCTGGTAACCACCCATAATGCCGATATCGAAAAGAACATAGCAGCGGAAGTTGTGAACCTGCTGAATGACAAGTCCGGCTTCAACGCACAGATTGCACAGATAGCCTCAAAGCCGGCATTGGACGACCAGGTGGCCGGCTATTTACGTCTGGCACAGGATGCCATGAAAGTATATCAGTTGCAGGAATCCTTGAGTTGGCTGAACATGCGTGCCGTCGAAGAGGCTTATAATGATATGGCTAAAGACGCCAAGTATGACAAAAGCACGAATCAGGCAAGACTTCTGGAATTGAAAATGCTGACGGTGAAAGGCTTTTCCGGCATCTACCGCAACGATGCATCTGCCATAGAAGCGGCTAACAAAGCTTTGAAACTGAGACGCGATATCCTGCTGGCAAATACGGCGTTGGATATGGACAAGATTATTGTCGGACGTTACAGGATAGGAACATCCGCCCGCCAGGTAAATCCGCGTGCCATGGGTACTCAGAACAACAACTGGTCTAACCAGACTTCCGCCTCACGCAGTGGTTTCGATGCCGAGATAGCGGAACTGACTAACCTGCGCGGCGACGTCCAAACAAAGACAATCTTTAAACCAACGAACGGCTCTTCGGTGCCCGACTTGAAGTTGCATTGGGATGCCGAACGTGTGATGTTCTCGATGGTAGATACCGATCGCCGTTGGCAGGTATTTGAAGTAAAGCTGGATGGCACCGGCTTAAAGAAACTGGTTGAAACTCCGGAGAAAGACCTGGAATTCTTTGATGCCACCTATCTGCCTTCCGGCAAGATAATTACCGTTTCCAATATCGGATACAACGGTGTGCCGTGTGTGAATGGTAACGACGAAGTGGGCAACCTGTGTTTGTATGACCCGAAAGACGGTTCACTGCGTCGCCTGACTTTTGACCAGGACGCCAACTGGGCGCCTACGGTGATGAACAACGGCCGCATCATGTACACCCGCTGGGAATATACCGACCTGACCCACTATTTCTCCCGTTTCGTGATGCACATGAATCCGGATGGAACGGAGCAGAAGTCTTTATACGGCAGCGGCTCTTATTTCCCGAACAGTACTTTTGATGCAAAGCCTCTGCCGGGTGGTTCTTCACAGTTCGTCGGCGTGATATCGGGTCATCATGGAGTGACGCGTTCCGGACGCCTGATGCTGTTTGACCCTTCAAAGAGCCGTAAGTCAGAGAAAGGCATGTTACAGGAATTACCTTTCCGCGACCGCAAGATTGAACCGATTGTGAAAGACGAGTTGGTGAACGGCGTATGGCCTCAGTTCATCAAGCCTCATCCGTTGACGGACAAATACTACCTCGTAACTGCCAAGTTGAACGAAAACGCCCTGTGGGGAATCTATCTGATAGACGTGTACGACAACCTTACGTTGATAGCCGAGTTTGAGGGTGAAGGCCTTATTTGCCCCACCCCGGTGGTGAAACGTCCTGTTCCTCCCGTTATACCTGAGAAGATTAAGCCGGGCAGCAAGGATGCTACCGTCTTCATTCAGGACATATACGAAGGCGAAGGTTTGCAGGGCGTGCCCCGCGGTACAGTGAAAGCCCTCCGCGTACTTGCCTATGAATATGCCTATATCAGAACTCCGTCCGACCACTGGGCGCAGGGTGTTCAAAGCGGTTGGGATATTAAACGTTTGCTGGGTACGGTTCCTGTGGAAGAGGATGGCTCGGCTATCTTTACCATTCCGGCCAATACACCGATTTCGTTGCAACCGTTGGATTCCGAAGGACGCGCCGTTCAATGGATGCGTAGCTGGTTGACCGGTATGCCCGGTGAAACGGTGTCCTGCGTGGGTTGCCATGAAGACCAGAACCTGTTGCCCATACCGAAGCGTGTGAAAGCCTCGGCAAGGCCTCCCCATGCCATTACAAAACCGGAAGGCGGCGCACGTTCTTTCACGTTCGATTTGGAGGTACAGCCTGTGCTCGACCGCGCTTGTATTGCCTGCCACGATGGCTCCAACAAGTTGGCGGACTTTACCGGTGGAAAGATTGATAAGTTCTCCAAGTTCGGAGTAAGCTATCTCAATCTGCATCCTTATGTCTATCGTCAAGGCCCCGAGGCTGAGATTGAAGTGCTCGACCCGTACGAATATCATGCTTCCGTAAGTCCGCTAATCAAGATTCTGAAGACCGGCCATCATGGGGTGGAACTGACGGATAAAGAGTGGCAGGCCCTGTATAACTGGATTGACTTCAATGCTCCTTATCATGGTAAGTTCAATGCCAATGAATTTAAGGGAGTAGAGCAAATCAGCCGCCGTACGGAGTTGACGGAGAAGTATGCAGGTTCCGGCGTTGACTGGCAAGCTGAAATACGCTCGTATGCCAACTACCTGGAAGGACAGGGAAAACCAACTCCCGTAAGACCGGAGAGGAAAGTATATAAAGACAAGGACGTGAAAGTGAAAGGCTGGCCGTTTGATGATTCTGCGGTGCAGTCCATGTACGCCAAAGAAGGCGAAACCAAAATGAGCATTGAATTGGCTCCCGGCATAAAGATGAACTTTGTGCGCATTCCTGCCGGTTCGTTCGTAATGGGTAGCAACAGGGGGCATTCCGACTATTCTCCTGCTCATAAGCAAGTGGTGAAGAAGGCATTCTGGATGGGTGAGATAGAGGTAAGCAACGAACAGTTCCGTACCATATTCCCGGAACACGACAGCCGTTTCATCCGCCAGTTGTGGAAAGACCACGTACACGAGGGGTATCCGGCTAATAATCCGGAACAACCTGCTATCCGCGTGAATTGGGAAGAAGCGATGGCTTTCTGTCAGAAACTGAGTGAGAAGACCGGTAAGAAGGTCGCATTGCCCACTGAGGTGCAATGGGAATGGGCTTGTCGTGCGGGTAGTGACGGTGAGTTCTGGTATGGTTCTTTGAATACGGACTTCGGCAAGTTCGAGAATCTGGCGGATAAGAATCTGAATAAGATGGCTGTCCGTGGTGTAAATCCGATGCCGATGCGCGAGAATGACCCTTGGTATAAGTACTATACGTATCAGCCGAAGGAGAATGGTGTGGACGATGGTAATATGCTGATGGTGAAAGGTGGGCAGTATCAGGCTAACTCCTGGGGCTTGTATGATATGCAGGGCAATGTTGCGGAATGGACTGCTTCCGGGTATGTTCCTTATCCTTACGATGAGAAGCAGCAAGGCGCCGGTACGGAGAAAGTAGTGAGAGGAGGTTCCTGGAATGACCATCCGAAAGAAGCTACCGCCTATTACCGCAGGTCTTATCTGCCTTGGCAGAAGGTGTATAATGTGGGCTTCCGGGTGATTATAGAGGATTAAAGGGTTTCCTTTCCTGCGTTATGAGTGATTTTTTAGGCGCGGATTACACGGATTACACGGATTTTTTTCTTTCAGGTAATCATAGCGCAGCAATTAATCCGTGAAATCCGCGTAATCCGCGCCTAATTATTTATATATAAAAGAATACAAATGTGATATCCGGATTACTCTTCATAATCTCACTCCCATACTTAGGGTATCTCACTATACGACTGAGGTACCCTAAGTATACGACTGAGGGTATCTCAGTCGTATAGTGAGATACCCCCTCTCAGAACGTATTCTGGAAGGGGTTTTTAGCAAGTGTCGAACAGAGTAATTATCTTAATAAACAACCCGCAAGAAATGAGAAAACCCAACATAGTTACATACCTGAAAACGATGTTCACCTCGTGGAGGATAACCCTGATACTGTTGGTGCACTACATAGTGTTGCTGGCGGCAGCTACTTTTATCGAGAAGTCACAGGGAACGGCAATGGCGCGAGAAGTGATTTATAACAATCCGCTGTTCTATCTCCTGCAATTATTGCTGGTTATTAACTTCTGTGCCACAGCCTGGCAGGCGCGGCTGTGGCAGCAACGCAAATATGGAGTGTTGCTGCTTCACCTTTCCTTTATCGTGATATTGCTGGGAGCGTTGATTACCAATTTGTTCGGCTTCGAAGGCATTGTGCACATCAGGGAGGGGCAGACCGTATCGTCCATGCGTACCACGGACGAGCAACGCCTGTTGCCTTTCTCCATCCGTCTGGATGATTTCAAGTTGGTGCGTTATCCCGGTTCTCACAGTCCTTCCTCGTTCGAGAGTTTCCTTACGATTCGCACGGAAGAGGGGGAAAGAAGAGAGCATATCTACATGAACAAAGTGATATACGAACAAGGTTACCGCCTCTACCAGTCCTCCTATGATGCGGATGAACAGGGAACGGTGCTGACGGTGAATAATGACGCTGTGGGTACCGGTGTCACGTATATCGGATACGCACTGCTGCTTGCCGGCATGTTGTTGACATTGGCCGACAGGAAATCCCGCTTCCGCCAATTGGCAAAACAATTGGGACAGACAACGCAATTGCGACAGACAACGGCAACACGGTTAGGACAGCCAACGGCAACACGCTTGAAGCAAGTAACCCCCATCCTCTTGTTAGCATGTCTTCCCGCTCTGTCATTTGCGCAGCAGGCTGACGTGAATCTTTTATTAAAGAATACAATCCCCGTCGAACAGGCGGAACAATGGGGTCGTATGCAGGTGCAATGCCCCACAGGGCGTATTGAGCCGGTAAACACTTATACGAACAAACTGCTGCGTAAAATCTATCGCAGTGATACCTTCCAGGGACTTAGCGCCGGGCAGGTCATTATCGGTTTTCTTATCAACCCTGCGTATTGGGGTAATGTGCCTCTTATCCGGCAAACGAATAAAGAACTGCAACAGGCATACTCCCTGCCGCAGGGCAAATACATCCGTTTCTTCGATGTATTCGATGAAAACGGTGCATACCTGATAGCCGATGCGGTAGATAAAGCCTATTCGTGTCCGGTAGCCCAACGTTCGCGCCTGGAGAAAGATTTGCTGAAGTTGGATGAAAAGGTGAATATACTGTATTCGCTCCGGCAGGGGCAGATGTTCGCCTTGTTTCCATTGCCGGGAGATACGAACGGGAAGTGGTACTCGCACGGAGATGATTTAAGTATGTTCTCCGGTAAAGACTCTTTGTTTGTGACGAAGATTATGCCCTGGTACCTGGACGAGGCTTTCAATGCCTTGCGTACAGGCGACTGGACGAAAGCGGAGGAAGTGCTTTCCATGATGAATGTCTATCAGCAGAAGCAGAGTGTTACACCTTTGCTCACGGAGAAGCAGGTGTCATGGGAGTTGTTTTATAACAAAGCCCGGTTGTTCTTCTTCTCCGCTATGGGATATATGGCTGTGGGGTTGTTGCTGCTGGCTTTTGCCGTATGGCGGTTGTTGAAACCGAAGCGTTGGTTCAAAGCCGTTATCATCCCTCTGGTTGCATTGACGGTGCTGGTATTCATGTTACATACCTTCGGAATCGGCATTCGCTGGTATATATCCGGGCGTGCGCCCTGGGCTAACGCTTACGAGTCGATGATATACGTTGCCTGGGCGACGGCGCTGGCGGGACTTCTGTTTATCAGACGCTCAACAATGACACTGGCTTTGGCGGCTTTCTTCGCAGGTATCATCTTGTTTGTGGCTAATCTTAATTTTATGGACCCGGAAATAACTCCGTTGGTTCCGGTACTGAAATCCTACTGGCTGATGATACACGTTGCCGTGATAACGGCGAGCTATGGCTTCTTCGGAATCAGTTTTCTGCTTGGTTTGCTTACCCTTGCTTTTATGAGTACGGGTAATCCGCAGAAAGTGGCTTTGCTGCGACCGCATATACGCGAACTCCGCATTATAAACGAGATGTCTCTTCACATCGGGCTTTATCTGCTGACGGCGGGTATTTTCCTCGGCGCCGTATGGGCAAATGAGTCGTGGGGACGCTATTGGGGATGGGATCCGAAGGAAACTTGGGCATTGATAACAATGGTAGTTTATGCCTTTATTCTGCATGCCCGTTTTCTACCTGCCCTCCGTTCGGATTATGCCTTTAGCGTCATGTCCGTGTTAGGACTTGCTTCGGTGCTGATGACTTATTTCGGCGTAAATTACTACTTGTCCGGACTTCATTCCTATGGTGGAGGCGATACTCCACCGGGACTGACTGCCGTATTTGCTACATACGCCTTTGCTTTTGCGCTGATGGTGTATGCTGGGTATAAACAGCGCTCTACCTAATCCGCTTTACATACCTGCACACTTTGCCGTCATTGGTTATTCCTTCTATCACAATGGTATAAGTAGAGGGGCGGTCGGCAGTATAGAAATGCAATCCTGCTTCTCCTTTTTCATTCAACCGGAAATTGGGTTCCCAATGAATGGTGGTGCGCTTATCCGAGTTTACAATCTCGCGGCTTGCTTCGGTGGGATATCGGGGTGCGTAGAACTCTGCATTTGCAGCATAAGACAAATACCCCACTCTGGCTACATTAGGTTCGGAAGAAGGTATTACTCCTTTTGAGAGATATGTGCTGATATATATTCGTTGAGGCCGTATCACATAAATCGGCATCAATGCACCTTGCGGGGTATAAACCTCTAATGGGGAATCGTCGAACATGTCGTCTTCTTCTTCTTTCCATGTATCTATAATCTGATTGTCCGTATACGTTGATTTATCCTGCACAAAATCTATCGCTTTTACGTCGCGGGCGTCCAGATATTCCAAATCTTCTATATTCTGCAACAAACGTCCGTCTAAGATTATAGGTACCGGTGACCAGAAACGTCTCCAGTTGCCCGTTACCGGTGTTGGGTAATAGAACCCGCCTCTGTTATCATGTGTACTCTGCGCATTGGTAGTTCTTCTTTCAGCATATCCATTGGCAGATGGTGTCCGGGGCATGGCATTACCTTCGGAGTCAAAAGGGTTCCTCATAGCAAAGTCTTTACTGGTGGTCATTGCTATGAGCTTTGTAGTGCCACGCACGGTACCTGAGTACACAATAACGTTAGGTGTAACCTTCAACAAATCTAACGCTGTTTTTTCATCTATCTGGTCTATCTTTTCAGGCTCTACTACTTTAAACGAAGTCCATCCGTTAGAGAGTTGCAATGCCACAACGTCTACTTCGGGCAATTGATATACCTTCTGCCCTCCTACCAAGATGTGTCCATTCCGCACATCTTCGAGGAAAGCATTATTGGTAAACGTCGTCTCACTCTTTTGCCAATGCATCTTGCCGGCATCGGGGTAAGTCATATTTTGATTGATGTAGATTCCATATCTCCACTTGGGCTTTTTGCCGAAACCTTGAATTGAGAAATCAGTAAGGAAATCGCGTCGTTGCCTGAAATTGTGAGTGAAAGAGAATTCTCCGTTCTTATCTGTTTTCTCAATTAGCTTGAGGTCTTCTCGTACACCGGTAACCAACAGTGCAAAATCCGATAGCCTCCTTTTATCAAAGTGCGTTTCCACATAACCGCTTATCACTTGTTGGCGTTCTATTGGGTATTTCAATTCGTTTTCCTGTTTGCGCATTATTGCCGGTACGTCAAACCGGCGCCAGCCATGGGTAAGCATTAGCTGGTCTAACTGTTTGTCGACCATAGGCGAATGGGAAGAGAAATAATACCCGGGTGCATGGATATGTCCTTTCAAGTCAGAATTCAGCAGTAATTCGCTTACGATGTTATTCCCCACAGAATCTATACTGACGGCATAGTCGTCAGTTACACTCAACGAGAAGTCACCTTGCAGCGAACGGTGTTTGTCGTCGAGTACACGCAACCCTACTTTAATGAGTTTACGTCCCTCAAGCGGGTTGCGCGATGCAACAAGCTGAAACACGGGCGATGGTTCTTTAATGAAAACCAACCGTTCGCTCACCACTTTGTTTTTTTGATTGTATAACACAAAGTGCGCTATCCCCTCAGGAAACGAATCGCAGGGAATGCTTCCCGATAGATTTTCACGAGTCATGATGTGGTTCACGATTGTTTGCCCACGAGTATGAACCAATAAGCCTAAACCGGATTCCGGTACTTTGCCTGCGGGGTAGTTGATGTTGTAACTGACGGAAGCACTGTCTTGCGTTACCGATAGAGCCACATGTTTGGCAGAAGCTTCGGGCAGGTTAATAACCTGTCTATGGTTTTGCTCATCTGTGACAACGGCACGCAACGTTTCTTTTTCTTCTGCCTGAATAAAGAAAGAACCTATTCCTCCATGTTCACTCCGGAGTTTGGCTACAGTATCGTTGTTCTGGTTCAGCACATACCCGTTTATGTTGATTATCTCTCCGGTGTTGGTTTCGGCTTTAAATGCCACTTGTTGCCTTACGCCGGCAATCAGGTGTCCACCCTCGGGATAGAAGCCTACCGTATATTCGTAACCGACCGACAGGTATATTCGTTTGCGAAACACCGATTCTCCTTCGTACAAGGTGAGGTAAACATAAGGTTCCACTCCCTCTTCCTGTTTAGGCAATTTAAATCGTATTTGTCCGGCAGCATTGGTCTTTGCGCGATGAAATTTATTTCCCGATTTCTTCGATTGTATCATATACTCTACCCGGGAGCCAGAATATGGAGTCTTTTCTTTACGCAGCAGGGTGAGGATGATGTATTTTTCATTATCAGGCCCTTGTTCGTATTCCACTTGCGCCGAGAGTAGAGCTGTGGCATTGGCATATACAGGTATCTGCTTGGTGTAGAAGAACTCTTCGTCCTGGTTCCTCATATAATTGGTGTAAGCCCTAATCTGATAATCAGCCTCTTCTATGTCCTTTGTCAGAGCAATGAAATTGGTGAAACTACCATTTTCTTCCATCAGTTTCTTGCGCTGAATTATTTTATTCTTCTTGTTTACCAACTCCACATACACAAATCGACTTTGCGCATCGCTATTTTTGTGCGTCCGTGCGTTCACCAGGTAACCTTTCAGCCAGATGGTATCACCTTTCAGATAGAATGGCTTGTCGGTATGAAAGTACACTTTTTCTTGATATGGCATCTCCGCTTGCTGAGCAAACAGGGATAGCACTGAATAAACTGCCAGAAGACATGTGGTTGAGATTCTTTTCATGGTATTTTAATTTTTAGATACTATTTCTTTCAATAAGGTATCGCAAGATATGATAATCTCCCCAAACAGGCTTTAACAATCGTCTCAAATACTTTAGGAAACCTGATTTTGAGTTAATACTTCAAGCTTTTGAGATAATACTTCAACCCCCTCAACGGCTTATTTCCTACTTTTGCTTTAGTTATGCGAATTAGGAGTTAGAGGAGTTATCACCGTACCAAAGCCGGGTCAAAGCCGTACCAACTCCGTACCTTCTCCGTATAAAGGTACCCTTAACCGAATTTGGTACGGACTTGGTACGGAGATGATAGTGTGTGATGCCGCCTGCATTATTCATAGCGCAGGAGTTAGAGGAGTTTTAACTCCTGATTCGCTTTAGTTATTAACCCTGTGGATAATACTATGAGATAAAAAAACAAACTTGTCCGACAGACAATAAGAAAAACACAATTCTATGAGGAAATACATTCCAACTCTGATTACTTTATTGGTAACATTGAAGATAGCCGCCCAGAACAATGAGAACCTGTACTTCTCTAATCTGAACCTGAAAGACGGACTGTCGCAAATCTCTGTTCTTAAGATATTCCAGGATACTAAGGGCTTCATCTGGTTTGGTACGCGCAACGGACTGAACCGCTACGACGGAAGCGAGTTCGTGATTTATAAACACGACCCGAAGGATACGGTAAGCCTAAGCGATAACCATATCCAGGCGCTTGCCGAAGACCGTGACAGGAACCTGTGGATTGGTACAGCCCGTGGACTGAATAAGCTGGACTTAAAAACGAACCGTATCAAGCCCTTTGTCAGTGAACGCTACGGAGTTCTTGCCAAAAGCGAGATACGCTGCCTGTTTGTCGACTCCCGCAACCGCCTCTGGGTAGGAACGCCTAAAGGACTATACCTTTATATATATGAAATGGACGTCTTTCAGCGCATCGACCTCAACGGGAAGATTAAAGACGAACCGGTTTCGGTGATTCATGAAACAAGGCATCACCAGATATTAATAGGAACCGGAACCAAGGGATTGTTTGTTTGTGACATGAACATGAAGATACAGCGGCAACTCAACACCCAGAGCCGGGGACTTAGACTGCCGGGCAACGCCATCTCTTCCGTATACGAAGACTCGAACGGAAGCCTATGGGTGGGAAGCAACTTTACCGGACTGTACCGGGTGAATCTGGAGAAAGAAGAAATCATCACTTTCCATAAAGACAATAGTATCTTGGCGAGCAACAGCATCAGGGCTATATCCGAGCTGCAAGGACAGTTACTCGTAGGGACATTCAGCGGACTGTACACGATAGACCTTTCTACCAATTCTCTCTGGAAACATACGGACGCTTCTCTGGAAATGGGAAACCTGAGCCACTTCTCTATCTATTCCCTGTTTGTAGACAGGAGCCTGACCGTATGGGTAGGTACATACGCCGGAGGAGTGAGTTACTCCAGCAGGTTTAATAACCGGTTCAACTTCCACGACCCCGCCACGGTGTTCGACGCATTGTTCGGCATCTACGGTTGCATGCTTGCCACCCCCGACGGGCGCCTGTATATGGCAACTGAAGGAAGAGGATTGCTCGACTATAATCCGGAGAACGGCCAATATCACTACTACCCGATAGACAATGCTTCGCGGCTGCAATATAGCCAGAACATTATAAAAGGGCTTCTGCTGGAAGGAGATATCCTGTGGTGCGGAACAAACAAGGGAACCATCTTTCAGTTTAATACCCGCACTAAACAGTACGCGCCCTATTACCGGTTCCCGAAAGATATGTCCATTTACTCCATGCTTCATACTAAAGACAACAGCCTGTGGATTATATCTTCCGACTCGCGTACCGGAGTGGCGCGTCTGTCTGACAAGAAGGAAGTGCAGACTTCTTTTCCGGTTAACGGCGGGAGGGATAGCTGTGTGTTTACCAGTTCCCGTTGCATATTTGAACTGCGTGACGGGGTCGTGTTGATAGGCACCCGTAACGACGGCCTGATAAAGTATGATATAAACAGGAAAGAGGCCGTTGCTTACAACACGGATAAGGAACAGCCGCACCGGTTGCTTAATAATTACGTAACGAGTATCATCCGCGATTCATCCGGACGTATATGGGTAGGTACATTCGGTGGCGGCATAGCCTTGTATGATGAAGAGAAAGGCATCGTCAAGACTGTAACGAAGGAGCAGGGGCTGATTGAAAATGACATTTGCGCCATAGTGGAAGACCCGGACAGGAACTTCTGGATTAGCGCCAGCAACGGAATCTCCAAGTATAACCCGGATACGGAAGAGTTCACCAATTATAACTCTTTGAACGGTATCGGAATCTACGAGTTTACCCCCCATAGCGGTTCGTTGTTGCCCAATGGCGA
Organism: Bacteroides sp. UBA939; assembly: GCF_002293435.1. GTDB lineage: Bacteria > Bacteroidota > Bacteroidia > Bacteroidales > Bacteroidaceae > Bacteroides. The sequence goes on along the minus strand of NZ_DBDF01000072.1, from coordinate 21,304 downwards.
AATCTGCTTCAGCGGAAACAACGGCTTTGTAACATTCAGTCCTCAGGAACTGCAATTAAACTCCTTTGTGCCGCCGCTGGTGTTCACCAGGTTGGTTGTCAACAACCACGTGATTGAGCCTGAGGGCGAAACCGGAATCCTGAATACCGTACTGGATGATGTGGAAAAGATAGAACTGAATTACAATCAGAACAACATCTCCATCGGCTATTGCGCCCTGAACTTTGTTTTTGCCCGGCAAAACCAGTATGCCACTTTCCTGAAAGGATACGATAAAGACTGGAATTACATAGGCAACCGCCGCGAAGCCTACTACACCAACCTGAGTCCCGGTACGTACGTCTTCGAAGTAAAGGCTTCCAATAACGACGGAGTCTGGAGCAAGCAGACGCGCAAGATACGAATCACCGTGCACCCGCCTTTGTGGAAAACCTGGTATGCTTACCTGTTCTACGTGGTTGCGTTCATTTCCGTTATGACACTCATCATGTATTACATAGCGAAGAAGCAGAAGTTGGAACGCGAATTGCAGTTCAAACAGAAGGAGAAGTTGCAGTCGGAGGAGTTCCACCAGGCAAAGATACGCATGTTTACCAACTTCTCGCACGAACTCCGCACGCCGCTGACTCTGATTATTGCGCCTTTGCAGGAACTGGTATCCATGTCCGGTTTCTCTTCCGGCGTGAAGAACAAACTAAGCCTGATATCCGGTAATGCCCAACGCCTGTTGCTGCTTGTAAACCAGTTGATGGATTTGCGTAAGAATCAGGAAGGGAAATTAAAACTGCATATCACCAAGACGGACATGAACTCGTTCATGCAGGAGATTTATTATGCTTTCAACCATCTTGCCCTGAAGAAATCCATTGACTTCACCTTCGAGAAGAGCGAAGAACGCATGTCGGCGTGGTTCGATAAATCTATCATGGAAAAGGTGGTTTTCAATCTCCTGTCCAATGCCATGAAGTTTACTCCGGATAAAGGGAAGGTGGTATTTACCTTATCCAAGCGTACTTTTGCCGATTTGCCACGCGAGCGGCAGGACGAACTGGGCAAGATGCCTGATGAAACGAAGTTCGCCTACCTCTCGGTTATCGACTCCGGAAAAGGTATTTCCGGGGAAAGCATGAAGAATATCTTTTCTCCTTTCTATCAAGAAGAAGATGATAACAGGGAAAACGTAGGGACGGGTATCGGATTGAGTCTGACGCGCTCCATTGTGCTTTTGCATAAAGGTGCGATTTCCGTATCCCACAATCAGCCCACCGGCACCGTGTTCGAAGTCTATATCCCAATCAGCCGTTCTGCTTACGATGAAGCGCAACTGACGGAGGAAGAAACCGGGCAGGTGGTGGAGGACGTCATACCTTCGGGCAAGGAGATGCACTTTGATATTGAGAAGAAGTGGACTGTGCTGCTGGCGGAAGACAACGATGAAGTAAGAACCTATGTGAAGGAGTGCCTTGAGCCTTACTTTCACGTATTGGATGTGGATAACGGGAAAGATGCGCTGGCTTTGAGTATGGAGAAGTATCCGGACTTGATACTGAGTGACATCATGATGCCCCGGATGGATGGTTTGGAGCTGTGTTCGCGTGTGAAACAGGACTTGCAGCTTGGGCATATTCCGGTGGTGCTGATGACTGCCAAGTCTATGGTGGTCCATATTAAGGAAGGTTTCTCTATGGGTGCTGACGATTATATTGTGAAACCTTTCTGCATGGATGTGCTGATTTGCCGTATCAACAGCCTGCTGGAATCGCGTGAGAAGTTGAAGAAGTTGTATGGAAAGAAATTCTCTCCGGAGGCGCTGGGGATAGAGATTGTTTCCGGCGACGACCGCTTCACCCAGAATTTCTTCGCAATCATTGAAAAGAACATTTCCAATGCCGACCTGGGGGTGGAAATGATAAGTCAGGAATTGGGTTTGAGCCGCGCCAATTTGTATCGCAAGCTAAAGGCGGTTACGGAGCTTTCGCCGATAGAGTTGATACGTAATAAACGGTTGGAGATTGCAGCCAAACTGTTGTTGGAATCCAATTACTCGGTTTCGGAGATATCCGGTTATGCGGGCTTCAACAGTCATGCCTATTTTACCAATTGCTTCAAGTCGTTCTATGGCTATTCGCCTTCGGAGTGGGCGCAGAAGTACAGGACGAGTGCACCCAAACTTTATTCGCCGCCGGAACAGGAGTTATTATGAGTGTCTGCGGTGAGGGGGCTGAACTCTGCAATCATTGGGTATGATTGTACACTAAGGTCTATAGTCATCTATGCACAGTCCGTACATCAGCCGGGATGAGGTGCTTCATGAACTGAACACTGAGAATTCATATTCGAACACAGAGGCGCAGAGACACCGAGTTTATTTTTCTTTTAAGAAATGAGAGCACACAGAGAGAGGGCGACTACGTCGCAGAGAAAAAACTCTCTGTGCCTCTGCGTCTCTGTGTTCAACAAGAAAAAAGAAACTCTGGGTCTCTGCGCCTCTGTGTTCAACAAGATAAAACCCTCTATGCCTCCGTGTCTCTGTGTTCAACAAGGAAAACCCCTAAATAGCCTGTATTTTATGCCCAATTGGAATAGAATCTTAAATGAATAATACAATATTGAAAGCCATGCTAAGATAAATCACCTATCTTAGCGCAATCTTTTTATTCAATTTTTATACAACATAGATATTAGATAAGTATTATGAAATTTAAAACAGGATTAGTGTCGTTATTGGTGGTATGTGGAGCATGCAGCCCGACAACAAAAGAAGTGAATGTAGTAAAAGACAGTTTTGATTTTGCCGGGCAGCAGTTGATGTATGCCTTTACGCAGATTGACTCGGCCAAAGCAGCCATGCCGGAAGAACAGTTGAAGAGAAAGCCGGTTTCTCCCCGTACGATAGACGACGACGGTACCTTGCGCCTGGTAGCGTCAAGAGACTGGACAAGCGGTTTCTTCCCGGGTGAACTATGGTACATGTACCAGTACACCAACGACGACTTCTGGAAGAAGAAAGCCCAGGAATTCACCGCGGATATAGAAGACCAGAAGACGAACGGCGGAACCCACGATATGGGATTCAAGATGTATTGCAGCTTCGGCAACGGTTATCGGTTGACTAACGATGCAACCTACAAGGATATCCTGTTGGAATCGGCAGCGACACTCATCACACGCTACAAACCCACAATCGGTTGTATCCGTTCCTGGGACCATAGCCGCGACAAGTGGCAGTGCCCGGTTATTATTGACAATATGATGAACCTCGAACTGTTGTACTGGGCGTTTAAGGAAACCGGCGATTCCGTATATTATACTATTGCAACCACACATGCCCGTACTACGATGAAGAACCATTTCCGCGATAACCATAGCTCTTATCACGTACTCGATTATGATACCATCACCGGTGGCGTGCTTCACAAGCATACCCACCAGGGATATAATCATGAATCTGCATGGTCGAGGGGGCAGGCATGGGGACTGTACGGCTATACCATGTGTTATCGTGAAACGCAATTGCCCGAATTCCTTTCACAGGCCGAGAATATAGCTGATTACCTCTTTACCAATCCTGCGATGCCCGAAGATATGGTAGCTTACTGGGACTTTGATGCTCCGGGCATTCCGAATGAACCTCGTGATGCTTCTGCCGCTGCCGTGATGGCTTGTGCCATGTACGAACTGTCCACGTATAATGCCGGGAAGGCGGCACTGTACAAGAAGTGGGCGGATACGATTGTGGAAAGCCTGAGTACCGCCTATCGTGCGCAGTTGGATGGCGATCGTGGTTTCTTACTGCTACACAGCACGGGAGCGCACAACTTTGAAAGGGATGTACCGTTGGTTTATGCCGATTACTATTTCCTAGAGGCTCTGCTCAAGAAGGCTAAGTTGGAGAAGGAGGGGACGGCGATATTGTGAGAATTATGAATGATAAATCAGGTAACGCTGCTCCCTTATCACCTGCAATATAAGCAATTCTTTAGATGCGGATGACGCAGATGACGCAGTTTTTTAAATGCTGCGCTACGTTACTCCGTCAGGAAGATAAAAGAGAGCTGCGTCATCCGCGTCTAAGAGCCTGTTTAAATTTTGCTCAGTGTTGTTTTGAGAGTTATTTTCGAGGATGTTTTTCTGTTTTTATGAGGAGCATAGCGGGCTATGTGACGAGT
>NZ_DBDF01000072.1:1726-17128 GCF_002293435.1 Bacteroides sp. UBA939 | reverse complement strand
TAAAAAACTTTTTGAGGAAAATTAAACAGGCTCTAAATAATTATAGTAGAAACTAATTATGAACATTCACTATAGGATTATGAAACAAACAGGTATTTTATTTTTAGGTATATGTGGATTGCTCACTATTTCATGCGCATCGGACATGGATAGTAAAGAGTACGTGAAGAGTGTTTTGCAACAGGGTATATTGGAGCGCGCTGCGCTGAACATGAAGGAAGAGCCGGTGACGGTTACTTCCTTCATCGCAGAGCGCAGTGCGGGAGATATACATGACTTTTATTCGGAAGGCGATTACTGGTGGCCGGATACATTGAATCCTAACGGGCCTTATATCCGCAGGGATGGCGAGACTAATCCGGATAACTTTGTGGCTCATCGCCATGCCATGGTACGTTTCAGTTCGATAGTGGGGAATCTGACTTCCGCCTATCTGCTGACACAGGATAAGAAATACGCGGATGCGGCTATAACGCATGTACGCGCATGGTTTGTGAACGAATCAACCGGGATGAGTCCTAACTTGCAATATGCGCAGGCTATCAAAGGCGTTGTTACGGGTCGCGGGGTAGGCATTATCGATACGGTGCATCTGATGGAGGTTGCCCAGTCCCTGTGGCGGCTGGAAGAAGCCGGGGTGCTTTCAAAGGATGACGTCAAGGCCACTAAGCAATGGTTCTCCGATTATCTGAAATGGATGTCTACACATAAATATGGTGTAGATGAAATGAATGCGAAGAATAATCACGGTACTTGCTGGGTGATGCAGGCGGCTGTCTTTGCCCGTTACACCGGTGATAAGGATATGATGGATTTCTGCAGGAAGCGTTATAAGGAAGTACTGTTGCCCAGGCAAATGGCAGACGACGGAAGTTTCCCGTTGGAGACTGAGCGTACCAAACCTTATGGTTACTCTCTGTTCAACCTGGATGCGATGGCGACAATATGCCGGACGCTTTCGGACAAGGATGATAATCTGTGGGCTTATACGGTGGGAGAAGGTCGGAATATGCAAAAGGGTATTGATTTCATATATCCATATATCATTGATAAGGAGAGTTGGAGCTATCCGAAGGATGTAATGTATTGGGATGAATGGCCTGTTGCCCATCCTTTCCTGGTATTCGGTGCTTTGCAAACGGGTAATGCGGATTGGTTGTCTACGTGGGGACGGTTGGAGCATTTCCCGGTGACGGATGAGGTGGTACGTAATCTGCCGGTACGTAATCCGGTGATTTGGATTTAGGAAAAACAAATAGCATGAGAAATCTACGAAAGATAATTGTAATAGCCGTATTACTGCTGTCTGCCTCTGTTCAGGCAAGCAATACGGATGAGTTGGCACGTATCAAACAGAACTATGCCCGGATGTTGGTTCCTTCGGGTACGGATGCGTTTGGTTTGTTATCTATCCTTTCGTCCATTACGCCGGAAGAAGAAATGTCGGATCAGGTTGTAGTGGAATTGCATCAACGTTATCCTTTCGACTTGAAGAAGATAAAAGTATATCTGTCTTCTTTTACGAAAGCAGGAACATGGCCTGATATTAATTATGATGATAAGAAACGTTCCGGATGGGAACCTAAAATACACGCAGAACGTATCCTGGAACTGGTAAAACTGTATAATTCAAAGCAGACTTCCTACTATCATTCTCCGGAAGTGGAAGCCGTTATCCATAAAGCGCTGGATTACTGGTTTACTGCCAAACCGGTGTGCCTGAACTGGTGGTATAATCAGATAGGTGTGCCCAAAACATTGGGTACGGCTTTTATCCTGTTTGAAGAGAAGCTGACTGCTGCGGAAAGAGAAAAGGCGGTAGCCGTGATGGAGAATGCCAAGTTCGGTATGACCGGACAAAACAAAGTGTGGCTTGCCGGAAACGTGATGATGCGTGCATTGTTGCAGAATGATTATGCGCTGGTAAAAACGGCGCGCGATATGATTGCCTCCGAGATTGTGACAGGTGGAGAGGAAGGTATAAAAGACGATTGGTGCTTCCACCAGCATGGCGCCCAGCAGCAATTCGGTAATTACGGACTCTCGTTTGTTGCGGGAATGAGCTTCTTCTCCGGACTCTTCTCCGGAACGTCGCTGACCTTCGATGAACAGCAACTGGGTATTCTGAGCGCTTTGATAAACAACGGATACCGCTGGGTTATCTGGAAAGGAATGATGGACGTGAATGCTCTGGCACGCCAGTTGTTCCATCATGCGCCGGTACATAAAGCGTTGAGCCTTGCGTTTGCCGCTTCGGAACTGGGCGGAGGGGAATGTGGCGAATGTACATCTGTTGCTACCGCTCTTCTCAGGGATAATTATCCGGCGCCCGAAGTGAACGGACTTGTAGGCAATAAGAGTTTCTGGCAGTCGGACTATACAATTCACCGCCGCCCTTCCTGGATGGCTTCCATCAAGATGGCCTCCGACCGTATAATTGGAGCAGAGATGATGAACGGCGATAACATGAAAGGGTATTATATGGCGGATGGCGCTACCTATATTTATAAAGACGGTAAAGAATATCTGGATATCTTCCCCCTTTGGGACTGGCGGAAACTACCCGGAGTCACAGCCTTTGAGGATGATGCGCCGATGCCGTTGATTAATAACTACCGGCCCCGTAATAAAGGAACTTTTGTCGGAGCCGTTTCGGATGGACAACAAGGCATGGCGGCAATGGAGCTGAATCGTGCCGGAATAAAAGCTCATAAAGCATGGGTGTGTGCCGGGGATTATGTTCTTTGTCTGGGGGCTGACATACAGGCGGACAGCAATCTGGTGGTGACGACTTCCATAGAGCAGTGCCACAGGAACGGAGAATTGCTGTCGTGGGAGAACGGGCGGTGGAATACCGTAACAGCCAAACATACTGCCACAGGAAAAGAGCAACGTTTCTTCCATAACAATGCAGGCTATATCGTATGGGGTAATCCTCAGGAAGTTGTGGCGGAATCTGCTGAACGTACCGGGCGCTGGTATGACGTCATGCAAATGTATCGTCCGCAAGAGGTACGCGGTGAAGTGACTGCTATTTACCTGAAGCACGGCGCTTCGCCCGGGCAAGGCGCATATCAATATGTGATATTGCCGGCAACGGACAAGAAGAATGTGGCGGCTTTTAATCTGTCGGATATCTGCGTGCTTCGTAATGATGCTGCTGTGCAGGCGGTTTATACCAAAGGAGATGAAACCTGTTGGGTCACCGCTTATCAGCCGGTGCAACTGACGGTTACCAAGGACATGGCATTGAATATTCAAACTCCGGGAATTTATATGATACGGAAGCAATCGTCCGGACAATGTATGATTAGTTATGCCGATCCTACTCAGCAAAGAGATGTGGCAGAGCTTGAACTGAACCGGAAGAAAGTGCGTATTGATTTGCCCGGAGGAAAAGAAAAGGGGAAAACAGCTTCCATAGAGGTGGTAATTCGTTAAAAAATACAGCTTGAGTCATTATTTCAAGTGATTGAAATAATATTGTAAGCCTTGTTTGTATTCATAGCCTACTTTTGCGAGAAACAAATGTAGTGTATGAATAACAAACAAGGCTTTTATCTTAGGATTTAGTAGTGCATAAACTACTACGTAGTAATGACCCAACTACTACTAAGTAATTGACTAACTACTACCGGACACCCTCGCCGTCAAGATTGACATATCGTATTTTTAGTCTCCTGAGAATGCGATATTTCCGCCCGAAGGCAAGAACGGTTGGAAATATCGAAGTGAAAATCTGTATCTGGCTGATATATAGCATGATATCGAAATCCATACATCTCTAAAAAATCTGGAAGTCTCTTCCGGAGGAGTGTTAGTGGCTTATTTCTACCGGATATGTAAGGCTCTTGTACGGAACATGTATGGTTCGGGTTAGTTGTGAAGAAGCTGCCTTCTTCGTCTTTTTGTAAGTATGTATTGGCTAAGTTTATGTATAACCAAATAATAACGTGTATGAATAGAGTGAAAAAACTTGTAGGTGGAATTGCTGCTATGATGCTTTGTATAAGCATATCCGCCCAAACAAAACTACCGCCCGGCTGGCAATCAGGTCATGTGAAGATTAGTAAGAAAGGAGAATTGACTTACTACCCCGACAAACAGGGTAATACAATTCCTGATTTTAGCCGCGTTGGATACCATCATGGCAATAAGTCGATTCCTGATTATCCGGCAACAAAAACCGTGTATCCGGTAGAGAATGGCGATAGTCGTCAACGCATCCAGGATGCGATAGATGAAGTATCGCTCATGAAACCGGATAAAGACGGGCATCGCGGAACGATTCTACTAAAGCGGGGAGTGTACCGTGTTCACGGAACTATCCGTATCAATGCGAGTGGAGTGGTTCTGACCGGTGAAGGTGATAATGTGAACGAAACCCGCCTGCTGGCTATCGGCAAGCAGCGTTTTCCGTTGATTCAGGTATCCGGCAACGGCAGAATGGAAGAACTCCCCGGAACAAGAGTGAAGATTACGGACGCTTTCGTACCGGTAGGTACACATTCGTTCAACGTCTCTTCATCTGCGGGTTTTAAAGTAGGCGACCGTGTCATTGTCTATCGCCCCGGAACCGATAACTGGATACATGATATTAAAATGGACCAGATTGTGGAGCGCGAAGGAACCCGTCAATGGACAGCACGGGAGTACAACCTTTCTTTTGAACGTGAGATTGTGAAAATAGAAGGTAATCGCATCTATATTGATAATCCGGTGGTGATGCAGATGGAAGATAAATACGGAGGCGGCGAAGTGTTTAAGTATTCCTTTACTGGTAGGATTAGCGAAGTCGGAGTGTCTGATATGTGTTTGGAATCTGAATTTGAGCATTATGAAGACAGTGAGCACGGCTGGATTGGAGTTCAGTTTGATAAAGCGGAAGACTGCTGGGCGCGTAATATTACCTGCCGCTATTTTGGTTATTCTGCGGTAAGCTGTGAACGTTATGCGAAGAATGTGACGGTAACAGATTGCCGTTGCCTGGAGACAAAGTCCGTAATAACCGGTGGCTTGCGTTATTCCTTTAATAACTGTGGCCAGCAGAATCTGTTTATGAACTGTCAGAGTACGGAAGGTCGTCACGATTATGTGACGGGCGCCCGCGTGTGTGGCCCGAATGTATTTTATAACTGTACCGCCTCGCAGACTTATGCCGATATCGGTCCTCATCATCGTTGGGCTGTCGGTACCCTTTATGATAATGTGATAACCGATGGTGAAATCAATGTGCAAGACCGCGGAAAGATGGGAAGCGGTCATGGATGGTCGGGGGTTACCCAGGTTCTTTGGAACTGCCGTGTGAAACGCGCTGCCGTACAAAGCCCCTGGACATCGGGCTACAACTATAGCTTTGGCATGAAGGGTGAAAAGTATCCGGGAGTATTTAATGACCGTCCGGATGGTATTTGGGAAGGGCGGAATGAGAAGAACGTTTTTCCCCGCTCACTTTACATTGCCCAATTGATGGCTCGCCATAAGGGTATGGACTTGCGAATACTCATTAAATAGATGACTGATGAGCTAAAACGGAGTTTTTATTCGTTTTGAGATATATTTTATAGCATTTGATACAATCTTTAAATACCGTTTGAAGAAAATATCGTTTGTTTGCAGCTAAGTATAGAACTCGAAGTTTAACTTTAAAAATGATGAATTAATATTATGTGAAAAACAATTAGAAGAAGAAACATCCAAATCCTTTTAGATTGTATTATTCTTGCTTAACTATTAACGAAGTGATAACTACTTTATAACTACTATAGTATGAATAATACATGTTCGTAAAATGTCTTGTTAATTTAAGTTTAATTTAAAAAAGCAATTTGATGAAAAAGAAAGAACACGAATTAAAATCGCTATTGCTGCGATTATTTTTAGTCATTTTCTGTGCCGGTTTCATGGCAAATGTACAGGCGCAGAATATAACTCAGACAGGTGTTGTGCTGGATCAATTGGGAGAACCTATGATTGGTGTAACCGTTCAGGTTAAAGGTACGGCAACCGGAGCCATAACTAATATTGATGGCAATTTCTCAATTTCTTGTTCCAGTGGGAATACGTTAGTCTTCTCTTTTATGGGATATAAAACAGTAGAACATAAAGCTACCGGCCAGAAGCTAAAAATAGAAATGGCGGAAGATGCTCAGGCTCTGGAAGAGGTGGTCATTGTAGGTTTCGGTACAGTGCCTAAGGCACATATTACCGGCTCAACGTCTTCTGTTGATGCTAAAGCTCTGGAAGAGAAAAGTCCGGTGAGCGTATTTGATGCTTTGCAAGGAGCAGCTCCGGGTATGCAGATTACGTCTAGTTCGGGTGCTCCCGGCGCTTCTGCTTTCGTATCCGTACGTGGTGCCTCTACATTTAGTGATGCCGGCGTAGCTCCTTTATATGTGGTAGACGGGGTAATTGTAGAAAGTATTGATGATATTTCCCCAAGCGATATTAAGCAAATAGACATCATGAAAGATGCGGCTTCTGCTGCCATTTATGGTGCACGTTCTGCAAACGGTGTGGTTTTGATTACTACTAAATCGGGAGAATCCGGCAAACCTCGTGTGGATGTCAGGTATCAACATTCATTCTACAATGCGGCAAGAAAGCTTCCTCAGGTGAATGCTTTCGAAAGCCGGTTAAGTATGGCGGCAACTGATTTGGCGAACCCCTCGAAGACACTGGAAAAATTCTCGGCGCGTACCGACTCCGTAGGTTTACAGTATAGTACAAACTACTTCTACCAAGATCTTTTGTTCCGTACAGGTAGCCGTGATGATGCCAACGTACAGATTAGTGGTGGTTCAAAAGGTTTTGTTTACCGTGTATCCCTGAACTATTTGGGGCAGAAAGGTATTATGCTGACTTCTTATAATGACACTTATACCGCCAACTTAAACGTTGATTACGAACCGTGGAAGAATATAAAGTTTACTACACGCGTTCGTTTGTCACATAATAAAAAGAATAATATCAAGGAAGCCGTATTTCAGGATGCTATGCGCCGTGACCCGGATATGATTATCTGGTATCCTGACGGTGAACTGATTCCCTATTATTCGTCCGGCGGTCGTCGTAATCCGATTGCAGAATTGGAACAAAAGTTAGATGAGAACAGCAGATATACCGGTAGTTTCTATCAAGGACTGGCTTGGACTTTTACACCGTGGCTAAGATTAGATGCCAATATATCAGCCAACTATGAATCGACCCGCCGCCTGCAATTCTCTTCCAAATACCTGGAAGGAAGCGACAACGGTAAAAACACGGGCGCCGATTTGAATGAACAGAAATGGAAATACGCCGGTGAAGCTTATTTCAACTTCAACAAAGAATTTGGAGACCATTCCGTAAGTGCAATGTTGGGTACAAGTTTTGAGACTTCTAATCAACTGGCATATAAAATAGGTGGTAGCTACTTTATTTCCGAAGATATACATTATATGAATCTGGCTACTATTAAGGATTTACCCAATGTATATACTACCGGTTGGGATGAATCGACAGTTGGTTTCTTTGGCCGTGCCGTATATAGTTGGAAGAGCCGGTATATTTTGACCGCTCTTATTCGTCAAGATGGTTCTTCCAGGTTCGGTGTTAACAGCCGTTGGGGAACTTTCCCATCTGTTTCGGCAGCCTGGCGTTTCTCGGATGAACCTTTCATGCACTGGGCTTCGGATATACTGACCGATGCCAAGTTACGCGCCAGTTATGGTATTACCGGTAACGATAAAATTGGTCGTTATGAATCTCAGACTACGTATGTTTCCGGTGCACAAAGTTATAATGGTGTAGGAGGTGTAGTTCCCAACAGCAAATATGGAAATCCGGATTTAAAGTGGGAAGAAACCAAACAGACTAACGTGGGGTTGGATTTGAGTTTCTTAGGCGGACGCATTATGTTCGTTGCCGATTACTATGTGAAGCAGACCAGCGATTTATTAGCAGACCAGAATTTACCTTATACAACCGGTTATAATAATATGCGTGTAAATCTTGCAAGTATTGAAAACCGGGGTCTTGAACTTTCGGTTACAGCAGTGCCGATAAGAACACGTGACTTTAACTGGAGCACAACAATTAACTGGTGGACAAATAAGAATAAAATTACAGACCTGGCACGTGAAGACTATATCACCGGCGGAGCCTGGATGGTAGCCAAAGGACACGCTGCCGGCTTGTGGTACGGATATGAAAACTTAGGTGTTTATCAGTATAACGCCAGCAATGCCTGGACAGAGGATTATTCTACTCGTTTGATTCCGGTATTTGAACGTGATGATAATGGTAATGTCATTATCGGTTTGAATGGTCAGCCGACTTTAATTAAATACACAACCCCGGATGGTAACGATTATACCGGTGTGGTTGGTCAGATGAAAGCGAACGGCGTTATTGTTGGTGGTGGTGATGTTATTTGGTATAATAAGCCGGATGAAAATGGTAAATATGATAATGAAATCAACACCAATGACCAGAAGATATTGGGAGATGCTAATCCTGACTGGTATGGCTCATGGAGTAACTCTTTCACTTATAAAGACTTCTCCCTGTCAATGAACTTCTATGCCAGTTGGGGAGGTCAGATATGGAATGACTTGAAACGTTATTATTCGTCTTGGGGTGGAAATACTCATAAGCAAACACCTGAATATGTTATTCAAGGATGGAAATACCCGGGTGAAATCACTAGCTGGTACGCTTTGGACTCCAGACAGCGTCAGACCAATAATCATACTATGAGTTTGAGCAACCAATTCCTGGAAGATGCAACCTTTATCCGTTTAGCAAATGTACGTTTGAGTTATAATGTAAATAAGAATATCCTGAATAAAACACCGATGCGTAGTGTGCAGGTATATGTATATGGTAATAACTTGGTGACTTGGACTAATTACTCAGGCTTCGATCCAGAATTGCAATGGAGTGTATTAACTCCGGGCAAAGATTCTTCAAAGTATCCGCGTAATCGTGAAGTGGGATTTGGTTTCAATGTTGGATTCTAAAATAGAAAAATAAGATGAAGAAATATATATATATAGCTATAGTGGGAGTTTTGACATTATCAAGCTGTGATGACTTTCTTAATAAAACTCCTTTATCGGACTTGGCACCGGATAATTATTTCCAGGATAAGGCTGAAATGAGTAATTGGAATGCCGGGATATATGATGCATTTCAAAGTGCGCTGAATCAGAAACAAGTACTTTATGGTGATGTACGTTCTGATAATGTGAGTAATTCCGGTTATGCAGCGACCTGGATTTATATGAATGCCATTACTCCCCAAAGAGGAGAATGTAGTTGGCAGGATTTCTTTACGACAATCACCAGAGCCAATGTCGGTATTGAGAAATATCCTACTATTCCCAACATACTGGAATCAGAATATGCGCCGTATATCGGTCAGTGTTATGGTATGCGTGCACTTATGTATTTCTGGGGAACCCGCGTATGGGGAAAAATGCCTATAATTACTAAAACCTGGGATGGTTCACTTAGTAATATCAATGTGCCCCGTGCATCATTAGATGAAGTAAAGGAACAGATATTGAGCGATATTGAACAGGCTATCAAGTATTTTACCATTCAAAATACATCTGACAAATACTATTTGGGATTAGGTTCCATGTATGCTTTAAGAACAGAAGTATATATGTGGTATAAACAATACCAAGATGCTTTGAATGCTTCCGACTATTTTATTGGGAACAGCAACTATAAATTAGCAAACGGAGAAGTTGAATGGAAACAAATGTTTGAAAATCCGACAGGTTCCAGCGAGGTTCTCTTTACTATGAACTGGGATCTTGAAGCAGATGGTGCGAATAGTGGTTGGCCCGGACAGCTGGGCGCTTCGAATACCAATAATGGTTATCAGATGTCTTATGAAATCTTCCGTGAATTCGTTGACCGGTTGTATTCGGGAGAAGGAGCTGATAGCCGGTTCTGGAACACGGTTGATACCGTTAGGTTGTATTATGGCAATCAACGGTTGCCCATAGCTTATGCAACTTACAATGTATCAGGTATATCAAAATGTATAAAATATAGCACGGTTGATCCTAGTAGGGTATTTGATTCTGCCAATCAGATTTATCAGTCACAATATTTAGTATTGAATACAACTGATAGTAATCATAAACTAGTTCTTTCACGTTTGGCGAATGTAATGCTTCTCCGTGCGGAAGCGCTTAACCAACTGGGACGTGGTGACGAAGCGTTGGATATCGTAAATACAATTCGTTCGCGTTCCGGATATATGAAAGATGCTAAGACCGAAGTTCCCGCAACTAATAAAACTGCTGTTGAGAGTTTAATCTTGCTTGAACGGCAATTGGAATTCTTTGGTGAAGGACAGCGTTGGTTTGACTTAATGCGTACGGATCGTTTGATACCCGTAATGGAACCTATTTATTCTGCACGTCAGGAAGCTGCCGGTGTAACAGTAACAGGTTTTGGACACGAAGGAACTAAATACTGGCCGGTATATTATCGGGAATTTGAGTCAAATTCAGCTTTAGATCAGAACCCTCCCTATACCATACGTTAGTTTAATTTGAAGTGTAACACTAAAATAAGAGAATATGAATCTAAAAAATATAAAAATAGTATTGTTCTTGTTGGCTTTTCCATTAGTTTTCACTGGTTGTGAACTTTTTGGACTCGACTTTCAAGACTCGTATGATTATGACTATAAAGCCGGTATCCCCAGTAACAAAGTCAATATGTCAACGTATGATTTTATAAAGTCACGTCCCGATATCTTTTCTATTCTGCAGGAAGCAATCGACTTTGCTAAACTTGAAAATGAATTCAAGCAACCGAATGCTACCTATATTTTGCCAACAAATACTGCATTTACTTCGGAGACGGCTACCGATTTGAGCTATTTTCAAACTCATAAGCTGGAAGCTTATGATGAAGAACTTGGCTTAACTTACTTGTATGCGCCTTCGTCTATGACGGTTTATCCGGTACAGCAAGTGAAGGATTTTCTGCTTTATCACATTGTGGTAGGTAAATATACCCATACCAATATGCCCGCCGAACCTACCTGGTACAGTACATTTGCCGCAGCTGATACAGCAAAAGTCAATTTGTATATCCTCAAGGATCGTAATCCGAATATTGTATTTAATAACTTTGATGGTCATTATAAATCAACAATTAAGCCTCGTACGGCTAATCTTTATTCTGATGACGGGTCGTATATTCATGTGATTGATAGCTGGCTTGACCGCCCTACCGCCAAACAGATGAATTTAAAATAACTTTTAAAAAACGATGATTATGAAATATATATATCAATTATTTATCGCTTTATTTTGTACCATAAGTTTTGCAAGCTGCGGTGAAGATGAATTTCTGGAAATAGATTCATTAAGTGCAGATGGCAATGAGTTTTTCTGCAACCAGAAGGTTAAGGTTTGGATGTGTGTAAATTCCAGCGATTTATGGCATACAGATTACGAGTGGGATTGTGATGGTGGTATTTTAACCCAGCCGCAAGGACTGAGTGAAATGACTTGGAAAGCGCCAAGTGTTCCCGGTGTTTATACCATAACTTGTAAGGCAACTGTTGGCGGGAAATCGCAGGTGCGTTCACATAAAATGTATGTGTCCAGCTATTATTTCGAGAAGTTTGAAAAATCCTCTCACTCTTTCACACTTCAAAGTAGCAATACTAACTCGTTAAAGAAAGAAGCGAATGGAAATCAATACTTGCAAATCAGAGTGAACTCGGCGGCTGAAGTAAAACGTTACGTACGCCGTGCATTTGATGATGCAAGTTTGTACACACCATTCAGCACGCGCCTGAAATTAGGCTTTGAAGAGAATGTACCCAATACTCAAAAAGTAAAAGTTGGTTCAAAGGAAGAAAATGCTGTGTTGGAATATCGTTGGAATCTACGTTCCGACCCTTCCAATCAAAATGCATATATAAATCAGATTCGTATGTTATGGTATCCGTCGACAGTGACGGACGAGTATCCTTCTGTTCCCAATGGAGGTACTACAGTAGAAGGTACTACGGACTTCAATGTACAATTGATTGCTCAATATACAAGCGCCACCGGAACAAAGGTTACCCGCAACGAATATCATAAGTTGAATACAATGAATACTTTTGTAGCCAAAGAATACAAGACCGTATCTATGAGTGTAGACGAAAATGATAAATTGCTTGCCCATGTAGCAGGTACGGAAGTATTGAATAGTGACATTGTTGCTAACCTGCGTACGGAAATGCAATGCGAGGGAAGAATGTCCATCAATAATTGGGAGATTTATTTTATCAATGGTAACGGTGGTAGAAATATTCCATTAATGTATATGGACGATGCTTACGGCTCGAATACTGAGATATTGAGATAATTCGTATAATTAAGAAGCTGTACCAAAAGTTTAAGTCTACTATCTTTCATCCGCAGATAACACAGATTGCGCGGATTTATTAAAACCGAATCTGTGTTATCTGCGTAATCTGCGGATGAAGAATATCTTTTTGATAGTGTACTTTACTTTTGATACAGCTTCTTTTCTTATTAAAATAGTTGCTATGTTCAAGAGATTATTCTTTGCTATTTTGCTGTCATTCATGTTTCTTTCAGCTTCGGCTCAGGATTTTAGAGGAGTCATCATGAATCGTAAACAGCAACCTCTGAAAGGTATGAAAGTATGGCGTAAAAATACGACAGAAAGTATTAAGACAAATAAGATGGGTGTGTTCGCATTCCCCGGTTTGTTATCTACGGACACGTTAGTGATTTCTATTTCCAGAAAAGAAGAGGCTGTTATTCCGGTGAAAAACCTGAAAGAAGTATCTATCAAAATTGAGAAAAAGTTCTTTGTGTTATATGACGGGCAGAAAGAACAGAAGAAAGAATACAAACGAATCATTCGTGCCGCTATAAACTCAAATATACTAACCCGTGAACAAATACTGAAGCTATCCGCCAGTTCCATTTACGATGTGCTTAAAGGTAATATCCCGGGTGTGATGGTTTACAATGGAGATAATGGCCAACAGGTGTCTATTCGTGGAGGGAACTCTCTTGAACTGGATGTTGAACCTCTGTTTGTTGTAGATGGCATTCAATATGAAAGTAGCAGCGCTGTCGACGCCAGTGTCTCTGTCAATGACATTGAAAAAATAGAAGTCCAAAAGGAAGGGGCGGGCTATGGTATGAAAGGTTCTAATGGGGTTATCATTATTACAACGCTAAAGAAGTAGATACTTCAGTAACCATCCTGTTACTATACATATTACATGAAAATAATGAATACAGATGAAAACACAATTCATATCCTTATGTATCGGGAGTTTATGCTTCATCGGCAACTGTTCTCTTAATGCGCAGGAAAGTTGGCAATCGCAACTTGTTGCTCAGGATGAAACCGGGATTCTGACTTACAGGAAAGATAAAGATGGTTTTATTATCCCTGATTTTAGTCAGGCGGGTTACAGGAATGGAAAAGATATTCCCGTGATTGACTTGCCGGAACGTACAATCACTATCCACCCTTTGGAAGATGAAGAGGCTGACAATACGCAACACATACAGAAAGCTATTGATGAAGCAGGAAAATATGTATTGGACGCAGAAGGTATCAGGGGAGTCGTATTACTGAAAGCCGGACGATATAATGTTGACGGAACTTTAAATCTGACTTATGACGGAGTCATTTTGCGTGGCGAAGGCAATTGTTTTTCCGGCAATGATTCTACTGTCCTTTATGGCAGGAATGCCGCTGAAAAGGCAAAACGTCTTATTCTAATGGGAAATTCATCGGCGCACAACTGGGGAAATGGAAAAGGAAATAACCAGACGAATGTTGTAACGCAGAAAGTGATGCCCGGAGATTATTCGTTTCAGGTAGAAAATGCAAGCGCTTATCAGGCGGGTGACTTGATTTGTATCAAGTATCCTGCTACAACCGCCTGGCTGGAAGCTATCTGGTATGGTGGTAATACAAAGCGGAACACGGACGCAAGTATGAAATGGCAAACTAATAATATTGACATTTCATACCATCGCTATGTTGCGAAAGTAGAAGGTAACACTATCGAAGTAGATGCTCCCGTATTCTATACGCTTGATAAACAGTATGCCCAGGCGTATATTTATAAGATTTCAAATCCGGCTACAATTCGGCACAACATAGGAATTGAGAGCCTGCATATCGCTTTTGAGAGAAGTCCGGAGAATTCTACAGCCAATGTCGACCAGAACTGTATTTATATGAGTTCGCTGGAGAATTCATGGGTGAAAGGTGTTTCAATGTCCGGGTTCATTCACGCAGGTATTAAAACGACTTCGACTACACGGAGTACAATTGAAGATTGTTATTCTATTGACCCTTCCGGACTCTGTACAGGAGGTACGTATTACAATTTCGAGAACTATCATCGCTCGCAACTGATTCTATTTAAAGATTGCTATGCTCGTAATGGGCGTCATCACTACCTTTCTAATGGTTGTGCTTCTACCAGTGGTATTGTGATATTGAACTTTCGTTCGGAGTTGTCTCTCGCACAGGCAGAAGGGCATCGAATGTGGTCGCAGGGGATTTTATTTGATAACTGGGCGGAATTGGGAACCATAAAATCGAATGCCGGTAAAATCGGTATGTATCTGCGTGATAATATGGGAAGTGGTCATGGATGGGGAGGTACCAATTGCGTGTTCTGGAATTGCGACGTACAAGAAGGCGCCATTTATCTGGATAAAGTGCCTACGGGACAAAATTATGCCATCGGGTGTACCGCAAAAACCATACGGAGATACCGTGACAAGATAAGTGAATATACGGACGGTTATATGGAAGGAAAAAACCGTGACGGGTTACAACCTGCTTCGCTATATGAGGCGCAAAGGGAAGCAAGAGAAACAACTACCGGAGTAGTACCTGGTACGTTTCAGGAGAATACTCCCTGTATCTTTGTAGAAATGAACAGAGTGAAAGTACAGAGTGAGAAGGATGCGCTGGTATCTATCTATACTACGAATGGGATTCTGGTACAAAGATTTAAGTCTCCCGGTAATGATATGACGAAAAGTGTGCCGCTGAAGAATGATTTCTACATAGTTCGTGTAGAAGTAAAGGGGAAGAAAGATTATACCCGGAAGATACTTGTGAATATGTAGCATATAAGTCCTTCTTCCTGCATGTATTTCACGTATTTTCACCGCATATATAGGGTGTTTACACCATATATATGCGGTTTGCGCACGGGATATATCCCGTTTGCGCACCATATATATCCCGTCCAAGAACCACATATATCCCGTTTAAGAACCACATATATTCCGTTTAAGCACTGTATATCAGTGTATTACAACCAAATCGGTAGCGAAAAACGGAGTGAGAGTAACTTCTACCCTCACTCTACCCTCACGC
>NZ_DBDF01000072.1:0-1652 GCF_002293435.1 Bacteroides sp. UBA939 | reverse complement strand
CGTGGGACGAGAAATTTCATCCCATGAGACGAAAAAAATCGTCCCGTGAGATGAAAAAAACCGTCCCGTGAGATGAAAGAATTCGTCTCATGGGATGAAAAAAACCGTCTCATGGGTTCTATGACTTATCTTGAGATGCATCAATCATGTGGTTGAGGATTGGGATTTGTATGCGCTTCGTAGACTTTAAAATCGGCCAATTCCAGATTTTCATCTTTAAGCCCATTGTCCGGCCGGTCAGATGCACTTCGCATCTTCCGCCCTAAACTGCGATAAATACCAAACTTGTTACGGATGCTTGTTGCCCCTTTTCTCCATAAGTCAATATCGGAGAAAGACTGGTCGGCAAGTACTTTATTATCACTGATGCGGGTCAACCTGATACGGAATGTACCATGATGGGTATAATGCATCTCGGTTTCAACCTGTATCCATTCGTCTTCAAAGTCGGCAAGTGGCAAGTTGTCTATTATAATCCCTTTGTCAGATGTTTTAGTATCTCCGGTATGGATTACCTGTACACGCTTATTGCCGCCATTCTCGTCACTGCGGGTACTGATGGTGATAAGCGGTGCACCGTTATTGCCTTCTTGCGCTTTGAGTTGATGAAGATGGCAGAACTTTGTGGTAGGTTGAAAACCTTTAGGGATACGGAATTTCCATTCCAACCGTTGCCATTCGTTCCAGTTCCCGTTCAGTCGGTACCAGTTACGATTAGTCTGGCTTTTCATTTCGTTTCGCTGGCGGTCGCTTAATAATCTACCCCGGTCACTGTCCAAAACTTCTGCATTAGCATGGTTCGTGAATTTGAATACATATTGCTGCAAAGCAGAATCAAGATGAACTTCGCAGTGCGTTCCGTCATAATGATCATTCTTTGAGATATTGGGATGTTCGGAGTAATCCCAACCTAAAGCGCGCATATATTCGTGTATAGCATTATAATCTCTTCCGGCTAACTCCGAAGATGCTTGCATGCCGCCTTGAAAAGTATAATCGGAACTTGCAGGAGGAGGTAACCGGGCAGTAGTCTTGTTCTCTAACTTTCCGGAAGCATCCGGATAAGCCCATTGGCTTTTGCCGGTCGGCGCTTGTCCCATGGCGGACAAAGGGAAAAGAAGGCATAGCAGGTAATAAATGTTTCTCATTCTTTCTTATTAATATAATTGATTTGTAGTAGGACAAAGAAAGAGAAAAAAACCGGTCTTCATTATATATATTGTCTCAAATGCTATTATTTATATCTCGAGTCAGAAAAACATTTTATATGCTTATATAAAAGCAAAAGCGGGTGTCTCACAACAACCGCTTTCCAATAAACAATCTATCTTAAATAATTTATGAGGTAATACTATACCTATTGTTAACTAACAGTGGGTTTAAAAATGCCTATAAAATATGTTTTTTAAGTATGACATAATGATACAATAGTTATCCTTTAAGTATATGACAAAGGTATGTGTAATCGCAATACGGAGTTTGCAATATTGTTCCAATTATTATATATATTGTTTCAATTTTCCAATGAAAGGAGAGAGAGGCAAGTATTATGTAATACAAGAATGATATCCGGTTTCTGTAAGTAGCTGTTCATAATTAGTTCATACGATGAATGATAATAGAGCGAAACGGAATCTCAATCCGGTTGCTGC
>NZ_DBDF01000202.1 GCF_002293435.1 Bacteroides sp. UBA939 | reverse complement strand
AATAGAGATACTCTTGTTAATCACTAATCACTAAACACTAATCACTGCGAAGCTCTGCATTGTAAACCACTAAATTGTAAGTAAAATGTTGAACGTACAAATCATTAATAAATCGAAGCATCCGCTTCCGACTTATGCAACAGAACTTTCCGCAGGAATGGATATACGCGCTAATCTTTCGGAACCTATTTCGTTAGCCCCGATGCAACGTTGCCTGATTCCCACAGGGCTTTATATAGCTCTGCCTGCAGGCTTCGAAGCACAAGTGCGTCCCCGCAGTGGTCTTGCTATCAAGAAAGGCATTACGGTGCTGAATTCTCCGGGAACAATCGATGCGGATTACCGTGGTGAAGTTTGTATCATTCTCGTGAACCTTTCGTCGGATATATTTGTAGTAGAAGATGGGGAACGTGTCGCCCAGATGGTGATAGCCCGTCATGAGCAAGCGGTATGGCAACAGGTAGAGGTGTTGGATGAAACAGTGCGCGGTGCCGGAGGCTTCGGACATACGGGAGTGTAATGTCTCCATATTCAAAATAGGAAGAAAGATGAAAAATAGATTTAGAATACTGCCACTATTGTTGCTGTGCGCAGTGGTTGTGTCGTGCGGAACTTCCCGTCAGGGAGCAAAAAAGCAGCAGAAAGAAACTGCCTCACAGGTGGTTCTTACGCCCGAACAGCAACGTAAGTATGATTATTTCTTTCTGGAGTCTTCCCGGCTGAAGATACAGAAAGATTATGCTGCCGCCTTTAATTTGCTGGAGCATTGCCTGGCGATTAATCCGGACGCTTCATCGGCTTTGTTTGAAATATCCCAATATTACATGTTCCTCAAGCAAATACCTCAAGGACGCGCCGCCCTGGAGAAGGCCGTGAAGAATGAACCGGATAATTATTGGTATAGCCAGGGATTGGCGAGCTTTTATCAGCAACAAGGCGAGATGGACAAAGCGGGCGCATTGCTGGAAGATATGTCGATACGCTTCCCTTTGAAGTTGGAGTCCCTATACAACTTGCTGGACATCTATAATCGTCAGGAGAAGTATGAAAAGGTGATAGCTACGTTGAACCGTTTGGAAGAAAAGACGGGTAAAAGCGAACAGCTCAGTATGGAGAAATTCCGCATCTATCTGCAGATGAAAGATAACCGGCAAGCTTTCCGTGAGATAGAGAGCCTGGTGGAAGAGTATCCGATGGATGTGCGTTACCAGATAGTGTTGGGCGATGTTTATATGCAGAACGGCAAAAAGGAAGAAGCGTATAATTTGTATAAGAAAGTGCTGACAGCAGAACCGGATAACGCGATGGCTATGTATTCGCTGGCATCTTACTACGATCAGACGGGACAGAAAGAACTTTATCAGCAACAACTGGATACGCTTTTGCTAAACAGTAAAGTGCCTTCCGATACGAAGTTGAATGTAATGCGCCAGTTTATTATAGAGAATGAACAGGCAGGCGGCGACAGTATTCGTGTCATCAACCTTTTCGACCGCATCATGGAGCAGGATCATGACGACGCCCAGTTGCCCATGTTGTATGCGCAATATCTCCTTGCCAAAAAGATGAATGAGAAATCATTGCCTGTACTTGAGCAGGTGTTGAATATTGACCCTACCAATACGGCTGCCCGTATGACACTTCTCGGAGAAGCTGTTGGTAAAGAAGATAGTGAAGAAGTAATCCGTTTGTGTGAAGCAGGTATCGAGTCCAATCCTGATATGCCTGAGTTTTACTTCTACCTGGCTTTGGGTTATAATCAGGCTGAACGGGCGGATGATGCTCTTGCCGTTTGCCAAAAGGCAGTGGCGAACGTTACGGACAATAGTAAGAAGGATATTATTTCGCATTTCTATGCCATTATGGGTGACATCTATCATACGAAAAAACAGAATGCGGAAGCGTTTGCTGCTTATGACTCGGCATTGGTCTATAATCCGGCGAACATAAGCGCCCTGAACAACTATGCCTACTATCTTTCCCTGGAGCGTCGCGACCTGGACAAGGCGGAGGAAATGAGTTATAAGACCGTGAAGGCTGAACCGAAGAACTCCACCTATCTGGATACGTACGCCTGGATATTATTCGAAAAAGGTAATTATGCCGAAGCCCGCCTTTATATAGATGATGCCATGGTGAATGATGCTGAAAAGAGTGATGTCATAGTAGAGCATTGCGGTGATATCTATTATATGACGGGGGATGTAGAAGGTGCTTTGAAGTATTGGAAGCAAGCACTGGAGATGGGAAGTAAATCAAAGATGTTGGAAAAGAAAATAGAGAAAAAGAAATACATACCGGAATGATTAAGTCGCAAAACAAATATAGAAAAGCGGGGAATATTGGCGCCCTGCATCTGATACTTTTTTTAAGTATGGTAATTGGACTTTCCGGTTGCAAGACTCCCCGGAAGGCGGTTGCCTCTTTGGATGAACCACGTTTCTTGTCGTCCAAAGTACAGTTGACTATTCCTCATAAGGGTGATGCATTAACGGTGAGCGGCACTATGAAGTTAGTCAGCGGGCAGTGTATGCAACTCTCTTTCGTGATGCCCATAATCCACAGTGAAGTGGCGCGTCTTGAAGTCACCCCCGGTTATGTGTTGGTGATAGACCGTATGGGAAGGCGTTATGTGCAGGCCACCCGTCAGGAGCTAAAGGGTGTTTTGCCTAAAAAAGCGGATTTCGCCCATTTGGAGAAGATGCTTTTTAATGCTTCCAAGCAGGGTGGAAAGGCTACTCTGACAGGAAAGGAACTGGGTATTCCATCTTTGGAGAAAGGGAAGATTACACTTTCTGATTTCTCGAACAAGGAAATTTCACTGACCCCTACTCAAGTGTCTTCCAGATATACGAGGGTTGAATGGACTGAACTCTTAGAGATGTTGGCTAAATTATGAGATACTTTCTTTGTACTTTGATAGGTTGTTTCTGTCTGGCTGTTATGCCGCTTTGCGCCCAATCCGACAAACTGATTAAGGAGTTGGAGACTAAGCGGGGCGCTTTGCAAAAGCAGATAGCAGAATCGGAAACCTTATTGAACACTACAAAGAAAGATGTTGGCAGCCAACTGAATGGCCTTGCCTCACTGACCGGGCAAATAGAAGAACGCAAACGTTATATCCTAACCATAAATAAGGATATAGAAACGATTGACCGTGAATTGTCTACGCAGGAACGCGAGTTGGTGCGTCTTCAGAGTGACTTGAAAGATAAGAAAAAGAAGTACGAAACCTCTGTTCAGTATCTGTATAAGAACCGTTCTATTCAGGATAGACTTCTGTTCATTCTTTCCGCCAAAACATTGGAGCATACTTATCGCCGCATGCGTTACGTACGCGAATATGCCGATTACCAGCGGTTGCAGGGACAGGAAATTCTGAAGAAACAGGAGCAGGTAAACAAAAAGAAAACTGAACTCCAGCAGGTAAAGACTGCCAAAACCGACCTGCTGAAAGAGCGTGAGACCGAAAAACAGAAGCTGGAAGTACAGGAGAAAGAAAAACGTACACTGATTACCAGTCTACAGAAAAAGCAGCGTGGTCTGCAGAACGAGTTAGCCCAAAAGCGGAAAGAAGCCAATCAGCTGAATGCCCGTATAGACAGGTTGATAGCTGAAGAAATAGAAAAAGCCCGTAAACGTGCGGCGGCAGAGGCTCGCAAAGAGGCCGCTGCCCGCAAGAAAGCGGGTGAAAAGGAATCGGAACCGGCCACGGCTTCTTCCGGAGCAGGCAAAAAGGCGGAACCTCTCGAAACGTTTACCATGGATAAGGCAGACCGTGAATTGTCGGGTAACTTTGCCGCCAACCGAGGGAAGTTGCCGATGCCTATTACCGGATCTTTCATTATTACCAGTCATTACGGTCAGTATAATGTGGAGGGGTTGCGCAATGTCAAGTTAGATAACAAAGGCATTGATATTCAAGGGAAACCCGGTGCGCAGGCGTGCGCTATATTTAACGGGAAAGTTGCCGCTGTCTTCCAACTGAACGGTCTTTTCAATATTCTTATCCGCCACGGGGATTATATATCCGTTTATTGCAACTTGTCTTCCGCTTCGGTCAAGAGTGGGGACAATGTCACAACCAGGCAGAACCTCGGTCAGATATTCTCGGATGCTTCCGATAACGGGCGCACGGTGTTGCATTTTCAGTTGCGAAGAGAGAAAGAAAAGCTGAATCCTGAGCCGTGGCTGGATCGTTGATATTTCCTATGAGCGGGAATATCTAAATGACAATGAATGGTCATTGTTTGTATTCATTATGATAGCATTATCCTGCTTTTCGTAACATGCTTTGATTCGTTAATTCATCTTTTAGTGTACTTGATGAATAAATAAAGAATAATGATGCGGTATTTATGCATCATGTTGTATATTTACAAACTATTTATGCAAAACAGCCGGTTACTAAGGGATGAAATGCTAACTACTTATAAGTAGAACATCAACTACCCATAAGTAAAACACTAATTACCTATAAGTAGATGGCTCACTACCTATAGGTAGTTGACTCGTTACTTACAAGTAGTTGACTCATCCTGTCCGTTTTTTCCTTTCTTAACCCACTTTCAGGAGATATTTTGTTCCAGAATAAATGTACGTATTTCGATATTGCGCTGTCAGCCTGTCACTTACTGATTTTCGCTCGCGTATTTCCAGCCACGCGGACATCCGGGCGGAAATATCGCATTCTCAGCCGGTCAAAAATACAAAATGTCACTTGGTTTACAAAATGATAGTTTAGCTTGCATTATTCAGGTTAGCGAAGAGAATGGATACGCGGACGACACGGATTAAGCGGACGAACGCGGATTCTTTTTTCTTATATGATGGTTTAGCGAAGCTTTTTATCTTATTCCTATACATTTCCTATATTTATTTTTGATGCGGTTACTCTAATTTTCTCTTCCTTTTCCTTTGAGTATAAAAGAATTAGTGTATATTTGCATCGGACATATATCAACCTTTAAACAGAACACGTACTATGGACAGAGAACTCCTCTTCGACCGGTTTTCGCAGCAAGCTCTCCAGACCTTGCACCGGTATCGTGCCGTAATGTTCAGCCCCACCTTCCATTCATAATTTCAGAACCTGTTCAGAAATTGTTTTGAGTATCCTTATATTAATGCAAGTCAGAAGTTAAGGAGTTATTGCTTTGCCTGGGAGTTATCAGCCCCCAACAGGCTTAATAGCTAAAACCGATACTCCGTTTATGCTTTAACTCTGCATATCAGTAGTAAGATCATCGCTTTAATTCCTCTAATTACCGGGCGAAGCGATACCCCTTTTAACTACTGATTCGCGTTATTCATACTATAGAACAAACAGGTTCACAAGTGATTTCATTTTTCTTTCATTTACCAAAACATGAATATATTATGAATAATAACCCTTCCATAGCCGAAGTACAAGAATGGGTACTGAAGCTATATAACACGTGTGAGCAAACCATAACAGACGAAGAACGCCGGGAACAGCATAAATACGCCGTCATGGTGCAACGCCCGCAGGACAAGAAGTTCCTGGTGAAGATGCTCGACGAATCGTCACAGATACGCGACCGTAAGAAACTTGCCGTCCGCATAAAAACCCTGATAGACCGCTACGGAGTACCTCAATTCCTGAACAAACGGGATGCTTTTCTTTTTAAAATGTATCAAGCCTTCGGACATCATTTCGACTTTATAGCCATACCCATCATAAAGAAACGCCTGCGCATGGATACATCCAAAGTTATTCTTAACGAGGCGCGCCCCAAGCTCACCCGGCATCTTGCCGACCGCGCACAGCAGCACATCGGACAAAACGTAAACCTCCTGGGAGAAGTAGTGCTGGGAAACGGAGAAGCCGACCATCGCTATCATCACTACCTGGAAGCGCTGGAAGCTCCGGACATCAACTACATTTCCGTAAAGATATCCGGCATCTACGCCCAGACGCACGCCCTGAATTATGAAGAAAGTTTCCCCGAACTGGTGAAGCGCATGTCTGCCCTGTACCGGAAAGCGATAGATTTTCCCTATATAGATGAAAAAGGAACGAAGCATGTGAAGTTTGTCAACCTGGATATGGAGGAATATAAGGATGCGCACTTCACACTGCGGCTGTTCAAGGCGGTGCTGAGCAAACCCGAATTCAAGGACTACACGGCAGGAATCGTAGTGCAGGCCTATCTTCCCGATGCTTACGACTTCCAGACGGAACTGCTGGAATTTGCCAAAGCACGCATAGCAGATGGAGGCGCACCGCTCAAGATGCGCCTCGTAAAGGGGTGCAACCTGGAAATGGAAACCGTAATCTCTTCCCTGCGCGGCTGGCCCAACCCCATACTTCCCACCAAGACGGACGTGGATGCCAACTATCTGCATATACTGGAACGCGCCCTGTTGCCCGAAAACGCCCGGGCGCTTCACATCGGCGTAGCTTCGCACAACCTGTTCACCATTGCGTATGCCTACCTGCTGAGCCAGAAGTGCGGTAGCTCAGAGCACATGACATTCGAGATGCTGGAAGGCATGGCAGACCACGTATGGCGTGCGCAAGCCCAGTTGGGGAATCACGTCATTCTGTATGCCCCGGTGGTGAAAGATGAGCATTTCCTGAATGCTGTTTCTTACCTGGTGCGCCGTATGGACGAAAACACGGCTCCCGACAACTTCCTGACACACTCCTTCAACCTGAAGCCCGGAACCGAGACATGGGACTTCCTGCAGAAGCAGTTCGAAGAAGCCTACCGCAGGAAAGACAGCGTTTCGCACACACCTACCCGCACGCAGAACAGGCTGATGCCTTATACTCCCCTGTCCGCCGCCGATGCAATGGCCAATGAACCGGATACGGACTTCGACCTTCCGCAGAATCAGGAATGGGTGCGGCAGATATTTGCCAAATGGAAGAAGTCGCCGGTTGACACACCAGAAATCATCCCGCTGCAGATAGGAGCCGAAACGGTGCTTTGCGAACAGCGGCACAAGTACATGGACCGCTGCCAGGACGACGAGGTATGCGTATGCGAAATGTCGCAGGCCAACGCGGAGCAGGTACGCCAAATCATCGACATAGCAGAACAAGACCCGGCAGGCTGGCGCAACACCACACTGGAAGAGCGGCACAGGATTATGTTCGAAGCCGCCAACCGCCTTGCCGATATGCGGGGCGACCTGATAGGCTGCATGTGTGCCGTAACGGGCAAAACAGTAGTGGAAGGTGATGTGGAAGTGTCCGAAGGCATCGACTACGCCCGCTTCTATACCACCACGATGAGGAAGTTCGCCGCACTGCCCGATGTGGATATTGCTCCGAAAGGAACTATCCTTGTTATCTCACCGTGGAACTTCCCGTGCGCCATTCCCGTCGGCGGCATCGTAGCCGCACTGGCAGGCGGAAATACCGTTATCCTGAAACCGGCAACCGTGGCGGCGCCCGTAGCCTGGATGTTTGCCAAGGCTTTCTGGGAGGCAGGCGTGCCGAAAGAAGCGTTGCAGGTCATCATAACCGACCGCCCCGCCCTGAAAGAGCTGACTACCGCTCCCGCCATCAAACATATTATCCTGACCGGTGGCACAGATACCGCCCGGAACATTGCGCACAGCAATCCGGCTACTCCGCTTTCTGCCGAAACCGGCGGCAAGAACACCATTATACTTACCGCTTCGGGCGACCGCGACCACGCCATCATGAACATCGTTACTTCTGCCTTCGGCAATGCCGGACAGAAGTGCTCCGCCTGTTCACTGCTACTCGTAGAACGTTCTGTGTACGAGGACAAGAGCTTCCGGGACAAACTGAAAGACGCCGCCACCAGCATGAAAGTGGGTAGCGTATGGGAAGCCGGAAACGTAGTGGGGCCGATGATTACCAACCGGAATGACAAGCTGTTGCAAGCCATGACATTGGAGCCGGAAGAATCCTGGTTAGTTCCGCCTCGGTTCATTGACAAGAAACAGTATATGCTGGCGCCTACCGTGAAGTGGGGAGTGAAGCCGGGCAGTTACTCGTTCGGCACCGAGCTGTTTGGCCCGCTGCTGAGCGTAGCCTGTATTGAAAATCTGCAGGAAGGCATAGCGTTAGTGAATGGTCTGGATTACGGTCTGACGTCCGGCCTGCAAAGTCTGGACGAGAACGAGCAGAAGCTCTGGAAAGACACTGTCATGGCGGGTAACCTCTATATCAACCGCGGTATTACGGGAGCCATCGTCAACCGCCAGCCTTTCGGTGGGATGAAGCTGTCTGCCTTCGGTGGCGGTGTAAAGGCGGGAGGCCCCAACTACTGCGCCTGCTTCGTGAACATCTTCGATAAACCGGAGAGCACCACAATCTACAAGCTAAGCTATGCCCATGCCCATCAGGAAGAATTTGCCCATGCCCGCGATGTCAACAATCTGCACGGAGAACAGAACGCATTCCGCTATCTGCCGTTGAAGAATATGGCGCTCCGCCTTTTCCCGGGCGATAGCAATGAAGAAGCGGAAATGATAGCGCTTGCCGCCACTCTTTGCCATACGCCGCTGACTATCAGTTTCAATCCGGATGATGACCGCACGGCAGCATTGGCCTCTACCGGTTGCAAGCTGAGGAAGGAATCATTGGACGAGTTCCTCAAAACGATGGAGGATTACGAACGCATCCGCACTTGTAGCGCCGACATTCCGATGGAGATGTACGTGGAAGCCGCCCGCACGGATAAGTATATCGCTACGGCAAGACCGGTGAAGAACGGACGGGTGGAGCTTATACATTATATTAAGGAACAAAGCATATCATTCGAGTATCACCGCTACGGCAGTATCTCGGATGTACCGCCTGTGGAATAAGAATATATGCTATAAAAGGAGTTATCACTTTGTTAGGAGATAACTCCTTTAACTCCTACAGCCTGAATAATGCCGCTTAAGAGAAAAAGCCGTGTAATCCGCGTAGTCCGTGCCTGACTATTTATTTGTAAAAGGATACAAATACACCCCCTTGGACACTCTTCTCTATTTCACTCCCGGAGTAAGGTACCCTAAGTATACGACTGAGGTGTCCTAAGTATACGACTGAGATACCCTAAGTATACGACTGAGATAGGGTCAGTATACGACTGTTCCTACCCCCTCTCAGAGCATGTTCCCGGCGGGGATTGGGCGAGGTGAAGATTCATAGTCATAAATTTCAACTACCACACAAGAAACCGTTTCGATTTTGCTTGGCATTAGCCTGCATTATTCATACGGTAGTAGTCTCATTCCTTTTCACCAAAAGCCAGGTCGCCGGCGTCTCCCAATCCAGGAACGATGTACGAGTGCTCGTTAATCTCCGGGTCGATGGCAGCACACCAGATTGTTGTTTTGTCTGAGGGAAGTTTGTCGGCAATATACTCTACCGCCCGGCGGCTGGCGATAATGGACGCAACGTGTATCTCTGCCGGATGCCCTTTCGTCAGCATAGCCTGGTAACTCAGTTCCATGCTACTGCCCGTTGCCAGCATGGGGTCTGTGATAATCAGCGTCTTTCCGTCAATGCGCGGCGAGGCGATGTATTCGATATGGATATCAAACTTCAGCGTATCCTTATATTTACGGTAAGCGGAAACGAAAGCATTCTCCGCATAGTCGAAGTAACTAAGAAACCCCTGATGGAAAGGAAGACCCGCACGCAGGATAGTGCTTATCACCAGCTCGTTGTCCGGCGTCTGCACAGGCGCTATGCCCAGCGGCGTTTGAATGTCTTTGGAGGAATAGGCAAATGCCTTGCTCATTTCATACGCCATAATTTCTCCGATACGTTCAATGTTACGCCGGAAGCGAAGACGATCGCCCTGTATTTGCACATCCCTTATCTCGGCAACATACTTGTTCAGGATGGAGTTTGTCTCGGCAAAATTGATAATCTTCATACTATTGACTGAATTTATATGCGCAAAGTAAACGATTTCTTATTCAATTTGCAACATTCAGTTTACAGTTATTGTTATGGAGTTATAAAAGACATCTGATTAAAGAAAAGTTTCTTTAATCAGATACGCGTTTCCAAAGAAAATATTACTTTTGTACGCGGAAAACAAGGGATTGTTTGAAAAGTGACTCTAACCGCTCCGGTTTCCCTTGAAAAATATCAGGTAACAAAGAGAAAACAAACCAAGAAAGTAAGCTAAGAAATAATAAATAAACCAATATTAAATTTTAATTCATTAAAGCAAAATGGCAAATTTAGATTTAAGCAAGTACGGTATTACAGGGGTGACTGAAATTCTTCACAACCCTTCATTCGACGTACTTTTCGCAGAAGAAACCAAACCGGGTTTGGAAGGTTTTGAAAAAGGTCAGGTAACAGAACTGGGTGCTGTAAACGTTATGACCGGTGTTTATACCGGCCGTTCTCCCAAAGATAAATTCTTCGTTATGGACGAAACCAGCAAGAATACTGTATGGTGGACATCTGAAGAATACAAAAACGACAACAAG
Source organism: Bacteroides sp. UBA939 (assembly GCF_002293435.1). GTDB lineage: Bacteria > Bacteroidota > Bacteroidia > Bacteroidales > Bacteroidaceae > Bacteroides. The sequence goes on along the minus strand of NZ_DBDF01000202.1, from coordinate 4,826 downwards.
CCTGTTGACGCAAAATGCTGGCAAGTTTGCAAGGAATTAGCAACTAAAGAACTTTCCAACAAGAAACTGTTCGTAGTTGACGCATTCTGCGGAACCAACCCAAACTCTCGCCTGAAACTGCGCTTCATCATGGAAGTGGCATGGCAGGCTCACTTCGTAACAAATATGTTCATCCGTCCGACAGCTGAAGAACTGGCTAACTTCGGTGAACCCGATTTCGTTATCATGAACGCTTCCAAGGCTAAGGTTGAGAACTACAAGGAACTGGGTCTGAACTCAGAAACTGCCGTTGTATTCAACCTGACTGAAAAGATTCAGGTTATCCTGAACACTTGGTACGGTGGCGAAATGAAGAAAGGTATGTTCTCTTACATGAACTATCTGCTTCCGCTGAACGGCATGGCTTCTATGCACTGTTCTGCAAACACAGATATGAACCACGAAAACACCGCTATCTTCTTCGGTCTGTCCGGTACAGGTAAGACTACACTGTCTACTGACCCGAAACGTCTGTTGATTGGTGACGACGAACACGGATGGGATGACGAAGGTGTGTTCAACTTCGAAGGCGGTTGCTATGCCAAGGTTATCAACCTCGATAAAGAAAGCGAACCGGATATCTACAACGCCATCAAACGTGACGCTCTGTTGGAGAACGTAACTGTTGATGCTGACGGTAAAATCAACTTCGCCGATAAGAGCGTAACAGAAAACACTCGTGTTTCTTATCCTATCAATCACATTGAGAACATCGTTAAACCGGTATCTAAAGGTCCGGCTGCAAAACAAGTTATCTTCTTGTCTGCCGATGCATTCGGTGTATTGCCTCCGGTATCTATCCTGAATGCTGAACAAACTAAATATTACTTCCTGTCCGGTTTCACTGCTAAGTTGGCCGGTACGGAACGTGGTATCACTGAACCGACTCCTACATTCTCTGCTTGCTTCGGCGCTGCTTTCCTGAGCTTGCACCCCACTAAGTATGCAGAAGAATTGGTGAAGAAGATGGAAAAATCAGGTGCTAAGGCATACTTGGTAAACACCGGTTGGAACGGTAGCGGCAAGCGTATCTCCATCAAAGATACTCGCGGCATCATCGACGCTATCCTTGACGGTGCTATCGACAAGGCTCCTACTAAGGTTATTCCGTACTTCGACTTTGTAGTTCCTACCGAATTGCCCAACGTAGATCCGAAGATTCTTGATCCTCGTGATACTTACGAATGTTCTTGCCAATGGGAAGAAAAAGCAAAAGATCTGGCCGGTCGTTTCATCAAGAACTTTGCTAAGTTCACAGGTAACGAAGCCGGTAAAGCACTGGTTGCTGCTGGCCCGAAGCTCTGATCTGAATAAAAACAGTTTAGATATTAAGAAAGAGGGGTGCGTCACTTTTGATGCATCCCTCTTTTAGTATAGATAGTTCAAACCGTTGCAAGATTTGGCGCTTACATATCTTCGTTTAATCTAAAAAAACATCTCTTTTCTTAAGTAACCTTCTCAGTATTAATCTTTTTTTGTTAGATTTGCAAATACCAATAATCAAACGAAGTAATATGAAAAGTATTAGATTAATGTTGGCAGGTGTCAGCCTGCTGTTGTTCTGTAGTTGCGGCACGCAAGTACAGAAAGAGAGTGAAACCACGTGTGCAAATGACAGTAAAGAAAATGCAGTGATCGAAAACATCATGTCACGCCGCAGTATCCGCAAGTACAAACCGCAGGCAGTGAATAGAGACACGATGCAGATTATTCTGAACTGCGGTATCAACGCTCCCAACGGACAGAATAAACAATCATGGGCAATACGGGTAGTGGATAATCCGGAATTCATTAACGGCATTACGGAAATCTATAAGCAGAAGAATCCTAAAGCTGCGGAGAATCCTAACTTCAAGAACTTGTTTTACGCTCCTACGGTAGTGTTCATTGCCAATGATAAATCTTATGATTTATCACAGATAGACTGCGGTTTGCTGGGTGAGAATATGATTCTTTCGGCTTGGTCTATGGGTATCGGCTCTTGCTGCCTGGGCGGTCCTTCCCGCTTTATGACTTCAACTCCTGAAGCTGCCGAATATATGAAGAAGCTGGATATTCCGGAAGGTTATGACTTGCTGTATTGCATCGCATTCGGGTATCCGGATGAGGCACCGGCTGCTAAACCAAGGAATGCGGAGAAGGTGAGGTTTATTGATTGAGACCTGAGATAAGACATTGTTTAGACGCAGATAACGCGGATGACGCGGATTTTTGGTTTAACAACTAAGCCTTTTAAATCCGCTTCATCCGCGTTATCTGCGTCTAAAGAATTATGACATTGTGCCACTCTTGACACAAAGCTATACAGCTAACATTCAGCTCTTATTCGCCCGCTTCCGCTCTATCTCATCCAGAATAACCTTACGCATGCGCATCGCTTTGGGCGTAACCTCCACATACTCATCCTCTTTGATGTACTCCAACGCTTCCTCCAAAGAGAACTGTACGGGCGGGATGAGACGTACTTTGTCATCCGAACCCGAAGCACGCATATTGGTCAGCTTCTTGGATTTCGTTACGTTAATCACCAGGTCATTATCATGGGAGTGCTCGCCTACCACCTGCCCGGCATACACTTCGTCTTGCGGGAAGATGAAGAATTTGCCACGATCCTGTAACTTATCAATGGCGTAGGCAAAGGCAGTTCCTGTTTCCATGGCTATCATGGAACCGTTAGTGCGACGTTCTATCTCACCTTTATAAGGTTGATATTCCTTAAAGCGGTGCGCCATGATGGCCTCGCCGGCAGAAGCGGTCAGTACATTGGTACGCAAACCGATGATACCGCGCGAAGGCATATTGAATTCCAGATTCACACGCTCACCGGCAGTTTCCATCTTCACCATTTCACCTTTACGGCGGGTTACCATATCTATAATCTTGCTGGCATACTCTTCGGGAACATTCACGGTCAGTTCCTCAATAGGCTCATGCTTCACACCGGCAATCTCTTTAAAGATAACCTGTGGCTGACCTACCTGAAGTTCATAACCCTCGCGGCGCATCGTTTCAATCAATACGGAAAGATGGAGTACGCCACGACCGGAAACAGTCCATTTCCCGTCTTCCTCACTCTTACTCACACGCAGAGCAAGATTCTTATCCAATTCCTTCATCAGACGGTCGTGGATATGGCGTGAAGTCACGAACTTGCCATCGCGACCGAAGAAAGGAGAATCGTTGATTGCGAACAACATGCTCATCGTAGGCTCATCAATAGCAATGGGCGGCAATGCCTCCGGATTCTCAAAATCGCAAACCGTATCTCCGATTTCAAATCCTTCGATACCAACCAGCGCACAGATATCACCTGAGGAGACTTCAGTTGTCTTCGTACGTCCCAGACCTTCGAAAGTGTGCAGCTCTTTAATCTTCGACTTTACGATGCCACCGTCTCGCTTTGCCAGAGACACATTCATACCTTCTTTCAGCGTACCACGGTGCACACGGCCTACGGCAATACGTCCGGTATAAGAGGAATAATCCAAAGAGGTGACCAACATTTGCGGAGTGCCTTCCAATTGTTGGGGCGCCGGGATGTTCTCCACGATGCAGTCCAGCAATGCGAAGATATTGTCGGTGGGTGTTTTCCAGTCCGTACTCATCCAGTTGTTCTTTGCCGAACCGTAGATAACGGGGAAGTCCAGCTGGTCTTCCGTAGCTTCCAGACTGAACATCAAGTCGAACACCATTTCATACACTTCTTCCGGACGACAGTTGGGCTTGTCTACCTTATTCACAACAACAATGGGTTTCAGACCAATCTGCAGAGCTTTCTGTAAAACGAAACGCGTCTGCGGCATGGGACCTTCGAAAGCATCTACCAGGAGGATGCACCCGTCCGCCATGTTCAGCACACGTTCCACTTCACCTCCAAAGTCGCTATGCCCCGGAGTATCAATGATGTTGATTTTGGTTCCTTTGTAATTGATGGAAACGTTTTTAGATAGAATCGTTATTCCTCGCTCACGTTCCAGGTCGTTGTTATCCAGCATTAATTCACCTGTGCTCTGATTACTGCGGAAGAGATTTCCTGCCAGAAGCATCTTATCGACGAGCGTCGTTTTCCCATGGTCGACATGGGCAATGATTGCAATGTTTCTAATATTTTGCATACAATACCTATTATTTGGGCGCAAAGGTACGAATTTTGAGTTAGATAGCAGGAGCCTCACAAGAAAATTTCCCTGAATAGTATTGCAGTATAAAAGATTATCTTTATCTTTGCACCCCTGTAAGAACAATTATATTTTATTTTAATTTAAAGTTATGTATTTAGACGCTGCTAAAAAGCAAGAAATCTTCGGCAAATACGGAAAGTCTAACTCTGATACTGGATCAGCTGAGTCTCAGATAGCTTTGTTTTCCTACCGTATTGCTCACCTGACTGAGCACCTTAAGCTCAACAGAAAAGATTATAGTACTGAAAGAGCTCTGACTATGTTGGTAGGCAAACGCCGTGCGTTGCTGAATTACCTGAAAGACCGCGACATCGCAAGATACCGCGCTATCATTAAGGAGCTTGGTCTGCGTAAGTAATCCGTTACTTGCAGCAAAACATTGAAGAGGGAAGCCGTTAAAAAGCTTCCCTCTTTCTTTATCCTTCATCCGGCAATTACTTACTTATCAGGTTCAAATGGCTACGCGGACGATGCGGACGAACGCGGATTCTTTACTCTTAAGTGATGATTTAGTGAAGCGGAGTAGTGATTAGTGTTTAGTGATTAATGTTTAGTGATTAGTGATTAATGTTTAGTGATTAATGTTTAGTGATTAGCAAGAGTATC
>NZ_DBDF01000177.1:8125-34029 GCF_002293435.1 Bacteroides sp. UBA939 | reverse complement strand
ATTGCGCAGCAACCTGATTGAGATTCCGTTTCGCTATATTATCATTCATAGTATAAACTAATTATGAACAGCTACTTACATAAATAGGAAGGTATAAGATCCTTTCATTAGGGGGATTATTCATGTCATGAGAGGATTTTATACCCTTGATAACCTGTTTCTATCCCTTTCTTTCAGTGTAATATGATTTGCTTTGCCCCGAATAATTAAACTTTAATCAAATTATGAGGACAGCAAGCAAATTACTTCTATGTTGTGTGATACTATTCACATTATTACCGGATGCTCTTCTTTATGCATCTGACAGGAAAACTCTTTTCGATAAAAACTGGAAATTCCATTTAGGCATTGTAGCCAATGCCGAACAACCGGAGTATAATGACAGTCGTTGGAGAGTTCTCGACCTCCCTCACGACTGGAGTGTAGAACCATTGCCTTTTCAAAAGGCGGATGTCACAGTTGGCCCTTTCTCCCGTATGAGCGAAGGATCTATTGATACAGGGCAGACCGTAGGCGGTGAAGGTTGGTACAGAAAGGAACTTACGCTTTCCGGAAGTGATGCCGGCAAACGCATTATTCTCTATTTTGAAGGGGTATACAATCAATCCGAGCTTTGGATAAATGGCAAAAAGGCTAACTTTAATGCCTATGGTTATACATCTTATAAGGTAAATATTACTCCTTACCTGAACGCTCCCGGCATTCCGAATACGATTGCCATGAAGGTGGTGAATGCCGGACGCAACAGTCGTTGGTATGCCGGCTCAGGTATCTTCCGACACGTGTGGCTGATAAAAACCGATAAACTCTATCTGGATAAATGGGATACTTTCGTTGATGCTTCTGAACTGCAGAAAAAGAATGCTGTAATAAAATTCTCTACTGTTATACATAATGAAGGGCTGCAAAACAAATCAGGAAAAATAGGTATTAAAATATATTCGCCTACCGGAAACGAAGTGTTTTCAACTTCGCAGGATGTAGAACTCTCTGAGGGAACTTCGGTGGCAACATCTTTCTCAGTCAAAGAGCCTGAATTATGGTCGGTAGATACACCGGTACTTTACACAGCGCAGGTATCCCTTTCTTCGGGTGAAAAGGAATATGACCGGATATCTGTTCCTTTCGGTATCCGCACCATTTCCTTTTCTGCCGAAAAAGGTTTTCTATTGAACGGTAAACCTATGGAGCTTAAAGGAGGTTGTGTGCACCACGATAATGGACTGCTGGGCGCTGCTGCCATAGACCGCGCCGAAGAACGGAAAGTAGAACTTATGAAAGCCAATGGTTACAATGCCATTAGATGCTCTCATAACCAGGTGTCTGAACACTTCCTCAATACATGCGACAAACTGGGTATGCTGGTAATTCACGAAACATTCGACCAGTGGCAAAAGGCGAAGTGTGGACAAGATTACCATCAGTACTTTGATGAATGGAGCGACAGAGACTTGGCGGCATCTGTCTGTCGCGACCGTAACCATCCTTCAATCATTATGTGGAGCATCGGGAATGAGGTGGAACAGCGTGCCGACGAACCTGAAGGAGATTTGATTTCCAGAAGATTGGTTAATACAATCCGTAAGTACGATACATCTCGTTTCACCACTATCGGTTCAAATGACTTTTGGGACAGACGTCACTTTTCCTGGGATAAAGACTCCTACAGAGTATTCAAAAACCTGGATGTGGCAGGCTACAATTATCTGTGGTACAAATATGAAAGTGACCATGCCGCATACCCGCAACGCGTTATTTACGGCAGTGAGTCTTTCCCGAAAGAGGCCGCTCAGAATTGGAATCTTGTAGAAAAGCATCCTTATATAATAGGCGATTTTGTCTGGACGTCTATTGATTATCTGGGCGAAGCCGGACTGGCTCATGCCTTGTACTTGGGTGAAGGTGAGCGGAACTCTCAATTCATGGGTTGGCCCTGGTATAATGCTTGGTGTGGTGATATTGACCTTTGCGGTGACAAGAAACCTCAGTCTTATTATCGTGATGTACTTTGGAGGGAACGTCCGGTGACGATGGCCGTACATGCTCCTATTCCCAGTGATAAAAAAGAAGTAGTGAACGGCTGGGGCTGGCCTAACGAACTCGTAAGCTGGAATTGGAAAGGATTTGAAGGGCAAACCATGAAGGTCAACGTATACAGCCGTTCTCCAAAAGTAAAGCTCTACCTGAACGAACAACTGATAGGTGAGAAAGAGACCGACAAAGAGAACTATACGGCTACATTTGAAGTTCCTTATGAACCGGGAACTCTGAAAGCTGTGAATTCAAAAGGTAAGGAAGAATTCATTCTGAAGACTGCCGGCGAGCCTGTTGCCATTCGTTTGACTGCCGACCGGAGTAAAATCAAGACTTCCAAGAACGATCTCTCTTATGTGAAAATAGAATTGGTGGATAAGGATGGGAATCTGGTTCCTGATACTTCCTTACCCGTTAAAATTGAATGTTCCGGTAAAGGTACTGTGATTGCCGGTGGAAATGCCGCTTATGATGACATGAAGAGTTTCCGTTCGCTTACGCCTAATACATTCCGTGGAAGAGCTATTGCTATTGTGCAACCCAATGAAGAAAAAGGTGAAATCCGGGTAAGGGTTTCTGCCGAAGGGCTAAAGGATGCTTCTATTCTGATAAGTGTTGACTGATAGAAACAGCGTTATCGGACTCTTTAAACCACACATATACCTATGTTTAATTTAAAATATATTATTATGAAAAACAAATGTCTGAATTTCCTTTTGTTTGTCGTTGTTGCCTTTATGAGTCCGGATTTGCTGTGGGCTCAGAATCAACCTGTCAAAGGAAAAGTATTGGATGAAAAAACGAAAGAAGCGCTGGTCGGAGTTTCTATTTTGGAAGCAGGTAGTACGTCTAACGGTACGGTGACCGATATAGATGGCAATTTCTCCATTTCTGTACCCGAAGGCGCCACGCTACGCATCTCTTATGTAGGATACTTGGTGCAGGAAATCCCTCTTGATGGAAGAAAAACTTTGAACGTGTTTCTTAAAGAAGATACTGAAGTGCTGGATGAAGTAATAATCGTAGGCTATGGCGTCCAAAAGAAAGCTACTTTGTCCGGCTCCGTAACCAGCATCGGTGGCGAAAAACTGGCAAACACCCCTGTGGCTAATGTAAGCCAAGGTCTTGCCGGACGCTTGCCCGGCGTGGTTGCCATCTCTAATACGGCAGAACCCGGTTACGATGGTGCTACCATCAGAATCCGTGGTATCAATACTTTCGGCAAAGCCGATCCGCTAATTGTTGTGGATGGCGTTCCGGGTCGTTCACTGGAACGTATCGACCCCAGCACTATCGAAACAATGTCTGTTATGAAAGATGCTTCGGCTGCCATCTATGGTGCGCAGGCAGCCAATGGCGTAATTATCATTACCACCAAGCGGGGTAAAAAAGGTAGCCCCACTGTGAACCTTTCCTATAATTACGGTATATCCCGTTCTACCGTCATTCCCAAAATGGCGAATGCTTCCGAGTATGCCACCTTGCTGAATGAGATTGATAAATATGCAGGTAATAACGAACGCTATACTCAGGAAGACATTCAGAAATACCGCGATGGCTCCGACCCCTGGTCGTATCCCAACACTGACTGGTTCGAAGAAACCTTGAAGCCTTGGTCTCCCCAGACCTATGCCAATGCTACCATTGACGGAGGTACGGACAATGTCACCTACTTCGTCAGTGTATCTGCCAAAACCCAGGATGGCTTCTACCGCAACAGTGGAACCAAGTACAACCAGTACGACCTGAAGTCTAATCTGGATCTGCAACTTAATAAATATATAAACCTCTTCATGAACCTCACCGGACGTATGGAAGATCGTAAATATCCCACCCGTTCAGCTGAGAATATTTTCAGAATGTTGATGAGATCCAAGCCCAATATGCCCGCTTACTGGCCCAACGGTCTTCCGGGACCTGACATTGAGTTCGGAGACAACCCGGTAGTGATTGCCACTGACGCCACAGGTTACGAACGCGACAAACGCTACATTCTAAATGGGGATTTTGGTGTGAACATCAATGTTCCTTACATAGAAGGACTCACCCTTAAAGCCACAGCCTCCTTAGATAAGAACTTCCGTTTCCGTAAAATATGGCAGACCCCCTGGAGCCTGTATTCATGGGATGGGACATCCATGGACGAAAATAATAATCCCCTCCTGGTAGAAGGTAAAAAAGGTTTCAGCGATCCCCGTCTCCGGGAGTCTATGGAAGACAACCAGAATATCTTGCTCAGCGGTATAATAAACTATAGCCGTACTTTCGCTGAGAGCCACTCCGTGAATGTACTGGCCGGTGTGGAAAGAATCACCAGTAACGGAGACTCCTTTGAGGCATTCCGCAGATACTTTATCTCCACTGCCATTGATGAGTTGTTTGCCGGTGGACAAGACGAAATAAACAATACTGGCAAGGGGTATAAAGAGGCGCGCCTCAATTACTTCGGTCGTGTGAATTACAGCTATAAGTCCAAGTATCTGGCTGAATTTGTATGGAGGTACCAAGGGTCATATATTTTCGATCATTCCAACCAGTTCGGTTTCTTCCCGGGTGTTTCATTAGGTTACATCATCTCCGAAGAGAACTTCTTTAAGAAAGCGCTGCCTTTCGTTCACTTTGCCAAAGTCCGTGCTTCTTGGGGAAAGACGGGTAACGATATGATCGTTCCGTATCAATACCTTGCTTCCTATACCTTCAACAATTTGATGTACCTCACAAATGGTGGTGTAACTGCCAATCAGTCTCTGATGGAAAGCGTAGCTCCCAACGTTAATGTAACTTGGGAAACAGCTACCCAACAAAACATAGGTTTGGACTTGCAGTTCCTGAATGGCGACTTGGCTGTGACCGTCGATTACTTCTACAATAAACGAAAAGACATCCTTTGGAAGCGGAATGCTTCTGTTCCCAATACTTCGGGTCTTACCTTATCCGATGAAAACCTTGGAAAGGTGAAGAACCAGGGTGTTGATTTCAGTATTGATTATCGCAAACGTTTCAAAGACTTCTCTCTGGGCATGGGCTTGAACGGGGTGTATGCCAAGAACAAAATCCTCTTTTGGGATGAAGCTCCGGGTGCCCCCAGCTATCAGAAGTCTACAGGAATGCCTATTGATGCCGGACTTTATTATGAGGCCATCGGCATCTTTAAGGATGAAACTCACGTAGAATCCTATCCGCACTGGGCAGGCGCTCGCCCCGGGGATATTATTTTCAGGGATGTCAATGGTGATAAAGTTATTGACGGCAACGACCGTGTGAGGAATGACAAGACCAAGACTCCCACCTTTACAGGCGGCTTGAACGTTGATCTTACCTATAAGGATTTCGACTTCTCCGTATTGTTTCAGGGCGCATTTGGCGGGGTATTCCAGCAAAGCACGGAATCGGGCGACTTTGGAAACTTCCTGAAGAGTTTCTATGATAACCGCTGGACAGAAGATAATCCCACAGCCGATTTCCCGCGTACCTACAATCGAAGTAATGAATACTGGGTGAACCAGCCTAATACATTCTGGCTGCACAAGACGGACTATGTCCGCCTGAAGAACATAGAATTGGGCTACACCGTGCCCAAAGTTCTTACCAAGCAAGCCGGTATTGAGAGAGTACGTGTGTACGTCAATGCTTATAATCTGCTGACGTTTAGTCCCGACATGAAGGACTACGATCCTGAGAATACGAGTGGTTCCGGCTACAACCACCCGCTGAACAAAGTGTTGAATTTTGGAGTAAATGTAACCTTTTAATTGAAATGTTATGAAACAGTTTAAGATAATCGCTATGCTGGTGATGCTGATATTCACAGCATGTAATGATGATTTCCTCAATGTAGATCCGTTGGATCGCTACTCGGATGCTGCAGTCTGGACAGACAAGGCGTTGGTGACTTCGTTTGTTAACAACATCTATCAGGGGCAGTATTATGGCTTCCATACGGTGATGTTTTCTTCCCTTTGTGATGAAGCAATGGAAGTATGGTCTTGGGAGAGTCAGCCTGTTGTGAAGAGTGAGATTAACCCGAGTTATCTGGGTATCTTGGGACCCGGGTTCTGGATTTATGCTTTCAATAACGTCACATGGGACAGGCTGTATAAGAATATCCGCGCATGCAATATCTTCTTTGAAAATGTGGAGAAGTACCAGTTGCAAGGGGATGACATAGACCAGTTGCGGGGAGAGGTGCATTACTTGCGTGGTTATTTCTACTATTGGCTGATGAGTTTCTGGGGCGGTGTGCCACTTATAGACAAGTCTTATTCTCCTTCGGATGAGTTGCTGGTGACGAGAAATACGTTGAAAGAAACGGTTGATTATATTGTTAAGGAACTGGATGCTGCCGCTGGTTTGCTGCCTCTGAGCGGTGACAAGGCACATGCCACCAAAGGTGCAGCATTAGCGTTGAAGTCAAGGGTGCTACTTTATGCGGCAAGTGATCTGTATAATTCCCGGGCGGCATGGGCTTCCGATTATAATAGTCCGGAGTTGGTGAGCTATGTGGATGGTGACCGACAAAATCGCTGGGAAGCAGCCCGGAAAGCGGCAAAGGATGTAATGGATCTTAATATCTATCATCTGTATGGCGAAGATGGGTTTTCAACAGCAGAAGAAGCTACCAATAACTATGTCAACCTCTTCTTAAATAATGGGAATGATGAAGATATTATGCTGACATACTATGATATTATAAATAGCAACAACGGAGATTTTCAATGTCCGAGCCTTGGTTTGTTTAACTCTCCCAACGGTTTTCACGGCTGGGGTGGCAATGTACCTACAGGACAGATGGTAGATTCTTATGAAATGATTGATGGTAGCAAGTTCAATTGGGATAACCTGGAACATAGGGCGGAGCCTTATAAGAACAGAGACCCACGTTTCTACGCCTGTGTGCTTTATGATGGAGCGGAATGGAGGCAGCGTCCTGATGATGTGATTGGTTCTGATCCAGAGGGAATTGTGCAGACGGGCTTCTATGAGAATGCAAATGGTTCTTATAATCCGGGTTTGGATACCCGCCAAGGCCCGATAGAAGACTGGAACGGGACATACACAGGATATTATATGCGTAAGTTTATTGATCCGGCTGTTAATCATCAGTACGACCGCCAAAACTATCCCTTCCGCCAAATCAGATATGCCGAAGTGTTGCTAAACTATGCTGAGGCTTGCCTTGAATTGGGAGATGAAGAAGAAGCTGTGAAATATGTCAATAAGATTCGCACCAGAGCCGGAATGCCGGATATCCCTGTGGGAGAAACGGGTGTGGCGCTGGTAGAGCGTTATCGTAATGAGCGGAAGATTGAACTGGCCTACGAACAGCATCGTTACTTTGACATCCGCAGGTGGATGATTGCTTCCGATGTGATAAAGAATGCGCAGGGAATAGATATTCGTTATCCTTATGGAGGCGGCAAGCAGGTTTATTCAATTAAAGAAGTACAAGAGCGGGAATGGAAGGACAAATCTTATTTCCTGCCTATCCTTTTGGATGAGATACAGAAGAATGATTTGTTGATACAGAATCCGGATTATTAATCTTCCTTTGCTGTTCATTTGAGGAAGTAAGTAGCTGTTCATAATTAGTTTATACTATCATNNAAATGCTGCGCTACGTTATCCCACCCGGAAAATAAAAAGAGATCCGTCTCATCCGCGTTATCTGCGTCTAAAAAATGATAGTATAAACTAATTATGAACAGCTACTTATGAATAATACAGGCTAACTCCTGAAGCATGAATTATTCAGGTTAGGAAAGGAAAAAGAGTTTTTGGGAGGTACGGTTTAAAAAAAGTGAACCAATATAAGCTTTTTATGCATATCATAGTGTGGGTAAGCGAGAAAAGCTGTATATTTGCACGCAATAATTTTTAAACGCATAGCCCTATGTCATTTATTGCTGATAAGATTGTAATGGATGGATTGACTTATGATGATGTATTGTTAATCCCCGCTTATTCTGAAGTACTGCCGCTCGCTGTCGAACTCTCGACAAAGTTTTCAAGAAATATTGAGTTGAAGATTCCATTTGTAACTGCCGCCATGGACACGGTTACCGAAGCCAAAATGGCTATTGCCATTGCACGTGAAGGAGGTATCGGAGTTATTCATAAGAATATGTCCATCGAGGAACAAGCGCGTCAGGTTGCTATTGTGAAACGTGCCGAGAATGGTATGATTTACGATCCGGTGACTATCAAAAGAGGTTCTACCGTAGGAGATGCATTGGCGTTGATGGCCGAATATAGAATCGGCGGCATTCCCGTAGTTGATGATGAAAAGTATTTGGTGGGAATTGTTACCAATCGCGACCTTCGTTTCGAGAAAGATGCGAATAAACGTATTGATGAGGTAATGACAAAAGAAAATATCATCACTACCAACCCTACTACGGATATGGAAGCTGTTTCTCAGATTTTGCAGAAGCATAGAATTGAGAAGCTACCGGTAGTAGATAAGGACGGCAAGCTCGTTGGGTTGATTACTTATAAAGATATAACGAAAGCTAAGGATAAACCGATGGCTTGCAAGGACTCCAAAGGCCGTTTGCGCGTAGCAGCCGGAGTAGGAGTAACAAACGATACGCTTGACCGCATGCAAGCATTGGTAGATGCAGGTGCCGATGCCATTATTATCGACACGGCTCATGGGCATTCCAAGTATGTAATAGAAAAATTGAAAGAAGCCAAGAAACGGTTCCCGGGCATTGATATTGTAGTGGGTAATATTGCTACCGGAGAAGCGGCTAAGGCATTGGTAGAAGCCGGTGCGGACGGTGTAAAGGTAGGTATTGGCCCGGGGTCCATTTGTACTACCCGTGTTGTAGCCGGAGTAGGAGTACCTCAGTTGTCTGCCGTATATGATGTGGCCAAGGCTTTAAAAGGTACGGATATTCCTTTGATTGCTGACGGTGGCCTGCGCTATTCGGGTGATGTGGTAAAAGCTTTGGCAGCCGGTGGTTATAGTGTGATGATTGGTTCGTTGGTAGCCGGAACGGAAGAATCTCCGGGTGATACGATTATCTTCAACGGACGTAAGTTTAAATCTTATCGTGGTATGGGGTCATTAGAGGCTATGGAAAATGGCTCGAAAGACCGTTACTTCCAGAGTGGAACCAGTGATGTGAAGAAACTGGTGCCTGAAGGTATTGCTGCCCGCGTACCTTATAAGGGTACTTTGTATGAAGTGATTTTCCAATTGGTAGGTGGGTTGCGTTCAGGTATGGGATATTGTGGTGCTGCTAATATAAATCAGTTGCATGATGCTAAGTTTACTCGTATTACGAATGCCGGTGTGTTGGAGAGCCACCCTCACGATGTGGCTATCACAAGCGAGGCTCCGAATTACAGTCGTCCGGAATAGGAGTTAACACGATATAGAGTTTATGAAAAAGCCCTGCTATAATTACTATGGCAGGGTTTTTTTATAATGCTTATCCGCATAATATATAATGTGTTTCACCGTTATAGTTGTGTTCTTTTCTAAATATAATGGTTATGATAAGAAGTGGATTGATAATTATTCTCCTTTTCATTGGGCAAGCGGTTCTTGCGCAACAAGACCCTGTGTTGATGCGTATTAATGGGAAAGGCATACTTCGTTCGGAGTTTGAATATATTTATAATAAAAACAATGCACTTACAGGAGTAGAACAGAAAACATTAGCCGAATATATGGATCTGTTTGTAAACTTTAAGTTGAAAGTTGCTGTTGCCGAAGCTGCCGGGATAGATACCACCCGTTCTTTTCGTGAAGAACTCGAAGGATATCGCAGGCAGTTGGCAGAATCTTATCTGACAGATGAAGTGGTTGTGGAACTGCCGGCCCGGCAAGCGTATGAGAAAGTGAAGGCTAATCACCGTTTCGGACACGTACGAGTAAGCCATGTCTTCAAATATCTTCCTCAAACCGTTACCGGCAGCACGTTACTAAATGTGGAATCCCGTATGGACTCCATTTATTTGGCGTTACAGCAAGGACTGGCAGATTTTGAAACCTGTGTGCGTAACTTTTCGGATGAAAAGAAACCTTTCTGGGTGAGTTGGTTACAGATGCCTGCCGAATTTGAAGATGTAGTATTCAAATTGGCTCCCGGAGAAATATCCCGTCCGTTCTTCACTCCGCAAGGAATACATATTGTTAAGGTACTTGAACGAAAAGAAACTCTTCCGTTTGAAAGTCAAACTAATCAAGAAATAGAAGTACTGGTTGATAAGTTGAAAAAAGAATACCAATATACACCGGACAAGACCGGAGTGAATGAACTGCTTTTAAAAGGGGGTACGCATAAACGACTGTTTGTCCTTGATGGAAAAGAGTACACGGGAGACATGTTTGCTCATTTTGCCGCTGCACATCCTGCAGGAATGCAACGGCAATTGGACGGATTTATCATGAAGTCAGTGCTCGATTACGAATACGGACGTTTGGAACAAAAGCATCCGGACTTCCGTTTGCTCATGCAAGAGTATCGGGATGGCATGTTATTGTTTGAAATCAGTAACCGGGAAATCTGGGAACGCGTATCTTCAGATGAAGCCGGATTAGATGCATATTTTAAAAAACATCGTTCGGATTACCATTGGGAAATACCTCGCTATAAAGGAATCGTGTTGCATACCGCCACAAAGCGGATAGGTAAGCAAGTGCGTAAATTCTTGAAATCTCTGCCGGAAGAGGAATGGCAGGGTGCTATCAGGTTGATGTTTAATTCTCAAGGACAAGTAAAAGCGGAGCAAGGTTTATTTGCCATAGGAGATAATGCATACGTAGATGAAAAAATCTTCAAGCAGGGTCGCGCTGAACCTATGGCATCATTTCCTTTCGTCACTTATCTGGGTGAAAAAGTGAAAGGCCCTGAAACCTATCAGGAAGTGCGTGGATTGCTGATGAAAGATTATCAAAACTACTTGGAAGCACATTGGGTGGCACAATTGCGTGCTGCTGCTAAGATTGAAATAAACCAAGAGGTTTTAAAAACTGTTAATAATCACTGATGCAACCGATTAAACCGCTATCTTCGTAGCTTATAATAAAGTAAATATCAATCGGTAATGCGAATAATCTTCCAGGGACTTCTATACATCCTTTTCTGTGTGGCTTGTAGCAAGCAACAGGATCATAAAGGTAAGACACCGTTGGTGGAGTTACATGGCAATTTCCTTTACCGTGAAGATTTACAGTCCGCACTCTCCTCAAGGTTATCTAAAGATGATAGCTTGCTGTTCGCTGAACATTATATTCGCAACTGGGTAGATGAAGTCTTGTTGTATGAAAAGGCGAAAAGTAATATCCCCAATGATGGGGAAATTGATAAACTTGTAGAGAATTACCGTAAGGCGTTGATTATGCATACGTATCAACAAGCGTTGATTCACCAGAGACTTTCAAATGAAATATCAGAGAAAGAGTTGGTGGAATACTACGAGAATAATAAAGAACTCTTTAAACTGGAGCGTCCGCTGATGCAAGGTTTATTTATAAAAGTGCCCCTTACGGCACCCGGACTTAACAATGTGCGCCGTTGGTACAAAACGAATACGCAGGATGCGGTGGAACATCTGGAAAAGTATAGTCCGCAAAATGCCGTGAAGTATGAGTATTTTTATAACAAATGGATACCTGTGGCGGATATATTGGATTTGATACCTTTGAAAAGAACTGATATAGAAGAATATGTGAACCGGAATCGTCATATCGAGTTGGAAGATACCGCATTCCATTATTTCCTGAATGTGAGCGATTTTCGTTCGGTTGGCGAAGAAGAACCTTATGAATTTGCCCGTACTAAAGTGAAGGACATGATGCTGAACCTGAAACAGGCTGAATTTATGAAACAGGTGAAAGACGACTTATATCAGGGAGCGGTAAAGAGAAATGAGATTAAATATAATTAGTATTAGATACACAAAATGAGAAAGTTTATGAACTTTAAATTTGTTGTTTTATGTGCCTTGGCGCTGTTAGCCGGGTCTACCGTTTACGGACAAGACAATGTAATTGATGAAGTCGTTTGGGTAGTAGGCGACGAGGCTATATTGAAGTCTGAAGTGGAGGAAGCGCGTATGAGTGCCGCGTATGAAGGGCGCAAGTTTGACCGCGACCCTTATTGCGTAATCCCGGAAGAAATTGCCGTACAGAAACTGTTTTTACATCAGGCAGCCCTTGACAGTATTGAAGTTTCTGAAAATGAAGTAATTCAGCGTGTGGACCAAATGATGAATATGTATGTCGCCAATATCGGTTCGCATGAGAAGGTGGAAGAGTACTTCAAAAAGACCTCCAGCCAGATTCGTGAAACCCTGCGCGATAATGCACGTGAAGGATTGAAAGTACAGGGTATGCAGCGAAAGCTGGTGGGTGAAATAAAAGTGACTCCGGCAGAAGTTCGCCGTTACTTCAGAGACTTGCCGCAGGACAGTATTCCTTATGTCCCTACTATGGTGGAAGTGCAAATCATGACGCAACAACCCAAGGTGCCTTTGGACGAAATCGAAGATGTTAAAAGACGTCTGCGTGAATATACAGATCGCATAAATAAGGGCGAAACCAGTTTCTCGACCTTAGCGCGTCTTTATTCCGAAGACCGCGGTTCTGCTTTGAACGGCGGTGAGATGCCTTTTTATGGTCGTGGACAGTTAGACCCTGCATTTGCCAATGTAGCGTTTAACCTGCAAGACCCGACTAAGATCTCTAAGATTGTTGAATCCGAATTCGGTTTTCACATCATTCAATTGATGGAAAAGCGCGGCGACCGTATCAAGGCTCGCCATATCTTGTTGAAGCCTCATATCCCGGAAGAAGCCTTGTTGAATGCTAATGCCCGTTTGGATTCTATCGCTGATGATATCCGCGCCGGTAAGTTCACCTTTGAGGAAGCAGCCGCAATACTTTCTCAAGATAAGGATACACGTAACAATCATGGTTTGTTACCTAATCCCTATAATAATACGTCTAAATTTGAGATGCAGGAGCTTCCTCCCGAAATCGCTAAGGTTGTAGACAAAATGAAGGTAGGCGAAATCTCCGAGGCATTTACCATGATACCGCAAAAAACCGGTAAGGAAGAGTGTGTGATTGTAAAATTGAAAAGCCGTGTCAACGGTCATAAAGCTACAATTGCCGATGACTATCAAAACCTGAAAGAGATCGTGTTGGAGAGACGCCGCGATGAAGTATTGGAGAAATGGATCCGCGAAAAGCAGAAACATACGTACGTACGCATCAACGATAATTGGAAGAACTGTACATTCAAGTATCCGGGTTGGATTAAAGACTGATCGGGGTGATACACAGATTTCTGTATGCAGAAGAAAAAGACAAAAAATAGTTTTTTAAACAGGCATAGATTCCTTTTTACAGGTATTCTATGCCTGTTTGGTATCTGTTTGCTGAGTGCTCAGGATAAGACTACTCAGGAAGAGCCTAAGAAGAAGACACGGGTCGACCTGCTTTATGCCGACGAGGCGCAGGCTGACAAACTACAGCGTCCAGGTGTGCAGGTACTTATCGGCTCGGTGAAACTGCGCCACGACAGTATGTATATGTATTGCGACAGCGCGTTGATTTACGAGAAAACGAATTCGGTGGAAGCCTTTGACAATGTGCGCATGGAACAAGGTGATACACTTTTTATCTATGGTGATTATCTTTATTATGATGGTATGTCGCAACTGGCTATGCTTCGCGGTAACGTGCGGATGATTAACCGGAATACCGTCTTGACAACGGACAGTCTAAATTATGACCGCTTGTACAACCTGGGTTATTACTTCGAAGGCGGCACTTTGACCGACGAAGATAATGTGCTGACTTCCGAGTGGGGAGAATATAGTCCGGCAACCAAATTATCCGTATTCAATTATGACGTGAAGTTGGTTAATCCACAGTTTGTCTTGACTTCGGATACCTTGAGGTATAGTACTGAAAGCAAGATAGCTACGATTTTAGGTCCTTCGGATATTGTGAGCGATGAGAATCACATCTACTCAGAGCGGGGTATTTATAACACTACAACAGAGCAGGCAGAACTTCTGGATCGTTCCGTGCTGACCAATGACGGTAAGAAGCTGACAGGCGACAGCCTCTTTTATGACCGCGTCCAGGGATATGGTGAAGCTTTCGATAATGTACAGATGAATGATACGGTAAATAAAAATATGCTTACCGGTGATTACTGTTTCTATAATGAGTTGACCGGAAGCGCTGTTGCTACCCAGCGTGCTGTTGCCATCGATTACTCGCAAGGTGATAGCCTGTTTATGCATGGTGATACGTTGCGACTGCTTACCTATAATATGAATACAGACTCCATGTATCGCGAAATGCGTGTTTATCATAAAGTCCGCGCTTACCGTACGGATGTTCAGGCGGTTTGTGATTCTTTGGTGTATAGCTCTAAAGATTCTTGTATGACAATGTACACCGATCCTGTATTGTGGCATGGTTCGCAACAATTGTTGGGTGAAAAGATTGTTGTCTACATGAACGACAGTACTATTGACTGGGCTCATATCATCAACCAGGCTTTAGCCGTAGAACAAAAAGACTCCATTCATTACAATCAGGTAAGCGGAAAGGAGATGAAAGCATTTTTCATAGACAGAGATATGCGGCAAGTAGATGTGAACGGTAGTGTGTTGGTAATCTTTTATCCGATTGACGGGAAAGATAGCACAATGATCGGGTTAAACAATGCTGAAGGCAGCTTTTTGCGTCTGTATCTGAAAGACCGCCGTATGGATAAAGGTCTTTTTATAGAAAGGGCTACCGCTACAATGTATCCTATGGATCAGATACCGGCGGAAAAATACAAACTACCCTCCTTTGTCTGGTTCGACTATATTCGTCCCCTGAGTAAAGAAGATATATTTGAGTGGCGTGGTAAAAGACAGGGAGAACAGTTGCAGAAGTCAGACCGCAAGCCTGTAGTTTCGCCAAGGAATATGAATATTAAAAGAAATAGATAAGCGCTATGGGAATGTTCACTATGAAAAAGCCGCGCGGCTTTAATCACCGTTACATCTATGTAGACGAGCGAAAAGAAAAGTTGGCAAAGATGGAAGAAAGCGCCAAGCGCGAATTGGGAATGTTGCCCGAAAAAGAATTTTCGCCTGAAGACATTCGGGGAAAATTCATCGAAGGAACCACCCATTTGAAACGTCGTAAGGAGAGTGGGCGTAAACCGGTGCATTTGGGGGTGATGCTGGTTGTTATCGCCATACTGATCTATCTGTGGTATGCCATAAGTAACGGAATAATCTGAGTCTTTATTTATTATGAGTGATATTATCCACTTGTTGCCCGACTCGGTTGCCAACCAGATTGCAGCCGGGGAGGTAATTCAACGTCCCGCATCCGTAATTAAGGAGTTGGTGGAAAATGCGATTGATGCCGAAGCACAAGAAATACATGTATTGGTAACTGATGCGGGAAAGACTTGCATACAAGTAATTGATGATGGGAAAGGCATGTCTGAAACAGATGCGCGCCTTGCCTTTGAGCGTCATGCCACTTCCAAGATAAAAGAAGCCTCTGATTTGTTTGCCCTGCGTACGATGGGTTTCCGTGGTGAAGCGTTGGCATCTATTGCGGCGGTAGCGGAGGTGGAATTGAAAACGCGCATGGCTGATGAAGAGTTGGGTACGCGTATCGTTATAGCCGGTTCTAAAGTAGAAACCCAGGAAGCGATTTCCTGTGCTAAGGGAAGTAACTTTTCTATTAAGAACTTATTCTTTAATATTCCCGCCCGCCGGAAGTTCCTGAAATCCAATTCCACGGAACTCAGCAATATTCTTACCGAATTTGAACGCATTGCTCTGGTTCATCCCGATGTGGCCTTTTACTTGTACAGCAACGATGCGGAACTTTTTAATCTGCCTGCCATGTCATTGCGCCAGCGCATTCTGGCTATCTTCGGAAAGAAAATGAACCAGCATCTACTGTCGGTAGATGTAGATACCACGATGGTTAAAGTCTCGGGTTTTATCTCCAAGCCGGAGACTGCCCGTAAGAAAGGCGCCCATCAATACTTCTTTGTAAACGGTCGTTATATGCGCCATCCATATTTCCACAAAGCGGTTATGGATGCTTATGAACAGTTGATACCGACGGGCGAACAAGTATCTTATTTCATTCATTTTGAGATAGACCCCGCGAATATTGATGTGAATATACACCCTACCAAGACAGAAATAAAGTTTGAGAACGAACAGGCTATTTGGCAGATACTTTCTGCTTCGGTTAAAGAATCATTGGGTAAGTTTAATGCTGTTCCCTCCATTGATTTTGATACGGAAGGTATGCCTGATATTCCGGCATTCGACCACAACCGTCCGATAGAGCCGCCGAAAGTGCATTATAATTCAGACTTCAATCCGTTCAAGACATCGTCCACTTCTTCACATAGCGGTGGCGGTGGAGATTATTCCCGTCCGAAGATTGACTGGGAAGGATTGTACGGTGCACCTGAAGAGCATATACCGCATACATATAACCCGGAAGCTGAAACTCCACCGGTAACGTTATACAATGCGCCTGCGGTTGAGAAAGGAACGCAGCATTTCCAGTTTAAGGGACGGTATATATTGACTTCCGTAAAATCCGGTTTGATGTTAATAGACCAGCATCGTGCGCATATCCGGGTATTGTTCGAGCGTTATATGTGTCAAATCCGCCGGAAGCAAGGTGTGTCCCAGGGAGTATTGTTTCCTGAAATACTACAATTACCGGCTTCGGAAGCGGCGGTATTGGAAGGCATAATGGACGATTTCACGGCGGTTGGATTTGAATTGACTTCGTTGGGTGGCGGCAGTTATGCAATCAATGGTATTCCGTCGGGAGTTGAAGGCCTGAACCCGGTGGAATTGGTGCGTAATATGGTACATACAGCTATGGAAAAGGGGAATGACGTAAAAGAGGAGGTGCAGACAATACTGGCGTTGACATTGGCGCGCGCCGCAGCCATTGTTTACGGACAGGTGTTGAGTAATGAAGAAATGGATAATCTGGTAGATAACCTGTTCACTTGCCCTACTCCGAATTATACTCCGAACGGACAAATTGTACTGACGACCATCAAAGAAGAAGATATTGAAAAGTTGTTTTCACGTTGATAGGACTGAGCAAATCATCTATCCATCCAGACCTTTAAAAAATCGGATACGCGTTCTCTGCTTACAATAATCTCTTCTTTCTCACGCCAGTTGGCAAGGATGATTTTTATTCTGTTGGACGAGTATGCAATCATATCCTGAATAGCATAGTAGTTGACTATAAAGTTCCTGTTAACCCGAAAGAATAGTTTCGAATCGACCAACTGCTCTATTCTGTCTAATGAGTAATCGACAGGATAACTTTTGCCGGTGTTAGTGAAAAGAAACACCGAGCGTTCAAGAGAATAAAAACAGGAAATATCCGATGTCGGAACCGATTTGTAGTGTTCACCTATCTTTATTAGAAAACGTTCTTTGTTCCGGGCAGGCAACTGATGAATGACAGATTCGTATTTGGAGTAATCCTGTATCGTTCTGTGTATTGCATCAAACTTATCAATGGCATTTCTCAACTCATACGGGTTAACCGGTTTCAACAAGTAGTCAATACAGTTTACCTTGAAAGCATTCAAAGCATACCTGTCGTAAGCAGTAGTAAAGATGATGGGAGTCTTTATTCGGATTTTCTCAAAGATTTCAAAACATAGTCCATCCTCAAGCTGAATATCCATAAATATCAATTCGGGACTTCTGTTTTCTAAAAACCAATTGACGGATTGCTCAACCGAGCCGAGAATATCAACTACTTCTATTCCCGGATCGGTTTCTTTCAGCAAACGCTTCAGCTTTTGGGAAGCCGGACGTTCATCTTCTATTATTAATACTTTCATTCTAAACGCTAACAATAGGTATTTTTACTGTAAATACATCATTATCATGGTTCACTACCATTTCCATGCCTGTAACAAGTTTAATCCTTTCCTTTAAATTAGACAAGCCTGTACCGTATGAATTATCTAACACATTTTTTCTCTGAATGTTATTAGATACAACAACAAACATGTCTTCCTTACAGATACTTATCTTCAAAGGATTGTTTTCTGAAAACGAATTGTGTTTCAAAGCATTCTCGACTAATATCTGTAAAGATACAGGCATTACTTTGTATCTATCCGCATTATTGATGCTAATATTCAACTGTACTTTATCACCGGCCCGTTCTTTTTGTAAATCAAAGTATTGCTTTACGAATATGGCCTCTTCATCCAATGGAATCAAGTCGGTTTCTTCATGCTCCAGAATATAGCGGTAAATTCCGCTTAGTTGTTGGATGTAGTTATCTGCCTTTTTCGGGTCCTCGTAGACTAATTCGGATAGCGTATTCAAACTGTTGAAAAGAAAATGTGGATTAACCTGTGTCTTAAGATTGATGTACTTGTATTTCAGATTCTCTTCCCGCAATCGCAGTTCGCGGTTAACCGCTTGTTTCCAGATTGTATAAAAGAAGATTGCAATACCGGTCAAGATTCCTATGGAGGTATGAATGATGGAGCCGGCAAATTCTTTCTGAAAGATTCGCTGAATAAAGTGATCGGTATTCAAGCCTTCGACTTTATAGAATAAGTACAGACCTGAAAAGAAAGCGGTAAAGGAAATTACCAGTGTTGAGAGAGTGAAGATTATCAGTGAAGACTTCATCTTCTTTCTTATTTGTGCAACCGGACTATTTGTAATTCTCTGGAGTATTTTATTGAAAAGAGAACTTACCAGTAAAACAATAATGAGAGTAGTTGTTCCCAGTACGAGAGTGTTTGTGTTGAATAGGTCACTGTTATGTACCCAATTCAATACCATGATAAAACCATAACTAAAGATTACAGCTCCGATAAGGCCAATGATTCTTTTGTTCTTTTCCATTTCATGTAAATTTAATGATTATTCTAATTATTCACTGCAAAGAAAGCTGTTATACTTTACAGGATTAAATAAAAGTCGCTGAGTCGTCATTTTAGGTTGCTGAATCGTATAATATCCCCGGAGAAGGTATCCGGGGACGAGGGAAGATGTGAGAAAGAACTCCCTATGGGATTATAGGCTGATATCAAAGACCTTGGTATGTCCGGCATAGATGCCACTGTTCCGGTAATCACAATTGATTGTTTTCGATTGTTTCCGTGTCCGGATTTCTAAGGTTATATTGGATTCTGTTTGTCCCGGGTCTGCTATATGAAGCTTTATTTTATTCCGGTTTGTCATTTTGACTATCAGTGCGCAGGCTTTATCTGCTTTTATTGTCAGATCCTTATATATAAATTCTCCGGATTGATAAAATATCATTTGTAAAATACCTGCTTTTTCATTGCTGACTGCTTGAAGGTTTTCTGTGTTGGTCAGGATTTTAATATTCTTTTCCTGCTGATACTGTTTCATGCCGTCAACCGTTTGCATGCCGGGTATGATGATGTAGGCATAAGTTGCATCAGACGGTTTCATGCCGTGGTCGATACATATAGTGAAAATATCCTTTTGTATACTATCTTTGGGGGCAGTGTGGTTGATGTCGTACCAACTTCCTGTCTGTTGCTGATTGGCTACGAATACTTTCCCGCCGTCCGGAAACAAATAGCCTGTTTTATTATGAAGAATCCATTCGGGAGAAGTGTAGTTGAAATTCCCCTGGGTTATTTCGGTTGGTTTCTTTTTATGATATAGCAAGACTTTGGATGAAGCGGCCAAGCATTGATTAACGGTAGTATATACCGGATATTCTGAAGTGGAATGGATGCCGGCGCCTAAGCAAACCACCTCATCGTCAAAGAAAAACCATGCTTTCCGTGCGCTTGTATTGATACCGGCGTATGTATCTGTGTACGAATATGCAGATGCCCCATAAAGACTGTCGGATACTCCTCCGGCGAAAGTAGAAGTACCCGGCGTCTGCCAATCACTGGTTGCCATAGGAATTTCCTCAACTTGTGGCGCTGTCACTCCGGGGATACGTGTCCAGTTCCAGACAGGGAAAATATCGGCATATTCGTTTCCATCACTTACTATATTGGTGCATCCGTCGGACATGAAGTAAGTTTTCAGGTTTTCTCCGTTACCGTACTCACAACGTTTGGTACGCGTAGACACCATGCGCACATCAAAAGTGTAGGCAGGACGTACATGTAAGGTATAGTCTCCGCGGAAATAATGAGTATGTTTGGGCGACAGTGCATAGTCGGTGGTTCGTTTACCACTCAGGCGCAGGATGATTTCTTCATATTCTTTGGCGTGTGCCGGGTCTAATTCAATCATGCGTTTGGCGAATAAGGCTGTATGCGCTTTGTTGGTAATGCCGGGACGGCTTACGCCTCTGCCGAGTACGTCAAACAACATGTATTGTCCGCGTATGGTGGAATAATAAGTTTCGCGCATGAATTTACTCAGTAACGCCAGCTTGTCTGAAGGAATTGCATACCGGGTTCCCCGGGTGTACATGGCTATTTGAGTGACACCTTTCAGGATTTCGTCTCCGTAACCACCGATATAGAGTTGGGTACCATGTTGAAAGTAGCTGTTGTCGTGCTGGAACCCTTCTTTGGTGGTATATACGATGGGACTGTATGCATTCTCAAGTGCGGTGCTCAAGTCTGCTTCATCTTCGGAAAGGCACGCACGGTATATCCAGTGCAAGGCTATATCCGTACGGTTGGCGCCTGTCCATTTGGCAGGATGTCCGCCGTCTTTTTTTATTCTTTCCAGTATCTTTTCTTCCAGTTCTGCCGGGATGTGTTTTTCTCCTGCCCGCATTTGTATCAGCAATATGCCAGTCTGCTGAGGTTCCGCAATTTGATTGTACCACCAGTTGTGGCACCACGGATTACGTTCATGCCAATACTCCAGTCCCTTTTGTATTTTAGCAAACAGTACTTCATCCTTATAATATTTGTTTTCAGGATTTGTGTAGGCGAAGGCAAAGGCGGAGAGCCGGTCTATATGTACGATAGGCGGCCAATTGGTACGCTGTATGCTGCTATAGTCTACGTCAGTAAACGAGCCGTCGGTATCATTGTAGCTTTTTAAATCTTCGTCAATGGAAGGATTGTTAGCGAAGTCGAGCCTGATTTTCTGCATCAGGACTTCAAATTCATTGCTATTGTCCGCAGTATTCGGGACAGCGATAGCTGTATGCGCTTTTGCTGATATCAGACTTCCTATGATAACTGATATTATAAGTCGGGCTGTGGTTTTCATATCTTTTTGTGTTTTGATTTTAGTTATGCAAAGATACCGGAATTTTTAAAACTTACTGCCTTAGTGTTTCTTGTTTTTAGACGATTACGCAATTTGTGCTACAAAAACGGACAATATAGGCGTGTCCTGAGAACAGAGAGAACTATAATTTAATAGTATGTTTGTTTTATTTGAATGATTTCTATAGCTTTGCACGGGTAAATTATAAGGTATGAGAATCAAACATTAAAGGTATTAATTATAGATTATAACGTATATGGAGTGCGGAAAGGAAGTAAAGGGATATAAAGCATTTGGAATGAAAGTGTCTTACATTTTATACATGTCGGTATTAATGTTGGTTGCATGTAGCGGAGAAGGGGATACAGAAATTGTAAAGCGTGGGTTTGAACGGGCTGAACGGCAACTGTCGAATCAGTTGAAAGCTATACCCGAACCAACTGATTATCCCCGTACGATAGGTAAGGATGGCAAGCTTAAGGTAACTCATAAAAACGACTGGACGGAGGGATTCTTCCCCGGATGTTTGTGGTATGTATATGAATATACAGGTAGGGAGAACTGGAAAGATGCCGCTTTGGAGTGGACAGAAGCGCTCGAACCTTTGAAGAAACTGACCAATCATCACGATATTGGTTTCCTGATGTATTGCAGTTTCGGGAATGCATACCGTTTGACAGGAGCTGAAGCCTATAAGGAAATACTGGTTGAGTCGGCGCGCTCATTATGTACTCGTTTTAATGAGAAAACCGGTAGTATCGAATCATGGAACTACCGGAAAGCCTGGAACGGTAAGGATGAATGGTTCTATCCGGTTATTATTGACAATATGATGAATCTGGAACTACTGTATTTTGCCACGAGAGTGACGGGAGATTCCATTTATGCCCAAATTGCTAACCGCCATGCCGAAACAACGGCGAAGAATCAGTTCCGTGAAGATTACAGTAATTATCACGTAGTTAATTATGATGAGGAAACAGGAGAAGTCCTGCATCGGGCTACCTGCCAGGGGTTTTCTGATAATTCCGCATGGGCGCGCGGACAGGCATGGGCTATTTACGGATATACGATGGCTTACCGTGAGACTCTTAGGAAGGATTTTCTGGAGATAGCTGTCCGTACGGCAGACTTCTGGCTGAGTCATCCGAACTTGCCGGAAGATGGAATACCGTATTGGGATTTTAATGCAGGTCAAGCGGGATATATACCAGACTGGGACTATGACCCGCAGAAGTTTAAAGTCATACCCTGCGATGCTTCGGCTGCTGCGATTGCTGCCTCTGCTTTTCTGGAACTGGCGGACTATGTGACGGATGGGAAAAAGTACACTGCCGCGGCGACGCACATATTACATTCTCTTTCTTCTCCTGCCTATCTGGCTGAACCGGATACGAACTGCAATTTCATATTGATGCATAGCACAGGCAGTATTCCGCATAACCAAGAGATTGATGTTCCTTTGGTATATGCGGATTATTATTATCTGGAAGCGTTAATGAGATATGCACGTATGTGCACGCGGTGAATCCAATATATCATAGATTGCATCTAACTTTTCAGATATTTCCGCTGATATATCTTCGACTTTCATTAGATTAATTAGCCGATAATAATCTCTTTTGAAGAAGTCTGCAGGAATACCCAGTTGCTTATAAAACTCGGGAAAGATAAGATCTAACCAATCATCGGATAGCTTAGCCTCATCCCACCAAGAATTATTTAAATCATTTAAATATGCAGGCGGCGTGTAATTGGCTATGGCTTGTTTCATCTTATCTTTTAATTGTTCGGATGTATAGTTAGTGTATTTGTATGATAACATCTTTGCATGTTTGACAAGTAGTACCGGACGAGCAAAATAATTTTCCAGTTCCCTTCTTTCCCAGCTTATTATCTTCAGCGGAGATTTTGCATCAATACTTTTTCCCAGCCTGTCAAATAGAGCAAGCCCCTTTAGCTCAGGAAATATCTCTTTTAGTGGCACAAAATAGCTAAGGGCCTTATGTGGCAGATTGTTGGCGGTATAGCGAATATGTGCGGTTCTTAGCAAAGGTTCTACTTTGTGTTTCAGCTTGTTAGCAAAAGCAAGAAGCATATCTAAGTCGGTAGAACCTTCTAAGAACAGGATATGTCCTTTGGCTCTGGAATAATAGTATGTCTCCCATCCGATATCTGTAAGTGCTTTCTTGATATAACTCAGAGATTGACTTTTCGTAGAAGTGTTCAATTCATAAGTTTTATGTTCTATCAGGGCTATAACTTTCGATGCCTCAGCAGCTTGGTCTAATACAACTTCCGAATGTGAAGCTATTAATACTTGCGAGTTCGTTTGGTCTGCTATTTCGTTAATTCGCTGAAAAGTTTCACGCTGTCTTATAACCTCAAGATGTGCATCCGGTTCATCCAATAGCAACACCGTATTGGGATTGACATACATATAACTAAACAGCAATAGTGATTGCAGGAAACCTCTTCCGCCTGAGGATATATCATACGTTACATTGTTTTCCTTATATCTTAGCTGAATTAATCCTGTAGACTTAATGTATTGTGGCTTTTCTAATGTTACACCAAACATTGATTTGATTACTTCACTAAGGTGTTTCCAATTGTTCTGTATTTCGTCTTCATGTCTTTTAGACGTTTCAGGATTGAGCATCTCAAAGCAGATATTACGTAAGACCTCTGCTGTTTTTCCTTCGCCCATTTTCCGGTCAATAGAGCCTTGTGTTAATTTATCCTCGGAGGTTGAAATGCCCGACATGGGTTGCAGGAATCCGAAATGAATGCCTTGGGTGTTGTTATAGAGTTCGATTATATCATCTAATCCGGTGGTTATGCCGCATGAGAATGATTCGGTATTATAATAATAGAACTCCGCACGACATTTCCATTTTTTGTTATTCGTTTCTCCTTCAAGTTCAATAGCCAATATAATATGTGTTGCGGGAGCATTTTTTTTATGCGTGGTCTTTCCATCTGTCCACAAGAATTGAGCATCTTCTATCGGACTGTTGAGCAAATCTTTCCGATTGAGGATTATTCTCTTACTCTTGTTTAATTTGCCTTGCTCTTTAGCTGCAACATACTTTCTCACTCCTATTTCCCATAGGCATAAGGCCTGGAATATGGTTGATTTGCCTGAATTATTGGGACCAATAATAACAACGGAAGAAGAAAGTTGAAATGATACAGACTCCAACTTCTTAAAATTTTCGATTTTGATATTTGTAATCATATAAATCAATTTTAATGCGATGTTATAAAGACAGCCGAAAAGAGACGTTGTTGATGTAATGATGCTTCTTGTTGGCTTACCCCTTGAACCGCTTCACCTGTTCTGCAATCAATTCCGCATCATCAAAGTAGTTTATCTTCATTGCTTTGCGCACATCGTCCAGCGTGGCAGCGGCTGCTTCACGGGCGGTTTCGCAGCCTTTCTTCAACATGTCGTAGATGCCGGGAATGTCCTGCTCGAACTCTTTGCGGCGGTTGCGTATCGGTTCCAACATTTCTTGCATAATGGCGTTGAGGAATCGCTTCACTTTTACGTCTCCCAATCCGCCACGCATATAATGCGCTTTCAATTCATCCAGATTTGGATATTCGGGCAGGTAGAGGCTGAAGTGTTCGGGACGAGAGAAGGCATCCAGATAAGTGAATACGGGATTGCCCTCTACTTTGCCCGGGTCTTGCACGCGCAAGTGGTCGGGGTCGGTGTACATGCCGCGGATCTTCTTTTCCACTTCCTCGGCAGTGTCGGAAAGGTAGATGCAGTTGCCCAAAGACTTGCTCATTTTTGCTTTACCGTCGGTTCCCGGCAGACGCAGGCAAGCGGCATTGTCGGGCAACAGGATTTCGGGTTCAACAAGCGTCTCACCATATATATAATTGAAGCGGCGAACGATTTCGCGAGCCTGTTCAATCATCGGTTCCTGGTCTTCGCCTACGGGAACGGTTGTGGCTTTGAAAGCTGTGATATCTGCTGCCTGGCTGATGGGGTATGTAAAGAAACCTACCGGAATGCTTGCCTCAAAGTTGCGCATCTGAATTTCAGTCTTTACGGTCGGGTTACGTTGTAGGCGCGATACGGTTACGAGATCCATGTAGTAGAACGACAGTTCGCAGAGTTCCGGTATTTGCGATTGGATGAAGATGGTGGACTTCGTCGGGTCCAGACCGCAGGCAAGATAATCCAACGCTACTTCAATGACATTCTGCCTTACTTTTTCCGGGTTCTCCATATTGTCGGTCAGTGCCTGTGCGTCGGCGATGAAAATAAATATCTTGTTGTACAAGCCGGAGTTCTGCAACTCCACTCTTCTTCTTAACGAACCTACGTAGTGCCCGATGTGCAGGCGTCCTGTTGGGCGGTCGCCCGTGAGGATAATCTTCTCATTAGCCATATCTATAATTTTCTTTGTTTTTAATTCTTTAAATTTTGATGTGCTCGCAAAGATACCGATATTTATTGAAACCTCAAGGGGTAGTCGGGTTCTTCGTCACTTTCGATGCCCTGTGCATACAATTCGTCTTAGCCTGCATTATTCATAAGTGTCTTGTCATAAATGAGAATTTAGCGGTGATTCAAACACAGAGACACAGAGACACAGCGTTTTTTCTCTGCGACG